>NZ_CP076544.1:2734271-3068542 GCF_018885305.1 Curtobacterium sp. L6-1
GGTCATGCGGGTGCGGCTCCGGAGGTCGTGGGGGATCGCGTCGATGCTACCCGTCCGGCCGCACTCCCCCGGCGCGCTCAGAGCACCGACTGCCCGTCGGCCGCGGTCAGCGCGTTGTCGACGGCCGAGCGCACGAGCGCGCCGAGCACGCGCCCGGGGTGCTCCACGCCGATGCCGGCGAGCGTGCCGGCGGACTGGTCGACGATCGCGGTCGAGAAGCTCACCGCCGCGCGGACGGCGTCGGCGTACGCGGGGCGGTCCTGCTCGGCGACGACGAACGGCTCGGCACCCATCTCGACGACGAGCGCTTGGGCGATGGGCAGCACCGGTGCGGGGGCGGTCACGGCGCAGTAGGCGTCGCGGAGCCGGGCGAGGTCGACGCTCGTCCCGGTGAACGCCATCGCCGGGTGGATCGCGAGGGGGATGGCGCCGGACCGCATCGCCGGCGCCAGGACGTCGACGCCGTGGTCGGGGCTCGTGTGCACGACGAGCTGCCCCGGCTGCCAGATGCCCGCGTCCGCCAGGCCCTGCACGAGCGACGGCAGCTGGTCGTCCGAGACGGCGAGGAGCACGAGCTCGCTGCGCTCGACGAGCTCGGGGGTGCCGAGCACGGGTGCGCCGGGCAGCATCGCCTCGGCGCGGTCGCGGCCGGCCGCGGAGACGGCGGTGATCCCGACGACGGCATGCTCGGCGTTCGCGAGCGCGGCGCCGAGCACGGGGCCGACCCGTCCGGCGCCGACGATGCCGACGCCGAGTCGTCCCGCCCTCACCGGACGGCTCCCGGCCACGGGACCCCGTGCCAGTCGGGAGGCCCGTCCTGCGTCAGCCACGCGGGCCTCGGCCGGCCGTCGGGCCGGCCTCCCCAGCCCGGCCCGGCCACCAGGTGACCGTGCGCCGACGTGTCGGTGGCTGGGCGGGCCTCCTGGCCGTCGCGCCAGCGGTGCGTGGTGTCGGCGGCCGCGGCCTCGACCGCGCGCTCCGTCGTGCCCGACCAGAGGCGCTGCGCGTCCCCCGCGTCGAGCGCACCGACGCGGGCGGACACCGGACCCGACACGGTGTGCACGTGCACCGACGCCAGCCGGAGCGCCCGCTCCACCGGCCCCTGCGTCACCTTGACGCTCTGCACGCGCGGCAGCGGGACCACGACGAGCGAGCGCCAGACGGCACCGAGCCGCAGCAGCACGGCACCCGGCACGAAGCGGTACCCGTTCCGCGACGCCGAGAACGGCCGCAGCCACCGGCCACGGCGCGGCGAGTGCACGAAGCCGCCGCGGTCGCCGGTGGTGGTGAGGCTGTCGTCGACGACGCCCACCGCCTCGGCCGAGCCCTCGCGCAGACGCTCCATCGACGCCGCCGGGCCGACGACGGCCGAGCCGACCAGCTCCGGCAGGATGATCTCGAGCACCTGACGGACGTCCGCGGCCGTGCCGACGGGCAGCACGATGGACGACACCTGCTGGTTCGTGGAGGCCCCGTTGCCGGCGTTCGTCGCCCGGTTGATGCGGACGTCCCACCAGCCGAACGGCCGCCAGAGCAGCGGCTGCGCGACGCTCACGGCGTGGATGCGTCCGGGCGGCAGCGTCTCGTTCGAGGTCGAGAACAGCCCGAAGCCGATCCGGATGCCGTCGCGGGTCTCCGCGATCGTGTACCGGAGCGACTTCGAGAACTTGCGGACGTAGTAGCCGCCGGCGCCGATGACGGCGGGGAACAGCGACACGAGCAGGAAGTACTGCCCGGTCAGGCTGATGCTCACGATGATCGCGACGACGAGCAGCAGGATGACGACCGTCGTGCCGGAGAGCAGCATCGACGCGATGAGGCGACCGGGGTGCACCCGGACGACGCGGCTCGCGTGCACGGCCTCGGGATCGAGCTCCGGGGCGAGGAAGTCGTCGACGCGCCCCTGGAAGACCCCGCCGGCGGCCGCGGCGGACCGGGACTGCTCCGGGTCCTTCGCGCCCGAGGCCAGCACGAGGATGCGCTGCCGCAGGTCGTCCGCCGCCTTGGCCCCGAGGTAGGCGAGCTGGACGTTCGCGTCGTTGCCGGCCTGCGCGATCTCGAGCTTCGCCGTGCCGAACAGCCGCGGGACGAGCGGGCGGGAGATGTTGATGCCCTGGATGCGGTCGAGCCGGGCCTTGCGGTGCGTGCGGAACACGACGCCCGAGCGGACCTCGACGATCTCGCCGGTCACCCGGAACTCGTGCATCCGCCAGGAGAGGGTGAAGAGCCCCAGCAGCACCAGGAGGAGCACGACCACGCCGAGCAGCACCCAGCCGACGACCCCGTGCTCGTAGACGTAGCGGACCGGGTCGCCGTCCTCCTGCGGGCCGCCCTCGCCCGGGATGAAGACCTCGACGATCTGGTCGCGCAGGTTGTTGAGCACGTAGCCGAGGATGACGACGAGGAAGATGCCGCCCTTGAGCAGCGGCGTGAGCGGGTGCAGGCGGTGCCACTCGCCGTCGGTGAGGGGCGCTGCCGCCACCGCGTCGCCCTTGCGGGGCGGCGCGGGCAGGGGCGCGTCGGGCCGGAACGTCACGGTGGGCCTACAGTCCGGCGCGCCGGGACTCGGCGAGCTCGACCAGCCGGTCGCGCAGCTCGTCGGCCTGGCCGGCGGGGATGCCCGGGATGCGGATGTTCGACGACGCCGCCGCGGTGACGAACTTCAGCTCGCTCATCCCGAGCGCCCGGTCGAGCGGTCCCCGGTTCACGTCGACGAGCTGCAGGCGGCCGTAGGGCACCGCGGTGAAGCGCTGCCACATCAGCCCGCGGCGGAGGACGAGGTCGTCGTCGCGCAGCGCGTAGCCGATGGAGCGGATGCGCCGCGGGGTGAGGAGGGCGGTGACGAGCGTGACGATGCCGACCGCGGCCCCGATGAGGAACCAGACGAGGCCCGCCGTGCCGCCCGTGCCGCCGCTCGCGACACCGAGGAGCACGAGCCCCGCGGTCACGATGCCGCCCACCAGGACGGTCCCGACCAGGTCGGTCCAGACCAGCTTCGCGGAGACCCGCGTCCAGCTGACGTCGTGCAGGCCGAGGCCGCTCTCGTCGAGTCGTTCGCGCGGCATCGGGGTCTCCTGGTCTGCGGTGATCGGTCCTCGTCGACCGGCAGGACGGTCACGCCGTGGTGGTGCCCCGCCCGTCCTGGTCGTCCTCGTCCGGTGGCGGGGCGATGCACATCCGCTCGGCGACGAGGGCGCACACGGTCAGCACGATCCCACCGCCGAAGGCCACCGCGTTCGGCAGGGTCGAGCCTAGCGAAGGCAGGACCGAGCGGGTCAGGAGGTACACGAGCAGCCCGAGCGCGAACGCACCGAACAGGGCGCCGCAGATGCTCGACGCCTTCGCGAGGAACACCACCCGCGTCGCGTACATCGGGTCGACCCGGCGTTCGGCACGCCCCCGGGTCTGCCGGCGGATCGGCGCGGCCATGAACAGCAGCGCGATGCCGATGAAGGCGAGCGTCAGTCCGAGGGGCACCGACATGAGGAGGGTCGGCGACTGCCGTGCGGTGAGCGCCGTGTCGAGGGCGAACCCCGCGACCGCGGCGACGACCGCGACGCTGACCAGCGTAGAGGCCCGGGTCGGCTTCACGAGGTCGTCTCCGGTCGGGCGTCGGCCGGCTCGAGCAGGCGCGGCTCGTCCACCCGGACGGTGTCGTCGCCGAGCGCCGCGAGCAGGTCGACCACCGGTCCGTGGCCGGGCAGGACGGCGCCCGGGTCCGCGTCGGCCCAGGGTGCGAGCACGAAGGCCCGTTCGTGCGCCCGGGGGTGCGGGACGGTCAGCGTGGCGGTGTCGATCCGCTCGTCGCCGAACGTGACCACGTCGAGGTCGAGCGTGCGGTCGCCCCAGCGGACCTCGCGCGTGCGACCGTGCTCGTCCTCGATGCCGTGCAGGGCGTCGAGGAGCTCGTGCGGCGCGAGGTCGGTGTCGACCACGACGACGGCGTTCCGGTAGCGGGGCTTCGCCGTGTCGGGGCCGTCGAGGGTGACGGCGACCGACTCGACCTCGCGGCTGGACGACACCGGCCGGACGCCGGGCAGCGCGGCGACCGCGGCAGCCGCGGCGCGGAGGGTGCTCCCCCGGTCGCCGAGGTTGGCGCCGAGGGCGATGACGGCCCGGGTCACTCCTCTTCCTCCGCGGGGGTGCCGGTGCGCTCACGGCGGATGGTGATGGAGACGTCCGTGAACGGCACCGTGATGGGTGCCTGCGGCTTGTGCACCGTCACCTCGGTCGCGAGGGCGGCCCGGTGCGTGAGGACGGCGGCGGCGATGCGCTCGGCGAGGGTCTCGATGAGGTCGACCGGGTCGCGCTCGATCTCGGCGACGACCTGCTCGGCGAGCACCCCGTAGTGGACCGTCTCGCCCAGGTCGTCCGCGTCGGAGGCGGCGGTGGCGTCGAGCTCGACCGCGACGTCGACGACGAAGTCCTGTCCGTCGGTACGTTCGTGGTCGAAGACCCCGTGGTGGCCGCGTGCGCGGACCCCGACGAGGCGGATGGTGTCCCTCATGATCGAGCTGCCCTCCAGGCGTCCCAGACGTCGAGTACGGCGCGGGTCGGCGCCGGGTCGTGCACGCGGACGCCCCAGGCGCCGCGTTCGGCCGCGAGCAGGCTGATCGCCGCCGTGGCCGTGTCCCGCTCGGCCGGAGGTGCTCCGGCCGGGCTGCCGACGCCGTCGAGGAACCGCTTGCGCGACGCGGCGACGAGCACCGGCAGACCGATGGACGCGAACCGGTCGTAGCCGGCCAGGATCTCCCAGTTGTGCCGCCCCTGCTTGGCGAAGCCGAGGCCCGGGTCGATGACGACCTGCTCCTGGCGGACGCCGAGCACGATGAGCTCGGCCACCCGCATCTCGACCTCGCGCCGGACCTCCTCGACCGCGTGCACGTACTCGGCGTTGCGGTGCATCCGGTCGCTGTGCCCGCGCCAGTGCATGACGACGAACCCGACACCGGTCTCGGCGACCACGCGGACCATGTCCGGGTCTGCGAGCCCGCCGGAGACGTCGTTCACGATCGCGGCGCCCAGGTCCACCGCGCGTTCGGCGGTGCCGGCGTTCATCGTGTCGACGCTGACCGGGATGCCCTCGGCGACGAGCTGCTGCACGACCGGCAGGACCCGCTGCTGCTCGACCTCGACGGGGACCCGGTCGGCTCCGGGTCGGGTGGACTCCCCGCCGACGTCGACGAGGTCCGCCCCGGAGGCGACGAGGTGCCGGGCGTGCTCGACCGCGGCGTCGACGGCCAGGTGCAGGCCGCCGTCGCTGAACGAGTCGGGCGTCACGTTGAGGATGCCCATCACCCGGGTGGCGTCCCCGGTGGTGCGGTCACGGCGACGGCCGGTCACGACCTCCGGCACCGGTGCTGGTGCTCGGAGGTCGATCGCGACCGTCGCCGGCTCTGCTGCTGCTTCGCGCGCCCGGCTCACCTCGGCGAGCCGACGCGACCGTCTCGTCGGCAGGTCGGTCATGCCGGCCTACGCGGGGGCGATACCCGGGTTGCCGAACGGACGGTGACGACGCGGCTTGGAGGCGTCGATGCCGACGGGCTCCTCGGCGATCGCGGCGGCCTTGCCGGGCACCGCGATGGCGGGCAGGTCGCTCACCGGACGCTTGTCGCTCGAGAGCCACTGCGGGCGCTCGGGCAGCTTGCGGACGTCCTTGAAGATCTCCACGAGCTCCGGGGCGTCGAGCGTCTCCTTCTCGAGGAGCTCGCCGGCCAGGCGGTCGAGGATGTCCCGGTTGGCGTTGAGCACCTGGTAGGCCTCGTCGTGCGCGGCCTCGAGCAGGGCACGGGTCTCGGCGTCGACGGTCTCGGCGATGTTCTCCGAGTAGTCGCGCCCCGTGCCGCCGCTCATGTCACGGCCGACGAAGGGCTCGCTCGAGCCGGAGCCGAGCTTGACCGAACCGACCGCGCGGCTCATGCCGTACTCGGTGACCATCTTGCGTGCGGTGCCGGTGGCCTTCTCGATGTCGTTCGACGCACCCGTGGTCGGGTCGTGGAAGACGATCTCCTCGGCGACGCGGCCACCCATGGCGTACGTCAGCTGGTCGAGCAGCTCGTTGCGGGTGACGGAGTACTTGTCCTCGAGGGGCAGCACCATCGTGTACCCGAGCGCACGGCCACGCGGCAGGATCGTGATCTTCGTGACGGGGTCGGTGTGCCGCATCGCAGCCGCCGCCAGGGCGTGTCCACCCTCGTGGTAGGCCGTGATGAGGCGCTCCTGGTCGGACATGATCCGCGTGCGACGCTGCGGGCCGGCCATGACACGGTCGACCGCTTCGTCGAGTGCGCGGTTGTCGATGAGCTGCGCGTTCGAGCGGGCGGTGAGCAGCGCGGCCTCGTTGAGCACGTTCGCCAGGTCGGCACCGGTGAAGCCCGGCGTCTTGCGGGCGAGGAGCTCGAGGTCGACGCTCGCGGCGAGCGGCTTGCCCTTCGCGTGCACCTCGAGGATCTGCTTGCGGCCCTGCAGGCTCGGCGCGTCCACACCGATCTGACGGTCGAAGCGGCCCGGACGGAGCAGCGCGGGGTCGAGCACGTCGGGGCGGTTCGTCGCGGCGATGAGGATGACGTTCGTCTTGCCGTCGAAGCCGTCCATCTCGACGAGGAGCTGGTTCAGCGTCTGCTCGCGCTCGTCGTTGCCGCCGCCGATGCCGGCACCGCGGTGACGACCCACGGCGTCGATCTCGTCGATGAAGACGATGGCGGGCGAGTTCTGCTTGGCCTGCTCGAAGAGGTCGCGAACGCGGCTCGCACCGACACCGACGAACATCTCGACGAAGTCCGAACCGGAGATCGAGTAGAACGGCACACCCGCTTCGCCCGCGACGGCGCGGGCGAGGAGCGTCTTGCCGGTCCCGGGAGGGCCGTAGAGCAGGACGCCCTTGGGGATCCGGGCACCGACGGCCTGGAACTTCGCGGGCTCCTTGAGGAACTCCTTGATCTCGTGCAGTTCCTCGATGGCCTCGTCCGAGCCGGCGACGTCCGCGAAGGAGACCTGCGGGTTCTCCTTGTTGTTCATCTTCGCCTTGGACTTGCCGAACTGCATGACCTTCGAGCCGCCGCCCTGGGCGCTCGAGAGCAGGAACCAGAACAGGGCGCCGATGAGCAGGAACGGCAGCAGCGTCAGCAGGAGCGACACCAGGACGTTCGACTGCTGGACGTGGTCGTTGTAGCCCTTCGGCAGGTCCGCCTGCGAGACCGCCTCGACGACCTCGGTGCCGCGCGGGGTCGAGTAGTAGAACTGCTCGGTGCCCCCGTCGTTCCGGAGGGTCAGGTCCACGCGCTGCTCGGTGGAGTTGATGACGGCGGACGAGACCTTGCCGTCGGAGAGCTGCTCGAGGCCCTTCTGCGTGGAGATCTCCTGGGTGCCGGACTGGGCGATGAACGTCCATCCGACGAAGATCCCCACGAGCGCGACCAGTATCCAGATGTACGGCCCGCGGAGGATGCGCTTGAAGTCCATGTGATCCGGGCCCGACGGCCCGACACCTTTCTCTGCCGGAAGTGCGTGCCCGTCAGCATACGGCCGTCATTCTGTGGCGAGAATGGGTGTCCTCTGCGGGCGAACTCCACGGTTGCCCGGTGACGTCCAGTGGATCACCCGGGCGGCGCTGGCCGGGCTGCGGGGAGGGTCAGGAGTAGACGTGCGGCGCGAGCACACCGATGCCCCGCAGGTTGCGGTAGCGCTCGTCGTAGTCGAGGCCGAACCCGACCACGAAGGCGTCGGGGATCTCGAAGCCGGCGTACTTCACGTCGACCTCGACCTTGGCGGCCTCGGGCTTGCGGAGCAGGGCGACGATCTCGACGCTCGCGGCCCCGCGTGACTCGAGGTTCTGCTTGAGCCAGGACAGCGTCAGTCCGGAGTCGATGATGTCCTCGACGATGATGACGTCGCGGTCGTGCAGGTCGGTGTCGAGGTCCTTGAGGATCCGCACGACACCGGACGACTTCGTGCCGGAGCCGTACGACGACACGGCCATCCAGTCCATGCGCGCCTGCATCTTGAGGTGCCGCGAGAAGTCGGCCATCACCATGACCGCGCCCTTGAGCACGCCCACGAGCAGCGGGTCACGCCCGGCGTAGTCCCGGTCCACCGCGGCGGCGAGTTCGGCGATCTTGTCGTCGATCTGCTCGGGGGTGAAGAGCACTTCGGAGAGGTCGTCCTGCACGTCGGAGAGTTCCACCGGACCAGCCTAACGTCCTGGCTGCGCCTGCCCCGCGGCGAAGAGCACCCGGTCCCCGACGCGGGTGGCGGTGACACCCGGCAGGGTGATCGGCCCCTGCCCGTGCCAGTCCGTGACGAGCCGGCACACCTCGAGCGTCTGCGTCCGCGAGAGCGTCACGCCGAACTCCCCCTCGACCGCCAGCCGGACGAGTCGCTGCCGCAGGGCGGGCGGGTTCGCCGCGAGCCCCGGCACCGAGAGCGAGATGCCCGCCTCGGAGTGCTCGGCCAGGTCCTCCGCCATCTCCTCGGCGAAGTGGTCGAGGGCGGCGGCGTCCTCGCGGAGCTGGTCGGCGGTGCGGGCCAGGGCCTCGGGCACGCCGGTGCCGAGTTCGCGTTCGAGCACCGGCATGAGGGCGCTGCGGACGCGGACCCGCGTGAACGCCGGGTCCTCGTTCTGCGGGTCGTCCCACGGCACCAGCCCCGCGGCCGCGCACGCCTGCCGCGTGGTGGCCCGGCGGAGGCCGAGCATCGGTCGGCCGAGCGACGGACCCGGGCGGTCGGGACGGACGAGCGGAGCCATCCCGGACAGGCTGTCCGGCCCGCTGCCGCGGAGCAGCCCGAGCAGCACCGTCTCCGCCTGGTCGTCGAGGGTGTGGCCGAGCAGGACGAGGGGTGACCACTCGCTCGCCGCGACCCGCGCGATCGACGCGTGGCGGGCCTCCCGGGCGGCGGCCTCCGGCCCTCCCGCGGTGCCGACCGCGACCTGGTCGACGACGACGGGCGCCAGTCCGAGCGCGGCGGCCTTCCGGGAGGCCCGTTCCGCGACCGCCTCGGACCCGGCCTGGAGTGCGTGGTCGACGACCACCGCTCCGGCGAGCAGGCCCTGCTTCGGCGCCTCGAACGCGGTCGCGGCGGCGAGCGCGAGCGAGTCGGCCCCGCCGCTGAGGGCGACGAGGACCAGGTTGCCGTCGGCCAGGACCCCCTCGTCGCGGGCTCGGGTCAGGTGGGTGCGGACCGCCAGACGGACGGCGGCGACGGCCGGGTCCAGCCGGGGGCGCTCGGAGTTCACCCGGTAACGTTAGCCGGGCCGTCCCGACGGCGGACAGACCCATCACGACACCAGAACCAAGGAGTGCACATGGCCGCGTACGACGTCGTCGTCGAGATCCCCAAGGGCAGCCGCAACAAGTACGAGGTCGACCACGAGACCGGTCGCGTGTACCTGGACCGCGTGCTCTTCACCTCGTTCGTCTACCCGACGGACTACGGCTTCTTCGAGAAGACCCTGGCCGACGACGGCGACCCCGTCGACGCGCTGCTCCTGCTCGAGTACCCGACCTTCCCGGGCGTGGGCGTGAAGGTCCGCCCCGTCGGCGTCTTCAAGATGAGCGACGAGGCCGGCAACGACGCGAAGGTCCTCGTGGTCCCCGCGAAGGACCCGCGCTGGGCGCACATCCAGGACATCTCGGACGTCGACGACCAGACGAAGGCCGAGATCGCGCACTTCTTCGAGCGCTACAAGGACCTCGAGCCGAACAAGTGGGTCAAGGCCGAGGGCTGGGGCGACGCCGCCGAGGCCGAGGCCATCGTGCAGGCCGGCCAGGCGGCCTACGTGCCCGCCGGTCACTGACGCCGGGGCCTCGCGCCCCGCAACGCACAACGCGCCCCGTTCCGACGGGGCGCGTTGTCCTTTGTGGGGCGCGTTGTGTCCGTGGTGCGCCGTGGCGGGTCGCGTCAGACCGCGCCGGAGGGCCGCGCCACGTAGGGCAGGAGCTGGCTCGGCGTCCAGATCGGGCGCTCGACGACGCCGACCCGGGGGTTCGCGGCCTCGACCATCATGCCGCCGCCCGTGTAGATCGAGTCGTGGTACCCACCGGAAGCGGCACCGTTGTTCGAGTAGAACAGGATGTCGCCGGGCTGGCGCTGGGACATCGGCACGAGTCGGCCGATCGAACCGAAGTAGTTGTACTGCCAGACGACGTTGTGGCCGCCGGTCGCGATGCCCTGCGAGTTGTACGCCATCATCACGAGGCCGGAGCAGTCCCACGTGCTCGGGCCGGCGCCGCCCAGGACGTACGGCTTGCCGAGCTGCCCGCGCGCGTACGAGATCGCTCCGGCGGCCTTCGACGGGCTGCTGATCGGCTTGGGCGCCGGGGCGGGCGCGGGTGCCGGCTTCGGCGCGGCCGGCTTCGGCGCCGGGGCGGGAGCGGCGGGTCGCGGCGCTGCCGGCTTCGGCGCGGCGGGCTTCGGCGCGGCGGGCTTGGGCGCGGAGGGCTTGGGCGCGGCCGGCTTCGGGGCAGCCGGGGCCGGGACAGCGGGGTTCACCGGGTCCGAGGACGGACCCGAGCCCGTCGAGCCGCCGTCGCCGGAGTTGCCGCCGGTGCCGGCGTTGCTGTCGCCGTCGGTGTCCCCGGTGGTCGCGGCGGGACGAGACGCACCGCCGGATGCCCGTGCGGCGTCACGCTTCGCCTGCGCGGCGAGCGCGATCTCGGCCTGCTTCGCCTGCTCCGCCGTCCAGTAGGCCTGCTCGGTGGCGACCGTGGTGCCCTTGAGGAAGGCGAGCTGCTCGAGCACCTCGTCCTGGGCCTCCTGGCCGGCCTGCAGGTCTGCCTGTGCGTCGGCGGCGACGTCGTTGGCGGCGTCGAGGGCGCGCTTCGTGGCGGTCGTCGCGTCCGCGAGGGCCGTCGTGGCCTGGCGCTGCTGCGCCGCGAGGGAGTCGACCGTGCGCTGGTCGGCCTGCGCCCGCTCGAGCACGGTGGCCGACCGCTCGGACAGGTGCGACATCGTGCCGACCTGGTAGAGCAGGTCGTCGGCGTCGGTCGAGTCGACGAGCATCGAGGTCGACAGGTCGCCACCGCCGGAGCGCGAGAGCTCGACGACGAGTGCGGCGACCTGGCCGGCGGACCGGTCCGCCGCTGCCTGTGCCCGCTTCGACCGCGCGGTGAGGGCGTCGAGGGTGTCCTTCGCCTCCTGCTGCTCCGAGGCGGCGAGGGCGTACGTCTGCCCGGCTTCCTGCACCGTCGCGCCCGTGCGGTCGACCTTGTCCTGCAGCGTCGACATCCGGGCGGTGAGCGCGTCGACCGTGCGCTGCTGCTCCGCCTGGTCGTCCTTGGCGGCCTGCACGTCCTTCCACGACGGAGCGGAGGGTGCTGCCTGCGCCGGCACGGCGACCGCGAGGGACAGCCCCAGGCTGAGCATCGAGACGGTGGCGAGACCACAGGCGAGGGAACGTGCAGGCTTCTTCATACGGGTCGGTGCCTCCTGGCAGTGCTCGTGCTCATACCGAGATCCCCCGCGCTGCCATGAAGGGGACGGGGTCGACGGCGGCGCCGTTCACCCGGGTCTCGAAGTGCAGGTGGCAGCCGGTCGACCACCCGGTCGAACCGACCTGGGCGATCTGCTGCCCGGCGGTGACGTGCTGCCCGGCGGACACCATGATCCCGCCGTCGACGACGTGCCCGTAGGCCGTCGAGATGCCGCCGCCGTTGTCGAGGATGACCTCGTTGCCGTAGCCGCCGCCGTTGCCCGCGAACGTCACGGTGCCGGACGCCGCCGCGTAGATCGGGGAGTAGCAGGCCGGTGCCAGGTCGACGCCCGCGTGCAGCGTGTAGACGTGCGTGTACGGGTCGACGCGGAGGCCGTAGGGGCTCGACTGGAAGCCGGCTGCCGGGCGGACCCACCCGGAGGCGGCCGCCGCGCCACCGGCGGGAGGACCGCCGGCCGCGGGGACGCCGCCGGTCGCGGCCGGCGGGAGGGCCTTCGCGGCCTCCGCCGCAGCCGCCGCACGGGCGGCCGCCAGGCGGGCCTGGCGCGCCTTCTCGGCGCGGACGCCCTTCTCGTAGCCGGCCTGCGTCGTCTTCGTCCGGGACGTCAGGAGGGCGAGCTGCGCCTCCAGACGGTCCTGGTTGGCCGTCTGCGCGGCGACCGCGGCCTGCGCCTGGTCGGCAGCGCCCTGGGCGGCGCGCATCTTGGTCTGCGCCTCGTCGGCGAGGTCCCCGAGCGCCTGCTCGGCCACCTTCGATTTGTCGGCGAGCGACTGGGCGGTGCCGCGGTCCTGGCTCGCCTCGGAGTAGATGCCGTCGGCCTGCTCGGTGAGCTTCGACATGGCGCCGAGTTCGTAGAGCAGGTCGCCCGACCCGGACGGCTCGGTGAGGAGGTCCGTGGTCACGCTGTCGGAGCTGGCCCGGCCGAGCTGCGCGGCGAGCTGGCCGGCCTGCGCCTCGGACGCGTCGGCGGTCGTCTCGGCCGCGTCGGCCTGCGACTGGAGCTTGCGCTGTTCGAGGGCCTTGCGGTCGTAGTTCGTCTGCGCGGTCTGGTACGCGGTACCGGCAGCGGCGGCGGCCTTCCGCTTCGCGGAGGACTCGGACTCGAGCTGCCCGATGAGGTCCTCGATCTCGGACACCTTCGACGCCTGTGCGGCCTGCGAGTGCTTGGCGGCCTGCACGTCGTCCCAGGTCGGGTAGCTCGCTGCCGAGGCGGCACCCGTCGGCACGAGCGCCACGAGTGCCCCGGCCGCGAGCACGACGGTGACCCCGGCGGCCAGGAAGCGGCGACGGGGACGAGCGGGGAGGGAGGAGGGGATCGTCATGGTCTCGATTTCGTAACGGTGCGGTGCGGCGCGCGTCACACTGTCAACAGACGCAACAGTAACAACACGACTCAGCGCACGGACACCCCCGACGAGGGGGAGAGGACGCGGTCGATGCTCCCATCGGGGAGGTCGGCCGCTCGGGACCCCGCTCCGGGAGCAGCCTGAGGGTCCGTCGAGGTGCGTCGTCGAGGTCCGGACAACGGGCCGGACAGCGGACCGGACAGTGGACAGGACAGCGGACCGGCCGGTGGTGCTGGTGGCCGCGTCCGCCGCGGCGCCTCTGCCCTCCGCTCGGCGCCGCGACACGCCGAAGGACACCGTTCCGCGGGCTCGATTTGGCAAGAGGGCCGACCGTCCGTATGCTTGTCCATCGGTAGCGCACTGCACTGCTTGCGGCCCCATCGTTTAGTGGCCTAGGACACCGCCCTTTCACGGCGGCAGCACGGGTTCGAATCCCGTTGGGGTCACTCCTCATCTGGGGACAGCAAGCAGAACAGAACGAGACTAGAGCAACACAAGTAATTCCACATGGCCCTGTAGCGCAGTTGGTTAGCGTGCCGCCCTGTCACGGCGGAGGTCGCGGGTTCAAGTCCCGTCAGGGTCGCCACGGCTGGGTAGCTCAGTTGGTAGAGCGTTCGACTGAAAATCGAAAGGTCCGCGGATCGACGCCGCGTCCAGCCACGGTGAAGAGCCCCTCACGAGAGTGAGGGGCTCTTTTTTGTTGCCAGGTGGCCGGGCGGCGTGGATCGACGCAGCACACCGGGGTGGCCCGAACCACGGGGATCCGCGGTTCGAGCCACGTCCGGTCGTGCGAGACCGGGACGCTCGACTCGGCCGGGCGGCGGGCTACGCCTCGCGGGTCTTCGGGCTGCTGTCGTTCGTCTTCGCCGGGTCGCGCTCCACGACGGCGCCGAGGGCGTCGTCGATGCGGGACATCAGCTCGGCGGGGATCTGCACCCCGGCAGCGCCGGCGTTGTCGTGCACCTGCTCCGGGCGCGAGGCGCCGATGATGGCGGACGCGACGTTCTCGTTCTGCAGCACCCACGCGACGGCGAGCTGCGCCATCGACAGGCTGAGTTCGTCCGCGACCGGCTTGAGCTCCTGCACGGCCGAGAGCACCTCGTCGTTCATGAAGCGGGAGATCATCTTCGCGCCGCCCTTGTCGTCGGTGGCGCGGGAGCCCTCGGGCAGCGGCTGACCGGGCTGGTACTTGCCGGTGAGCACGCCCTGGGCGATCGGCGACCAGACGATCTGCGAGATGCCGAGCTCCTTCGAGGTGGGGACGACCTCCTCCTCGATGACCCGCCACAGCGCGGAGTACTGCGGCTGGTTCGAGACGAGCTGGAAGCCGAGGTCCTTCGCGAGCGCCGCACCGGCACGGAGCTGGTCCGCGGTCCACTCCGAGACGCCGACGTACAGCACCTTGCCCTGGCGCACGATGTCGGCGAACGCCTGCATCGTCTCCTCGAGCGGGGTCTCGTGGTCGTAGCGGTGCGCCTGGTACAGGTCGACGTAGTCGGTCTGCAGACGGCCGAGCGAGCCGTCGATCGACTCGAGGATGTGCTTGCGCGACAGCCCGGTGTCGTTGTGCCCCTTGGGGCCGGTCGGGCCGAAGACCTTCGTGGCGATCTCGAGCGACTGACGGCGCTCCCCCTTGAGCGCCTCACCGAGGACGGTCTCCGCGCCGGTGTTGGCGTAGACGTCGGCGGTGTCGAACGTCGAGATGCCGACGTCGAGCGCTGCCCGGACGCAGGCGATCGCCGCGTCGTTCTCGACCTGGGAGGCGTGGGTGAGCCAGTTGCCGTACGTGATCTCGGAGACCTTGAGGCCCGAGTTGCCGAGGTAGCGGTACTCCATGTGCGTGTCACTCCTGTCGTGGCCGCGTCGGTGCGGCACGCCCGTGACGGTACGCGGCGTCGACGGTGCAGGATCGCAAGGGACGCGGTGCGCAGTTGCACCGCCGGGAGCAAGGGAGCATCCATGACCGGACCGAGCGTGCTGTTCATCGGCGGGAGCGGCGTCATCAGCGCCGCCTGCGTGCGCGAGGCGGTGGACCAGGGCTTCGACGTGTCGGTGCTCAACCGGGGCACGACGGAGAAGCGGGCGATCCCGGATGCGGTGACGCGCCTCCAGGCCGACGTGTCGGACCGCGACGCCGTCGCGGCGGCACTCGGCGACCGCACCTTCGACGTGGTCGCGGACTTCGTGGCGTTCACGCCCGACCAGGTGCAGGCCGACGTCGACCTGTTCGCCGGGAAGACCCGGCAGTACGTGTTCATCAGCTCGGCTTCGGCCTATCAGACCCCGCCGACGCACCTGCCGGTGACGGAGTCGACGCCGCTGAAGAACCCGTACTGGCAGTACTCGCGCGACAAGATCGCGTGCGAGGACCTGCTCGTCGCGGCGTACCGGCAGGACGACTTCCCGATGACGATCATCCGGCCGTCGCACACCTACGACGAGACGCTGCTGCCGTTCGACGGCGGGTGGACCGTGGTCGACCGGATGCGCCGCGGCAAGCCCGTCGTCGTGCCGGGTGACGGGACGTCGCTGTGGACGCTCACGCACGTGCGGGACTTCGCCGTCGCGTTCGTCGGGGTGCTCGACCGCGCCGAGGCGATCGGCGAGGCGTTCCACATCACCGGCCAGGAGTCGCCGACGTGGGACCGCATCCACCAGGAGGTCGCGGCCGCAGCGGGAGCGCCGGAGCCGACGATCGTGCACGTGCCCTCGGACGCCATCATGGCCGCCGACGCCGAGTGGGGCGCCGGGGTCGTGGGCGACAAGGCGAACAGCATGGTGTTCGACAACAGCAAGGTGCGGACGCTCGTGCCGGGCTGGGCGGCGCGTACCACGTTCCGCGAGGGCGCCCGTGAGCTGGTCGCCTGGTACGACGCACACCCCGAGGCGCAGGTCGTCGACGAGGAGAAGGACGCGCTGATGGACCGCCTCGCCGAGGCGTACGCGCCGGGCCGCGTCTAGCGGGCACCGACGGACGGGAGGCGCGGGACTGATCGGTCCCGCGCCTCCCAATCGGTGCGGAGTGCGCTGCGGCGGCGGCCGAGGCGGCCGCAGGAGCCGTCAGGCCAGGTCGCGGATGACCGCGCCGAGGGCCTGCATCGCGGTGGCGATCTCCTCGTCGGTGACGACGAGCGGCGGGGCGAAGCGGATCGTCGACCCGTGCGTGTCCTTCACGAGCACGCCGCGGGCGGCCAGGGCCTTCGCGACCTGCTTGCCGGTGCCGAGCGCGGGGTCGATGTCGATCCCGGCCCAGAGTCCGGCGACGCGGTGGGCGACGACGCCCTCGCCGACGAGCTCGTCGAGGTACCCGCGGAGGACCGGTTCGCCCTCGAGTGCCCGCTGCTGGAACGTGCCCTCGGCGAGCATCGCGACGACCTCGGCCCCGACGGCCGCGGCGAGCGGGTTGCCCCCGAACGTGGAGCCGTGCTCCCCGGGGCGCAGGACCCCGAGCACGTCGGCGCGACCGACCACGGCGGACACCGGGACGATGCCGCCGCCGAGGGCCTTGCCGAGCGTGACGAGGTCGGGCGTGACGCCGACGCGCTGGACGGCGAGGGTGTGGCCGGTGCGACCGAGGCCGGACTGGATCTCGTCGGCGATGAACAGCGCACCGAACTCGTCGCAGACCTCGCGGACGGCGGGCAGGTAGTCGGCGGGCGGGATGACCACGCCGCCCTCGCCCTGGATCGGCTCGAGCAGCACGGCCACGACGGTGTCGTCCATCGCCGCTCGGAGAGCGTCGGCGTCGCCGTACGGGACGGTGCGGAAGCCGGGCGTGTACGGGCCGAAGTCGTTCCGCGCGTCGGGGTCGTCCGAGAACGAGATGATCGTCGTCGTCCGGCCGTGGAAGTTCCCGCTCGCGACGACGACGGTCGCCTGCCCGGCCGGCACGCCCTTGACCCGGTAGCCCCAGGCGCGGGCGACCTTGATCGCGGACTCGACGGCCTCGGCCCCGGTGTTCATCGGCAGCATCATCTCGGTGCCGGTGAGCTCGGTGAGCCCGGCCGCGAACGGCCCGAGCCGGTCGTTCACGAACGCACGGCTCGTCAGCGTCACCCGGTCGAGCTGGTCGCGGGCAGCGGTGAGGAGGCGCGGGTTGCCGTGGCCGAAGTTGACCGCCGAGTACGCGGCCAGGCCGTCCAGGTAGGTGCGGCCGTCGACGTCGGTGACGGTCGCCCCGTGGCCGGACGCGATGACGACCGGCAGCGGGCTGTAGTTGTGCGCGAGGGCACGGTCCTCGACGGCGAGCGCCGCCACCGTGGCCGGGCCGGGTGCGTGCGACGCGGTGGTGTGCGCAGTGTCCCGGCCGACGTCCTGGCCGGCGTGCCGGTCGGTGTCGCCGGACATCAGGACCGCGCCACCGACGTGCCGGTGCCGATCGGGTGCAGGTCGAGCGTGCAGCACTTCACGCCGCCGCCGCCGAGGAGGAGCTCGGACAGGTCGACGCCGATCGGGTTGTAGCCCTTCTCGCGGAGCTGCTCCGCGAACCGGACGGCACGCGAGGCGATCACGACGTTGTACCCGTCGGAGTACGAGTTGAGGCCCAGGATGGCGGCGTCCTCCTCGGTGGCGATGATCGCGTCCGGGAAGCGCTCGCGCAGGATGGCCAGGGACGGCTCGTCGAAGGCGCTCTCGAGGTACGCGATGTTCGACCTGCCCTCGGCGTCGGGCTCCGGGTCGAGGGCGGCGATGGCGGTGTCGAGGTGGTAGAAGCTCGGGTTGATGAGCGTGAGGGTGACGACCTCACGGCCGTACACACGGGCGAGCTCCTCGTGCGAGGTGCTGTCCGAGCGGAAGCCGGTGCCGGCGTAGATCGTGTCGCCGATGAGCAGGAAGTCGCCCTCGCCCTCGTTGGTCTCCTCGGGCTCGGCCACGGTCAGGCCGGCCTGGCGGAACCAGTCCATGTAGGCCGGGCCCTCGGGCTGCCGCTCCGGGTACTGGAACTTCGCGCCGTACGCGACGCCGTCGAGCACGAAGCCACCGTTGGCCGCGTAGACCATGTCCGGCAGGCCCTCGATCGGGTCGATCTGGTGGATCTCGAAGCCGAGCTGCTCGTAGACCTCGACCAGGGACTGCCACTGCTCGACGGCCTTCGAGGTGTCGGTCGGCTCCTCCGGGTGCATCCAGGGGTTGATCCGGTAGCTGACCGTGTAGTGGGTCGGCTTGCACATCAGGACGGTGCGCTTGGTGGCCGTGCGCTGCGGAGCGGCGGCGGGCTGGGGTGCGGTGTTCGACACGAGGTCCTCCAGGACCGGGGCCCGAGCCTGCCAGGAACCACCACGGTGAGAGCTCCGACGAGACGCAGGCTCACTCGCCGGAGGCGGACCAGGTCGACGCCTGGGGGAAGTCAACCACAGGAGGGAGGCCGAGCACAGCACCCCACCCCCGCTCTGGGCGCACGTTTCCTGCGTCGGACGGCCCGGACCCGCAAGGACCCCGCGTACGATGGGGACAATGGATTCGCTCGACCACCGCATCCTCGACCAGCTGCGGGAGAACGCCCGCGCCGGCTACGGCGACATCGGCTCGGTCGTCGGGCTCTCCGCCTCCGCGGTGAAGCGCCGCGTCGACCGCCTCGTGGCCGACGGCGTCATCCAGGGCTTCACGATCAAGGTCGACCCCGCCGTCGACGATCGTGGCACCGAGGCGTGGGTCGAGCTGTACTGCCGCGGCACCGTCTCGCCCGACGAACTCCGCACGCTGCTCGACGCCGTGCCCGAGGTCGTCGACGCCGGGACGGTCACCGGCAGCGCCGACGCCGTCGTGCACATGCGGTCGCGGGACCTGCCGGCCCTCGAGGAGGCGCTCGACCGCGTCCGCCTGGCGCCCCAGGTCGACCACACCCGCTCGGCGATCGTCCTGTCGAAGCTCGTCAGCCGCGGCTCCGACTGACCCTCACCCTCGGCCCACGAGAGAGGGGCTAGGTTCGCGTGCATGGGACGGGAGACGACAGCCGGGAGGCGCGGCGGGCCTCCCGGGTCGCCCACCGCCCGGCGGATGGTCACCGCCGCAGCCGCGGCCTACGTCGTCAACTGCCTGTGGGGCACCGCCGTGGCGGTGCGCCTGATCCGCACCCGGAAGCTGCGGATCGTGCACCACGGTCTGTTCGTCGTCACCGCGACCCTGACCGGCGTCGCCGCGACGACCCCCCTGTGGACCCGGTCGCGCGCGGGCCTGTTCCTGCTGCCGGCGCTCGTGCCCCTCGCGCTCGCTCCACGGACCAACCCCCGCAGCGGAGCACACTGGAGGACCGCGGTCGCCGCTGCGCCGTCCTACCTGGGGGCGGTCCTGCTCCGGCGCTGACCGCGTCCGCCGATCGAGCCCGAAGGACACCAGTGGAACTCGTCGAGGCCATCCGCCGCCGCCGCACCACCAACGGGGCGTTCCTGCCCGACCCCGTCTCCGAGGAACACCAGCGGCTGCTGGTCGAACTCGCCGGCCGGGCCCCCTCGCAGCTGAACAGCCAGCCGTGGCGGTTCGTGCTCGTCGAGGAGCGCGAGACAATCGACCGGATCGCCGACATCAGCGGCAGCACCATGACGAAGACGATGTCCGAGGGCACGTTCTTCGAGCGGTACCGGCCCTACTTCCGGTTCTCGCAGGCCGAGATGGACGAGCGGCGCGACGGCATGCTCTTCGACAAACTGCCGGCACCGCTGCGCCCCTTCACGAGCCAGGTGTTCACGAAGCGCGGGCAGTTCCTCATGAACGCGCTCCGGGTGCCGCAGACCCTCGGCGAGGAGAACCGGAAGCTCGTCGCCGGGTCGCCGCTGCTGCTCGGCGTGATGCTCGACCGTGACGAGTACCGGAAGGAGGCCCGCAACGCCTTCTACTCCGTGTTCAGCATGGGCGCTGCGATGGAGAACGTCTGGCTCGCCACCACCGAACTCGGCCTGGGGATCCAGTTCGTCTCGTTCCCGATGGAGATCGAGGAGTCGTGGCACCAGGTGGAGCAGCTGCTCGAGGTCCCGCCCGAGCTCGAGCTGATGGCCGTGTACCGGATCGGCTACACCCCGCCGGAGCGTCGGCGACCCGCGATCGACTGGGTCTCGAACGAGCGGAAGCGTCCCTCGCAGTTCGTGTTCCGCGGCACGTGTGCCACCCCGCAGCAGGGGTGGGACGATCGATCGGCGGTCGGGCACATCACGCCCGAGGCGACGGACGGGAGCACGGCATGACGGCGACACGGACCGGGGACGGTGCACCGCGCCTCCAGCCCGTCACCCCCGGCGCGCCCGCGCTGCCGGGTCGGCCCTGGATCGAGCAGGCCTGGCGCGACGTCGTCTTCGTGCACTGGCGCGTCGACGTCTCCGCGGTCGCGCCGCTGCTGCCCGCCGGCACCCGGCCGGACACCATCGCACCGGACGGCACCGACGACGGGGTCACCACGTGGGTGGGCCTCATCGCGTTCAGCTTCGAGGACACGCGGTTCCCGCCGTTCGGGCCCCTCGGCCGGACCGGCAGCGTCGGCGACTTCCTCGAGGTGAACGTCCGCGTCTACACCCGGGACGACACCGGTCGACGGGGTGTCGTGTTCCTGTCCCTCGACGCCGGGAGGTTCCTGCCGGCGGTCGCGGCACGGTTGGTCACCGGCACGCCGTACCACTGGGCGCGGGTGGCGCGGCGGCACGACGGGGACCGGATGGCGTACGCGGTCCGGCGGCACGGGACGCACCTGCGGTCGGTCCTCGACGTCGAGGTCGGCGCTCCCGTCGCGGAGCCGACGGCCGTCGAGTCGTTCCTCACCGCGCGCTGGGGCATGCACGTGGGGCGGGCCGGACGGACCTCGTGGTGGCCGAACGAGCACGACCCGTGGGTGCTGCACCGCGCCACGCTGCGGTCGGTGCGCGACGACCTGGTCGGGGCGGCGGGACTGCCCCTGGCGCTGACGGAGCTCGAACCGGACTCGGTGCTGTACTCCCCCGGTGTCGTGACGCGGTTCGCGGGGCCGCGGGCCTGACGTCGCCGGCCCGTGGCGCACCCGGGGGACAGCGGCTGACCGCCGAGCGTCCGCCGTCGCGTACAACGGGTGCATGACACGAGTGGCAGTGGTGACCGGTGGATCGGCTGGACTGGGACGGGCCACGGTCCGGGAACTCGCGGCCCGCGGGTGGGACGTGGCCGTCCTGGCACGCGGGGAGGACGGGGTGCACGCCGCCGTCGCCGAGGTCGAGGCGGCCGGACGGCGCGGGCTCGCCCTGGTCGCCGACGTCGCGGACCGACAGGCCGTCGAGGACGCCTCGGACCGTGTCGAGGCCGAGCTCGGCCCCATCGACCTGTGGGTGAATGGCGTCATGGTCGGAGTGTTCGGGAAGTTCCTCGACACCGACCCGGAGGACTTCGAGCGCGCCACGCACGTCAACTACGTCGGCTTCGTGAACGGCACCCGCGCCGCCCTGAGCCGCATGGTCCCCCGCGACTCCGGGCACGTCATCCAGGTCGGCTCGGCCCTCGGCTCGCGCGGCATCCCGCTCCAGGGCGCCTACTGCGGGGCGAAGCACGCCATCGTCGGCTTCACCGAGTCCGTCGTGTCCGAGCTCATCGACCAGGGCAGCGCCGTGAAGGTCAGCCGCGTGGACATGCCGGCCCTCAACACGATCCAGTTCGGCTGGGTGAAGTCGACGCTGCCGCACCACGCCCAGCCCGTCGCACCGATCTACCAGCCCGAGGTCGGTGCCCGCGCGATCGCCGCCACCGCCGAGCACCCCCGCCGCCGCACCTGGGTCGGCGAGTCCACCGTCTACACGATCCTGGGCAACCGCATCAGCGGCCGGTTCGCCGACTGGTACGCCGCGAAGACCCTGGTGTCGGGACAGCAGATCCCGGACAAGGACGGCGAGGAGATCGGCGTGAACCTGTACGAGCCGGTCCCCGGTGACCACGGGGCGCACGGGGCCTTCGACGAGCAGTCGCACGCGTGGTCGCCGCAGACCTGGTGGGTCGAGCACCGCCGCCTGGGCAACGGGATCATCGGCGCTGCCCTCGGCGTCGCCGGGTTGGCCGTCGCCACCGCAGCGGGACGCCGACGATGAGCCGCACGCGAGCGCAGCGCGCGGTCCTCGTCGAGGTGCTCCGCGCGGGCATCGGCGTCGCGCACCTGGCCGGTGCACGTCGTTCGCTCGGTCGGCCCGCCCTGCTCGGCCGCGTCCTCGGCGTCCGGCAGCTCACGCAGGCGGGGCTCCTCCTGCGCTCCGGCTCTCCCGACGCGCACACCGTCAGCGCGCTGGTGGACGCCACCCACGGCGTGACGATGGTGCCGCTGGCCCTGCTCGACCGGCAGTCCCGCCGCTTCGCGGTCCGGCAGCTCTGGATCGCGACCCTCCTGACCGTGCTCGAGGTCGCGCTCGTCGGTCGCGGTCGGAAGCGCTGAGCCGGCCGCGCTGACGACGACGCCCCCGCGGACCTGACGGTCGGCGGGGGCGTTCGGCGTTCGGCGTCGGCCCATTCAGCGCTGGCCCGGCCGGCGCTGGCCCGTTCGGCGCTGGCCCGTTCGGCCTTGGGGCGTCGCGGCCGCTACTCGACCTCGGACGCGGGGTCCTCGGCCTCGACACCCGTCTCGGCCATGCGGTCGCGCAGGTGGTCGGCCATGACGCCGGCGCCCTCGTGCCCGTGGTCCTGCGTCACCTGCTCGACGAGGCCGTGCAGCTTCTCGTCGTTGGTCGCATCGGTGGCACCGTCCATGATCGGCGCGGTCTGGACTTCGTCGTTCTCTGCTCCACTCATGCCTGGAACGCTACGCCGGGCAGGCGGCGGCCACCCGAGCGTCGCCCAGGTCCGGCGTGCAGCGGACGGCGGGCGCGCGGCTCGGGCGCGTGGCTCGGGCAGGAGGCGCGCGGTGCGGACGGGAGGCGCGGACGACGTGGGCGACGCACCGGACGCTGGTCGGGCCTCCCGTCCGTGACCCCGCGCGCCCGGCCCTGCGGCCGCGCCGGACGCGCCGCGCTCGGTCAGACGCGGAGCCGGGCGAACTCGGGGTCGACGTCGCCGTGCCGGTGGGCGGTGACGATCACCGTCTGCTCCCGGAGGAAGTGCCGCATCTCGACCACCCCGGCCTCGACGACGGGGGCGTCGTGGATCGCGGTGTCGATGCTCGCACCGAGCGCTTCCTCGAGTGCGAGCGGATCACCGCCGAGCAACCGGATGCGCGACCCCGGGCCGCTGAAGGCCGTGTGGGCCCGTGGCTCGTACCCCTGCGACAGCACGATGTCGATGGCGTCCCGCGGGTCGTCGGGGGCGCTCGACCAGTCCTCGCGGAGGAGTGCACCGGACGCTGCCCGGGCCAGGAACTCCTCGTCCGTCTCGACCAGGTGGTCGACGACGTCGAGCGGTGACCGGCTGCTCGCGAGCAGCTGGGTGAGCGGACCCGGCAGCGCGCGGGCGGTGCTGAGCAGGACGTGGGCGCGGGCGGCGGTCGCGGCGGCGAGGACGCGCACGAGGTCGCCGGTGCTGACGCCCTCGGACTGCCGGACGACGACGGACTGCGAGCGGTAGCGCAGGACGTTCCGTTCGACCCGCAGGTCGGCGGTGTCGCGGGACCGGCCGAACTGCGTCTCGCGGGCGCGGGCGTCGCTCTCGGCGCCGGCGCGGACCTGGTCGAACTCCTCGAAGGACAGCCCGCTGCGGGCCGCCTCGATCAGGGCCGTGACCCGCGGGGGCAGGCCGTGCAGCTGGATGCTCTTGTGGACGGACCGGGGGACGGGTGCCCAGTGCCCGAGCACGGCGACGGACTCGGGCCCGCCGCTCTTCGCGGTCGCGCCGACGGCGGACGGCCCCCACCCGCCGGTCGGCTGCCGGCCGACGACCGTGTCGGTGGTCGGGCGGTTCACCACGAGGGTGCCCGCGGCGACCCGGTCGGTCCAGGCCGCGACCTCGTCGACGTCGAGCGTGTGGAGCGCCTCGACCAGCCCGTGCTCGCTGCCGTTCTGGACCGCGACGGCCTGGTCGAGGGTCT
Organism: Curtobacterium sp. L6-1; assembly: GCF_018885305.1. Taxonomy (NCBI): domain Bacteria; kingdom Bacillati; phylum Actinomycetota; class Actinomycetes; order Micrococcales; family Microbacteriaceae; genus Curtobacterium; species Curtobacterium aetherium. The sequence continues at coordinate 2,757,998 of NZ_CP076544.1, forward strand.
CGACCCGCACGACGCCGAGCACCGGGACGGCGGCCGCGGTCTGTGCGAACGCGCTGCCGGGACGGACACCGACGCGGACGCCCGGGGACCAGAGCCGTCCGGACTCGTCGAGGACCCGCGGTTCGACGAGCCACGACTCCCCCGGACCGAGTTCGGTCAGCGCGGCCCGGGCGACCCCGGTCGGTTCGACGACCAACGGCCCGACCTGCGCGGACGGGTCGGTCGGCCACGCAACCCGCAGTGCACGGGTGGCGTCGGCGAGCTGGCGGAGGAACCGGTCGTCCTCGCCGACGGACCCGACGAGCACGACGAGCGAGACCGCCTGGGTCGCCTGCCCGGCCTGGCTGAAGGCCGAGGCGACGACGTCCCGGACCGCCTGGTCGAGGTCGGCGGCGGGGGTGACGACGGCGGCGTTCACGGCACCGGTGTCGGCGACGAGGGGCAGGCCCGCGCGCCACCACCGGAAGGAGCGGGCCGTGTCGGGCGACCCGGTGAGCAGGACCCGGTCCACCGCGGGGTGGGCGACGAGGTGGCGACCGAGTTCGCTGACGTCGAGGTCGACGAGCTGCAGGAGGGAGTGCGGGACCCCGGCGTCCCAGAGCACGTCGGCGAGCACGGCGCCGGACCGCTTCGCGAGCGGGGACGGCTTGAGCACCACCCCGCTGCCGGCGGCGAGCGCGGAGAGCACGCCCTCGGCGGGGGTCGCGACGGGCGCGTTCCAGGGGGCGACGACGACGGTCAGGCGCGGTGGGACGAAGTCGGCGCCCTCGACGTCGGCGAGGTGCCGGGCGCGGTCGGCGGCGTGGTGTGCGGCGTCGACCGCGCTGCTGACCTGCCGGTCGGCCTCGTGCAGGGTCATCGCGGTCTCGGCGACCACGACCTCGACCAGTTCGGCACGGCGCGCCTCGAGGGCGTGCGCGACGAGGTCGAGCAGTTCGGCGCGGTCCTGCGGGTCCTGCCGCCCCCAGTTGACGCCCGCCTGGGCCGTGCGGGCGACCGTGCGTTCGAGGCGCTGCCGGTCGGTGACGCGGGCGCCGCGGATCGTCGAGGTGCCCAGGCGTGACCCGGGGACGCGGCGGAGCAGGTCGGCCGCCCACTCGCGGTTCGCGGCGACGGTCGGGTCGGTGTCGGCGGCGGCCGGGTGCACGGCGAGGATCTCCGGGGCGCCGAGCGGCACGCGGCGGTCCTGCGTGCGGAGCGTCGCCGGCGTCGGCCCGTCCACCGCGTCGACGGCGGCCAGCACGCGGTCGCGCTCCCGGTCCTGCACGGTGTCGTCCGTGCCGATCGTGAAGGCGGTCGAGGTCGCGCTCTCGCGCAGGCGCCGGGCGAGGTACGGGATGGCGGCGTCGAACTCGTCGGGCTGCACGACCGGGGTGCCGAGCGTGACCGTGCCGACGTCGGCGCGGACGGCGTCGAGGGCGGTGCCCGTCATGCCGAGGAGCATCTCGACCTCGAGCGCGTCCGACACCCCGCGTCGGTCGGCGAGCACCCGGGCGAGGGCGATCGCGTGGAGGTCGTGCCCGGCGAGCGCGACCCGGACGGCGTCGGTGTGCTCGGGGGTCAGCGCCGCGTCGAGGAGACGGAGGAGCGCGGCGTCGGTCTGCTGCCGGGTGGCGTACGTCGCGAGGGGCCGGTCGTGCACCAGGGCGTCGGCGAGCTCGGTGGCGCGAGACGAGCCCTTCACGAGCCGCACCCGGATCGGGGCACCACCGCGGAAGCGGCGGGCGCGGGCCCACTCGGTCACCGACGTGAGCACGCCCACGCTCTCCGGCAGGGACGCGGGCAGGGTGATGCCCGCGGTGAGGTGGGCGAACTCGTCGAGGTCGAGCAGGGTGCGGAACACGGCGACGGTCCGGTCGAGGTCGCGCGGGTCCCCGGTCTGCAGGGTGATCGTGGCGTCCCCGGCCACGGCGGCGCGGAACACCGGGACGAGCTGGTCGACCGCGTGCGCGACGGCGGTGTCGAACGCCCACGGGGACGTCGGCGGCAGGACCTCGGACACGGCGAACGAGACCGCCGGGACGTCGGTTCGGCCGAGCAGGTCGGTGATCCACCGCAGCCGTCGTGCGCTCTCGTCCGGGCCGAGCACCGCGGGGCCGAGGGGTGCGACGTCGAGCCGGGTCCCCCTGCCCCCCACCTTCGCCAGGGCCGACCCGAGCCGCGCGGGCGGGGCGTCGACGACCAGGTGTCCGGCGAGTCGACGCAGCACCCGGCGTGCGGACGGGATGACCGCCCACGGTGCCATCGTGGCGAACCCGCCGCCGACCGTCACGGCGCCGCGGAGGTACCAGGCGAGGAAGTCGGGGACGTCGCGGCTCGCCTTCTCGAGGTTGCGGGCGGCGACGCGCGGGTCGTCCGGGCGGATCACCTTGTCGACGAACCCGCGCGCGAAGTCGAGGCCGCGCTCGTCGCGCAAGACCTCGGCCAGCCGGGCGGCACCGGGGTCGGGCTTCGCGCCGCGGGAGGCGTCCAGCCACCGCCGGACGAGGGCGAGCGCGTCGTCGGTGCAGTCCTGGAGGCGGGCGCGCGGCATGCCCCGATCGTATGCCGCTCCCCCGACGTCTCCTCGGAGGACGCCGTGTGCCGTCGAGGAGTCAGCCGGACGGATGATCCTCGGTCCGGCGCGCGCCACCGTCGATACGCTGACGGGATGGTGGAGCACGGCGCTGACGGCCACGACTGGGCCACGTGGGACGCGTTCCACGACGTCTGGCGCGGCCTCGACCGTGCGCTCGACCTCGCCGTGCAGCGCGGCGCCGGGATCTCGATCCCCGAGTTCGAGATCCTCATCGGCCTGCACCGGGACCCGGACCACCGCCTGCGGGTCCGCGACATGGCCGCCGGCATCGGCTGGGAGAAGTCGCGCGTCAGCCACCAGGTCACCCGCATGGTCGCCCGCGGGCTCGTCGCCCGGGCCGACTGCCCGACCGACGGGCGCGGCAGCTGGATCGTGATGACGCCCGACGGCCGTCGTGCGGCGCTCGCCGGCATCCGCGCGCACACCGCGGCGCTCGACGAGCTGTTCTGGAGGCCCGTGGGCGCGGACGCGGACACCCTGCGGTCCGTCTCCCACCGCCTCCTGGACGCGCTCGGGCCCGTCGACACCGAGACGGACACCGCCGGAACGCACACCTGACCGCACACGAGGGCCGTCGTGGGAGGATGCACGGGACCGACTGCACGGGGGAGGCAGATGGACACCGACGACTCACGGTCAGCACGTGCGGCCCTGGTCGCTGCGCTCGACATCGTCGACGCTCCCCCGGCCGAGCGCTTCGAACGGATCGTCCGCATCGCGCGGGACCTGTTCGACGTGCGGTTCTCGTACGTCAACCTGCTCGACGACACCCTGCTGCACACGTTGACGCCGAACGTCCCCGGCGAGGCGGTGGCCGGTCCGCTCGAGTGGTCGTTCTGCCAACTCACCGCGCAGCGCCCCGGGCCGACGGTCATCCCGGACACCGCGGCCGATCCCCGCACGGCCGACCTGCCCGGTGTCGCGAGCCGCGGCATCCGCTTCTACGCCGGCGTCCCGCTGACCATGCCGGGCGACCTGGCGATCGGCAGCCTGTGCCTGATGGACGTCGAGCCGCGGGAGTTCAGCCCGCAGGACGAGGCCGCGCTCATCGACCTCGGGCGCTGGACGGAGCAGGCCCTCGCGAAGGGGCTGCACCACGACCGGTTGCTCGAGGTCGTCGAGGCCCTCGCCCCGCAGCCGGTCCACGTGCCGGGCTACCGACTCGCCGGCATCAGCGTGCCCTACGGCGACGTCAGCGGTGACGTGCACGACTGGACCGTGGCGGACGACGCCGTGACGTTCACGCTCGCGGACATCATGGGCAAGGAGCAGCCGGCTGCGCTCCTGGCCGCCGGGCTCCGCGCCGCACTCCGCCAGCACGGGGACCTGGATCCGGTCGACGCGGTGGCCGCCGTCGAGCCCCGCACGAGCGAGGACCTCGGCCGCGCCTCCGCCTTCGCCACCGTGTTCCACTCCCGGCTCACGCCGAGCACCGGTCGGGTCGACTTCGTGGACGCCGGGCACGGCCTCGTCCTGCACCTGCACGCCGACGGCACTTCCGTGATCCGGCGGTCGCGCGACCTGCCGCTCGGGCTGCACCCGGAGGGCGTGCCGTTCCGGAGTGGGTCGCTCGTCCTCGAGCCCGGGGACACCCTGATCGTGGCGAGCGACGGCGCGCTCGACCTCGGCGACGGGACGATCGACACGTTGACCGACATCGGACAGACCCTGCGTCGGGCGCCGAGCACCGAGGCGTTCCTCGAGACCGTCCGGCTGCGGGCGGCGGAGCACGCGGAGGACGACGTCACGGTCGCCGTGCTCGCACGCGACGCGGACTGACACCGGGCGACCGACGCGGCCGGGCGACCGACGCGGTCGATCGACCGGAGCAGCCGATCGACCGGAGCAGCCGATCGCCCGGAGCAGCCGGGCGACCAGCACGCAGGGCGGTCACGGTGCGGTCGCGACGCCGCGGACGGGGCCCGGAACGGGGAGTGCTGGTACCCGCGGACGGGTACCAGCACCAGCGCTCGTGTGCCTGACCCGAACAGGTACAGCGAACTGCTCCCCAGCCTGCACGAGACCACCGACATCCGTCCCCAGGAGGGGTGGCCCGACGCCCGTTCCCGTCAGCGGACCGCCGGGATCAGCCGCCGAGCTCCCCGAGCACCCGCGCCACGGACGCCGCCGTCGCGTCCGCCCCCGCGTGGTCGTCCGCCGTGATCGCCACGACGGCGTCCGCCGCCGCATCGAGGAGCAGCAGCTGCCCGTACGCCCCGTGCAACCGCCACAGCCGCCCCGGACCGTCCCACCCGGCGAGCGCGTACCGCTCATAGCCGGGGTTCGTCCCCGCCACGCCCCAGTCCGAGTGCATGGCGTCCACCCACTCCGGGGCCAGGAGCTGCCGACCGTCGACCGAGCCCCGGTCGCGGACGAACCGTCCGAGCCGTGCGACCTCGGCCGTCCGCAGGGACAGCCCGCCCCCGGCCGCGACGTACCCGTGCGGGCAGCGCTCCCACACGACGTCCTCGATGCCGAGCGGGGTGAACAGTCGGTCCTGCACGAAGCGGCCGACGTCACCGACCCGCGTCGCCAGGACCCGCATCGCCGTGTAGGTGCTCGCGTCCGCGTACTGGAACACCCGTCCTCGACTCGGCCGTCCGAGGAACTCCAGCGCCAGGTCGGGCCAGTCGGTGAGCGACGTCGGCGACCAGGGCAGGTCGACGCCGCTCGTCATGGTGAGCAGCTGCCGGACTGTCACCGCGTCCGTGCCCGCGCCGAACCGCGCCCCCGGCAGGACCGTGGACAGGGGCTCGTCCACGTCGACCACACCGTCGGCGACGGCGATCCCGACCGCGAGGACGCAGACGCCCTTCGCGATCGAGTGCACGTCCTCGCGGACGTCGGGGGTCCAGCGGTGCTCCGCGACGTCGTCGCCCACCAGGACGTGCAGCCCGTGCGCGCGGAAGCCGCTCCGGTCGACCTCGGTCACGACGGCGTCGCGGACGGTCTGCGCGGGTGTCATCCCGCCATCCTCCCGTGCGGAGCACCGTGCCCGCACCGGTCCGCGACGGTCAGAGGTCGCCGCGTGCGAGCGTCCCCGTCTCCCCGCGCAGCCGCACCTCGACGCTGGCGATGTCCGTGCGCGGCACGTCCGTCGTGGCGGACAGGCCCCGCGCCTCCCGGCCGGCCGCCGTCCACGACGCGACCCGCTCGTCGGTCCCGTCGGTGCGCACGACCACCAGGTCGTACATGACCGACCCGTCCGCGGACCAGTCCCGGCCGCCGTACGAGCAGCCCCAGTCGAAGCGGGTCCCCCACGACTCGGTGCTGACCGCCAGGTCGACGTCGAAGCCGGACCGTCCGGTGAGCGCGATCCGGTCCGACGCGGGCGCCGAGCGTGCCGCCTCGGTGCTCCCGGTCTGCGGACCGTCGGCGCGCAGGCCGACCCCGAGGCCGGCGAAGACGGCCAGGACGACCGCCGCCCCGGCGGTGACGCCGACGACCACGCGGCGGCGACGCCGCCGACGCCGGACGCGGTGCGCGACCGAGGCGAGCGTGCTGTCGGCGCCGGTGACGGGCCTCCCGTCCGGTTCCGCGATCTCGACGGCGGCGTCGGCCGGGAGGCGCCCCAGCAGCCCCGGCAGGCCGGCCAGCTCGGCGACGGCCGAGCGACAGGCGTCGCAGGTCTCGAGGTGTCGCTCGTACTCCAGGCGTTCCGCGGGCGGCAACGAGCCGAGGACGTACGCGGCGTCCCACTCGGCGTACCGGTCCTCGCTCATCGGGTGACGCCTCTCTCCTGCAGGGCGAGCCGCAGGTCTCGCAGCCCGTAGTGCAGCCGCGACTTCGCGGTGCCCTCGGGGATGTCGTGTCGCCGGGCGATCTCCGGCACGGTGTGCCCGAGCCAGTATGCGTCGACGACCACCCGGCGGTGTTCCGCCGACAGGGACGCCAACGCGTCCGCGACGACGATGCGGTCGAGGACGGCGTCGGTCCGGTCCGCCTCGACCCGGTCGACGGGTTCGTCGGTGCCGTGCTCACGGCGGTTGCGTGCCGACCGGGCGTCGTCGACCACCAGGTTGCGGGCGACCGTGAACAACCAGGCGCGGGCGGCGTCCGGCTCGCGTTCCAGGACCGCGGGCCGCTGCCAGGCGCGCACCATCGTCTCCTGGACGACGTCCTCGTCGTGGCCGGCGTCGCGGGTGAGGTGCCGCACGTACCGGAGCAACGCGTCCCCGTGGTCGCGGTACAGCGCGCCCAGCAGTTCGTCGGAGGTGCGCAGCGTCGACGCGCTCCGCACCTCGTCCGGTCCCGGTGCGGCCGGCATCACTGCTGCAGGGCGAGGGAGAACTCGACCGAGCCCTTCCCGTCCACCGTCACGAAGCCGAGCGAGGGGGCCTCCACGCCGTAGTCCCGGAACGTGACCGGGACCGATCCGGCGACCTGCACGGTGCCGCCCTCGCCGACCGCGACCTGCGCGTCCGCCTGCACCGGCTTCGTCACGCCGTGCATCGTCAGGTCGCCGGTCAGGGTGACGTCCTGCGTCGACCCGTCGAGCGCGTCCGACACGTCCACCGGCTTCGTCACCCGGAACGTCGCCGTCGGGTAGCGGTCGGTCTGGAGGGCGGTGTCACGGAAGTAGGCGTCGCGCGCCGACTCGGGGGTGCTGATCGAGCCCACCTGGACGGTGACGGTCGCGTCGGAGAGGCGGCCGTCGTCGACGGTCGCCGTCCCCTCGACCTGCTTCGTGCGCCCGACCACGGTGACATCCTGCCCCTGCAGGACCTCGTGCACGCGGTAGCCCGCGTACGACCCGCTGCCGGACCGCCACGTGCCGTCGGCGGAGGCGGCGTCGAGCGTGCCGGCGGCGCTCGGGGAGAGCGAGGGTGCGGCTGCGGCGGAGCCGTTCACGGCGTCCGCGTAGAGCCGTGGGCCGACGACGACGCCGACCCCTGCCACGACGACGATGCCCGCCGCGATGCCGGCGATGACCTTGGTGCGAGTTCGGAGTCCCATACCCAGGACACGAGGCTGCGGCGCCGATGGTTCACCGGCCGCAGGACTCCGGCGTGTCCGGTTCGTCGAGCTCGCGGGGAAGCGCCAGTAGTCTGAGCGATCGGACAGTGTCCGGCGGGCGGCACCGCCCGGGGAGCAGGCGACACCGCCTGTGGAGCAGGCACCCGAGCCTGCGGAGCGACGAGGAGACCACCACATGTCAGTCGGACTGCTCGCCGTCGTGGACGACATCCTCAGTGCGGCCCTCAAGGCCAGTGCGAAGACCGCGGGCGTCGTGATCGACGACGCCGCCGTCACCCCGCAGTACGTGCAGGGCCTCGCGCCGGCCCGGGAGCTGCCGGTCGTCGGCCGGATCGCCCTCGGCAGCCTGTTCAACAAGTTCGTCATCATCATCCCGCTGGCGCTCCTGCTGTCGGCGTTCGCGCCCTGGGTGCTGCCGTGGCTGCTCGTGGTCGGCGGCACGTACCTCTGCTTCGAGGGCGCCGAGAAGGTCACCGAGTGGTTCGGCGTCCACCACGAGGCCGGGGCCGAGGAGACCGCGACCGAACCGAAGCTCGTCTTCGGCGCGATCCGCACCGACCTCATCCTGAGCACCGAGATCATGCTCATCGGCCTGGCGAGCCTGGACCCCGACCTGGGCTTCTGGCCGACGCTCGGCGCGCTCGCGGTCATCGGCCTCGGCATGACCCTGCTCGTCTACGGAGCGGTCGCGCTGCTGGTGAAGGTCGACGACATCGGCCTGCAGATGATGAAGAACCCGTCGCGGGGCACCCGTCGCGCCGGCGCCCGGATCGTGCGGGCGATGCCGGCCGTCTTCCGGTTCATCAGCATCGTCGGCACCGTCGCCATGCTGTGGGTCGGTGGCCACCTGGTCATCGCGAACACGGCGGAGACGTTCTGGGCGGGGCCGTACGAGCTGCTGCACCACGTCGAGCACGCGGTCGAGGGTGCCGGGCCGGTCGTGACGTGGATCGTGGACACGGCGATCTCGGCGGTCGCGGGGCTCGTGCTCGGGATGGTCGTCGTGGGGATCGTGCTCGGCATCGGGCGGCTGCGGGGGCGCGCGCACTGACCCCGGGGTGCTGCGGGGCGTCGTCGCCGCATCGCCAGGGTCGTGCGGGTCACGCGGGTCACGCGGGTCGCGCGGGACGTGCGGGTCGCGCCGGTCGCGCCGGTCGCGCGGGATCATCCGCGCAACGAAGCCGGCCGGATCCGTCCCCCGCACGGGGGTCGGGCGGCGTTACGCTGCCGCCACCCCGAATCCAGCGCGGCCGTCGTCGTCCGCCCCGGTGACAGCGACGTCACCCGGCCCGGTGACGACCGCACATCTGCAAGGAAGCAGGTCCCGGTGACCCCCCTCACCCCCACGCCCCTCGGACGGGCCCGAGCCGGCAGGCGTGCCATCGGCGCCTCGGTCGCCGTCGGTGCGATGGCGCTCGGCGTCCTCGCCACGACGCAGACCGCCGTCGCGGCACCGCCCGCCCCGGCACCGAGCACCGACCTCGGCCAGAACGTCCTGGTCTTCTCGCCGGACATGGCGCAGGCCGACATCCAGGCGAAGGTCGACGCGGTCTACGAGCAGCAGGTCGACAACGAGATGGGCACGCAGCGGTACGCACTGCTGTTCATGCCCGGCACCTACGGCTCGGCGACGGACCCGCTCGACATCCGCGTCGGCTACTACACCGAGGTCGACGGCCTCGGGCAGGACCCGAGCGGGGTGACGATCAACGGCGGGGTGACCGCGACGGGCCGCAACGGCAGCGGGTCCCTCGACACCTTCTGGCGGTCGGTGTCGAACCTGACCATCAAGGTCGTCCCGACCGCGGATGCCTGCCACACCGGCAACGAGATGTGGGCGGTCTCGCAGGCTGCCCCGATGCGGCGCGTGCACGTGCGGGACTACACGTCGTTCATGCCCTACTGCGAGAGCCCGAACTACGCCAGCGGTGGCTTCGTCGCGGACTCGCAGCTCGACGGCGGGGCGCTGAACGGATCGCAGCAGCAGTTCTACGTCCGCAACACCGACCTCGGCGCCGGCTGGTCGAACGGCGTCTGGAACCAGGTGTTCTCCGGCGACCTGAACGCCCCCGCGCAGTCCTTCCCGGTCCAGCCGTACACGACGCTCGAGACGACCCCGGTGTCCCGCGAGAAGCCGTACCTGTACGTCGACGACCGCGGCGCCTACCGGGTCTTCGTCCCGAGCGCCGCGACGGACTCGGTCGGTACCAGCTGGGCGAACGGCCACACACCCGGCCGGTCGCTCCCCCTCAGCGACTTCTTCGTCGCGCACCCGTCCGACTCGGTCGCGACGATCAACGCCGCCCTGGCGAAGGGCAAGCACCTGCTCGTCACGCCGGGCGTGTACGACGTCGCGAAGAGCATCACCGTCAAGCGTGCCGGCACCGTCGTGCTCGGCCTGGGCCTGGCGACGCTCACCGCGCAGCAGGGCGCCGTGCCGATGACCGTCGGCGACGTCCGGGGCGTCGACATCGCCGGCCTGACCTTCGACGCCGGCACCGTCACCTCACCGACGCTGCTCAAGATCGGCAGCGGGCACCACAAGGTCGACCGGAAACCGGCCACCGCCGGCAGCGCCGCCGACCCGACCGCCCTGCAGGACGTGTTCTTCCGGATCGGCGGTCCGCACGTGGGCAAGGCCAGGACGAGCCTTGAGGTCAACAGCAGCCACACGATCCTCGACGACATCTGGGCCTGGCGCGCCGACCACGGGGTCGCCGGCTCCGTCGGCTGGACCGTGAACACGGCGGACACCGGCGTGGTCGTGAACGGCGACGACGTCACCGCCACCGGCCTGTTCGTCGAGCACTACCAGAAGTACAACGTGGTCTGGAACGGCGAGCGCGGACGGACCGTCTTCTTCCAGAACGAGCTGCCCTACGACGCTCCGGACCAGGCCTCGTGGCGACACCAGGAGACCGACGGCTGGGCGGCGTACAAGGTGTCCGACAAGGTGAGGACGCACGAAGCGTGGGGCCTCGGCAGCTACATCTTCACGAACGTGGACCCGTCGCTGCACGCGACGCAGGCGTTCGAGGTACCGGACCGACCCGGCGTGGTGATGCACGACCTCACCACCGTCGCGCTCAACGCCGACGCGGGGACGATCGACCACGTCATCAACGGACGGGGCTCCGCGGCGACCGGTGCGGTGTCCGGGCAGCCGCAGACCGTGACGCGGTACGCGGACGAGGTGGTGCAGTAGCGGGCGCGCGCCGACGTACCCAGCTGGGGGCGGGCCTCCCGTCCGTCACGACGACGGACGGGAGGCCCGCCCCACCGCCGCCACGGACCGCGGCTCCGGACCGCGGCACGTCGCGCGAACTGAACCCGCTCACACCTGCCGGCCCCGATCATGACGAGCGGGGCCGACAGGCGTTCCCGCCCTCCCGCTCCCACACCGGAGCACCCCACGGCCCATCGGAGCAGACCATGACCCCTCGACCCCCGCAGCACGCACCCGACGCTGACGACCACGTCGAGGTGGTCCGCAGTGAGGAGCGCCTCGCCGTCACCACCGAACGGCACGCCACCGAGCGGGTCCGGATCGAACGGTACGTCGTCACCGAGCAACGGACGGTCACGGTCGACGTCAGCCGCGAGGAGATCCGTGTGACCCGCGAACCGGTCACCGGTGACACGCGTCTGTCCGGGAGCGTCGGTGACACCGGCCGCGACCCGGTCGTGGTCGTCCTCCACGAGGAACAGCTCGTCGTCTCGAAGACCGTCGTACCGGTGCAACGCGTCACCTTCACCACGCACACCGTCACGCGCGACGAGGTCGTCGACGAGACCGTCCGCCACGAAGTGGTGGACATCGGCAACGTGGCCGGGTCGGGGGCCTGAACCGGCCCACCCGCTCGCACCGAGCCTCCAGCCCGTCATCGTGACGGACTGGAGGCTCGTCTCGTCCCCGGCGGGATCGCGCGCTTGCAGAGGGGGTCGCCTCGCATCCACCGCCGGGCGCACCACGGCGAACGTGCTCGAGCACAGCGCGGGCGGAGGGGTCTGCTGACGTCGCGTTCCTCGGGGCGGACGGGTCCTCCCAGCGGATGGGAGCCATCATCCAGGAGAGCGATGCTGAGGAGCGGTCGACTCCGCCAGGCTCGGCCACATGCCCAACACAGCGCCGGCGACGAGCACCACCGCCGAACTGATCGTCCACGACGACGCCGTCCGAGCCAACACCGCGTGGTTCGCGGACCGCACCGCCGGGCGGCTCATGGCCGTCCTCAAGGCCGACGCGTTCGGGCACGGCTCCGTCGCCCACTCCGTGCTCGCCGCCGGAGCCACCTCGATCGGCGTGACGTCGGTCGCCGAGGCCCTGCGGGTGCGCGCCGACGGCGTCGACGTCCCGGTCCTCAGCTGGCTCAACCCGGTCGACGCCGACTTCGCCTCCGCGCTGTCGGCCGACGTCGACCTGGCCGTGTCCAGCATCGAACTCCTCAACGCGGTGAGCCGTGCAGCCGCCCAGACCGGGCGCCGTGCCCGTGTGCACCTCCACGTCGACCTCGGCATGTCCCGCGACGGTGCGCCGCAGGACACCTGGTCGGCCCTCTGTACCGCCGCCGCACTCCTCGAGCGCCTCGGGACGGTCCGCGTGGTCGGCGTCATGGGACACATGTCGTGCGCAGACCGACCCGACGACCCGCAGAACGTCCGCGAGGGCCTGCTGTTCGCCAACGCGGTCCGGACCGCACGGCGCCGCGGCCTGTCCGGGTTCGTCACCCACCTCGCGGCCACGGCGGCGACGATCACCGGCGTCGGCTCGGGCCACGGACTGCACCGCATCGGAGCCGGGCTCTTCGGGATCGACCCGTCGTCGACCTCGGACGCACTCATGCCGACCCTGTCGCTCACCGCTCCGGTGGTCTCGTCCCGGACGGTCCTCGCCGGAGCGGGGATCGGGTACGGCCACGACCACGTCGTCGACCGCACCACGAACCTCGCACTGCTCCCCCTCGGGTACGCGGACGGACTCCCCCGTGCGGCCTCGGAGCGCGCTGAAGTCCACGTCCGGGGGCGCCGCAGGCCCGTCGTCGGCCGGTTCTCGATGGACATGGTCGTCGTCGACACCGGTGACGACCGCCTGCACCACGGCGAGACCGTCACGGTGTTCGGCCGTGGGACCGCGGGGGAACCGACGGTCGCCGACTGGGCACGCTGGGCAGGCACGATCGAGCACGAGATCGTCACCGGCATCGGCTCCCGTGTCGCCCGCGTGCACCGGTCCGTGCCGGACTCGACCGACGCTCGGAACGCGTCCTCCCGGAAGGACCACGCCCGTGCGTGACCGGACACCGCTCCGCATCGCCGTGATCGGCGGCGGAGCCAACGACGAGCACGAGGTGTCGCTCGCATCCGCAGCGGCCACCGCCCGGGCCGTCATCGGACTCGGCCACGAGGTCGTCAGCCTTACCGTCACGCGTGACGGTCGATGGACGCACACCGGCGGTGGGATGATGACACCGTCCGAGGCGGTCGAGGTCCTCACGACGTGCGACGCCGTGTTCCCGGTGGTGCACGGCGTCGACGGCGAGGACGGCACGATCGCCGGGTTCGCGCGGATGATCGGCGTGCCGGTGGTCGGTTCGCCCGTCCGTGCCGGAGCACTCGGCATGGACAAGTGGGTCACGAAGACACTCGCCGAGGCGCTCGGCATCCACACCGCGCCGGGCGTCCTCGTCCGGCCGGAGGACTCCCCCGCACTCCCCCTCGCCGTGCCCGTCGTCGTCAAGCCGAGCACCGGAGGGTCCAGCAACGGCGTCTCGGTCGTCCGCGACGCCGCCGACTTCGCGGCCGCGCTGGTGACGGCACGCGACGCCGGCACGGATGTCCTGGTCGAGCGCTTCGTCACGGGTCGCGAGATCGACATCGCCGTCTTCCGCGATGCCACCGGCGCGCTCCGCACCGGTGCGACCCTCGAGATCGGCGTCCGGCCCGGCGACGTGTTCGACCGGACGCAGAAGTACGACGGCACGGCCGCGTTCACGATCCCGGCCCGCACCACCCCGGCCGAGCACACCGAGGTGGAACGCGCCGCCACGACGCTCTACGCCGCGCTCGGCTGTGCCGGCGTGGCCCGCTTCGACTTCTTCGTCACCGACGACGGGGTCGTGCTCAACGAGGTGAACACGGCGCCCGGGTTCACCGAGCAGTCGCAGGTCCCCCGGATGTTCGCGGCCGTCGGTCTTCCCTACGTGGAACTCGTCGGCGAACTCATCGCGGCGACCGTCGCCCGGGCACCCGAGCTGTCCCACACGCCTGACCCAGCGTCGCCCACCGGGCGACGCACCGACCGATGGAGATCATCATGAACACGACTCGTGCCACCGTCACCCTCGCCGCCCTCGCCCTCGCGGCAGGGCTGGTCGCGACGACGACTGCGGCTGCCTCAGCTGCCACCGTCGACGAGCAGCTCGACCCGGTGGCGAACCCGCTCGTCTCCCAGGAGGCCTCGGGGTACCGAGGCGAGTGGGCCATCAGCGGCGGCTCCGTGCAGGAGGCGTTCGAGAAAGACGGCGTCGTCGTCTCGACCGGGAGCACCGGCCTCCGGAGCGGGCTCGCCGCCGACCAGGTCCTCTCGTTCGGGTACGTCGCCGGCTTCGGTGATCCCGTGACCGGCGTGGACTACTCCCAGCTCAGCGGACAAGCCGGCGAGGACGTCACCGCCGTCCGCGTCGTCAGCGCTTCCGGCGTCACCACGACGGCAGATCTCGCTGACGGCGTCTGGGGCGCGGTGTGGGTGTCCGGCGACCACGCCGACGAGCACGGCGCGGCCACGATCGAGTACGACACCTCGACGGGGACCACGACGGTCTCCACCGACGCGGTCGACGTCATCGCCGCCGACCAGCGCGCGGCCGAGCAGGGCTGACTCCTCAAGGATGCGGCTGCCGGGGGGGGTCATCGTGCCCGGCAGCCGCGTCCTGGCTCCGTCTCCCCGCGACGGATCACCAGCCTTCTCCGCGGCGTCCGTGGAAGGGTCGAGGCATGCTGCACCACCAGACCGTCGTCATCGCCGGCTGCGGCGACCTCGGCACCGAGGTCGCCCTCCGCTTCGCCGACCTCGGGTACCGCGTCGTCGGCCTCCGTCGTCGCGCCGAACTCCTGCCCGCGCCGATCGAGGGCCGGAGCACCGACCTCCGGCGCGACGTCCCCGAGATCGACGCCGACACCGCGATCGTCGTGGTCGCCCTCGCCGCCGGCAGCCGCGACCCGGCCGAGTACCGCGCCACCTACGTCGACGGGCTCCGGAACGTGCTCGACGGCGTCGACCGCTCGGGTGCCACTCCGCGGATCGTCGTCGTCTCGTCCACCGCGGTCTACGACGTGTCCGACGGCAGCGAGGTCACCGAGGAGACGCCGGCGACCGGTGGCACCCCGACGGCGAAGGTGCTCGTCGAGGCCGAGGCGCTGCTGCGCGAGCGCGCACCCGGTGCGGTGCTCCTGCGACTGTCGGGGATCTACGGGCCCGGGCGCGAGCGGCTCATCGACCAGGTGCGGTCCGGCGCGGCCCGACTGGCGCCGGCGGACGGCACCTCGCCGCACACGAACCGCATCCACCGGGACGACGCCGCGGCCGCGATCGTGCACCTCGCCACGCTCGAGACCCCGGCGCCGACCTACCTCGGGACCGACGACGAACCCGTGCGCCTGGACGACGTGCTCCGGTTCCTCGCCGACGAGCTGCACGTGCCGGCGCCGGAGTCCGGCCCGGCGTCGGACCGGCAGGCGGGTGGCGACAAGCGGCTGTCGAACGCGCTGCTGCGGTCGACGGGGTTCACCTTCCGGTACCCGACTCACCGCGAGGGTTACCGCGCGGTCCTCGCCGGGGAGGGCGACCGGCACGAGTGAGTCCGAGGCTGACGGCACGGGACGGGACGACCGACCCAACGCGATCGCTCGACCGGGATGGGGTCGTCCTGCTCCGCCCCGACGGACTCCATGCTGGATCAGCTACCGAGACTGTCCGCCGGGATCAAGGCGTTCGCAAACTACCGAGTCGAGCGTTCACCTACGCGCTCGACGAGAGGACAGCGTGGTTGCTGCGTTCACTGGCATGGGATCCGAACCGATCCCGTCGGCAATCGTCGCCGTACTGGCTGCTGTGATCGTCGTCAGCGCCATCATCAGGAGTCGCCGCCGCTGAGCGGTGCCTCATTGGCCGATCCGCTACCGCGACGCTTCTCTCACTCCTTCGACGGACCCTCGCTGGTCTCGGCAACGGCAGGCTCACGCAGTACGCGCCGGGCGACACCGCGCACCTGACCGGCGTGCTCGGCGCTGCTCCGGATATGGAGCACGGACACCCGCACTGGTACATCAAGAAGGTCGGCGGAGGCGCCTACAACTGGGTTCCCGAATCGCGCAGCCTTCGGGCAGGACCTCTTCCTCGACGCTTCGTAGAACGGCACCCTGGTGAAGATCGCGTACTTCCGCGAGTCCGACCACGCCCAGACAGCGACCTCGAACGTCCTGACCCTCGCCGTCGCGGCTTCCGCCGAGGAGCCGACGCCCTCCCGGCACCGGAATACATCCAGGTCACTGATTCTGCACTTTCGCATTTCATCTTGATGCCTCAAACGGGCACCTCGTGGTTCCAGCCAACACTGGCGCGACGACCAGCCGTCCGATGGGCGGGTGGCTTGCAATCATGCAACTCTGCGGTGCGGCCCGGAGCACCCCCCAGTGATGCTCCGGACCCTCCGTGGTCACGGTGCGGGTCGGCTCGTCGGCGTAGCCGTTTCGAGAGAGTCCAGATCGTCTATGTACCGCCGGTCGAGAGGGACCTCGGGAAGGACAACGCCGACTTCGGCTTGGCCGATCACCGTCGTACCGTCTGATTCGTACACGTTCACCGTCTCAGGCTTCTCGGCTTCGTACCACTGGCTGAACAGCGCCCAACCTTTGCGCCCGTTGTCGGCTCTCGCGGGCACGAGGTCGGGGTGCCCTGATGCGTTCTCGACGCCGTACGTCTGCCCGTTTGCGTTGACGGCCCAGTCCGAGGTCGATGCGCTGGCATACTGCACCGTCGCCTTCCACTGTGTGCCTGGCGAGGCTCCGATGCTGATCGTCGTCGTACCTACGGCTGGGAGCTGACCGTTCAGGAAACGCGCCGTGCGGCCGCGGTTATCGCGGCAGTGGAACCCGGCCTCGCCTTCGTCCGTTGGCGCGGTGACCATCCCGACGTCGTTCATGCAGGTGATGTCCACGATCACCGCATCAGCACCCTCGGGAGCTCGGCCGATGTCGATGAGTGCGGGGCCGGTATACGTCGTCGTCGTCGTCTTCCCGAATGCGCTCGTGGTGGTCGAGCCCGGTAGTCCGGCCGCGACGATAGCGGCTGCGCTTGTAGTGATGGCAACCGCGGCCACGGCGATCAATGAGCTGGTCACGCGCACTCGTCGCTGTCGCTGCTGGAGACGGCTCCTCCCCGTCCCGATCGCCGCCAGTTCTGCGCGGATGGTTTCGGCTGCCGCTGGGTGCATGTCCTGGCTCATGAGAGGTGTCCTTCCGTCGTGGTGCGGACGTTTGGGCGGATGTCGTGGAGTTCGATCTGAAGGCGCTTGCGAATTCGATGGAGTCGCACGCGGGCTGCTGGTGGTTTCAGCCCGAGCGCTTGTGCTGCCTGCCAGATCGGAACGTCCTCGACGCCGGTCAAGACCAGGAGCGCGGCGTCGGTCGGTGCGAGGCCCCGCAGCGATGCTCGTAATCGGTCGCGATCCTCTATTTGCGTCGCCTCGATAGCTGGTTCGGCTTCGTTCGATCTCGGCAGTCGACTGACGAGCTTCTGGTATCGGAGTGCTGCGCGTCGGTGATTTCGAGCGAAGTTCACGGTCGTCAATAGCAGCCAGGGCACGATGGAGCCCGCGACGAGGGTGACGGCCTTCCGCTTCCGCCACAACTCGTAGAACGCTGCGGCGGTGACGTCTTCCGCGTCGTCGACGCTGTCGGTCAGGCTCACCGCACGCCGGTAGACCCGCGCACGGTGACAGTCGAAGAGCACGGCGAAGGCGTCACCGTCGTTGTGGAGGGCCTCAGCCCACAGCGGCCCATCATCCTGTTCGTTCGTCACACTATGAAGTGTCCGGTCATCCTTGAAGCGTTACACGCAGTCACAGCCCAACCCGCGCCGAGCAAGCGAGTGGCCGCTGGCTGGTCGTACCCAGCATCGCAGCGCTTGGTCCTTGGTTCAGTCCGTGCCAACCGCAAGTGGGCGATACATTGCAGCACGGGGCTGCCGATCGGTCTCGAATGCTCCACCCGTGACCGCATCAGCCAGACCATCTGCGAGGCATACAAACGCTGCACGTCGCTGCCGACGACGGTCGGCGCTCGGTGAGCGGTGCCGACCGTCCTCCTGCGCGCCGATAGTTCACTCTTATGTCAGCTGCGTCGACTCGCTACAGTCAGCGAACGAGTGCCGCAAGGGGTTCAAGGCGCCTTTTTGGTGGTCTCGCCGCGAACCTCAAGGTACTCGCGCACCGCAACAATGAAGGCGTCCTTGAATTTTTTATGACTCCGACGAACAAGCTCGCGCTCGGCATCATTTTTCGGCGCCCTTTGCATGTCCCGAGACACATAGAAAAACAAGAACATAGACTTTCCGACTGCCTCATCGACAAGCAAGTTGAGTTGGTTCGCCTTCGAGAGCATCGTTTTCAGGGCGGGAATGAACTGCTTGAGCTCGTCGCGTTCGACAACAACCTTGTCATCGGGTATGGTGCCGTCCGGATCGCGGAGCGAATCGAGCACCCGGCCATGCCAGGCAAGGTCGTCACCCAACGCAACGATCTCGCCCGCAAGCTCGCGGACAGTATCGTGCCACCGAGTGCGGTCCTCTCGTGCACTTCGAGTTCGCTCTATCGAACGGTTAAATACGAAGCCCAGACACGCACCCGCCAACAGGAAAATTCCGGCGATCACGGGCACCCCCCACCAGGGTGGCCCCATTGCTGCGTGACCAGTCAATTCGACCAGGATGGGAGCTGGGCTCGGCGTGGATATTCCTGCATTAACCGATACGGTGATGGCGCTCACGCGGCGACTCTAGTGCCCCGCCCGCTGACGCCGTACTGTCGCGCCAATGACGCTGTCCCCGAGCCCACTGACCGGGGCCTGGGTGGATCGTCACGACGCTTACGGTACGGCGTAGCCATCGACACTTGGCACTTATGCCAGCATCGCGGTCAATCGGTCGTTTTCACTTCAAGCGCTGAATGGTAGGCCCGCGCTACGAAGTAGCTGTCGAGAGCAGCTATCTGTCTATCAAACTTCAGCGCATTCGGGTCTTCGATGAAAAATAGAGGGTTCTTCCGAGGGGCACTGGCTACCCCTAGGAAACCGATGCTATAGAGCATCCTCAAGATCGGCCCGTAGCGTCTCTCCCATGTTTGCTCAGCGGACCCCGACAGCACCGCATCACTCAGGGGCGCCAGCCAGCCATCTCCCGTGAATCCGTCTTCTGCAAGCAGCAGAATGCAATCGTCAAGCCTGTCTTGAACTTCCGCTCGGCTCATTTTGCCGTCGGCGTGTCTGAATGTTTCGAAGACACGATCGATGCCCGGGTAATTTAGCTTCCACTCGTCACGAAGGGCCAAAAGGCGCGCTTCGGAATAGCTTATCTCAGCTCGCTTGATTGCATCCCATGACACCTGCGTTTTTCCCTCACTCTGCACGAGACATTCGCGAACGAAGGCGAGGAGGTCGCGCGGTCGCATGAGGGTACGCTCGATCAGGTAATCAAAGGCGCTTCCTCGCTTCGGGTTTTGGTGAGGAAGAATCGTCGTGAGAGATTCTACGTCTGCCCCCTGCTTGCTACTGGCGATTTGCACTCGCTCGTCGACCAGTATTTTGAGTTGCTCCTTAGTCCAGCTCATAGGAAGAACGAGCGAGCGATATTTTTCCTCCTGGCCTCCATTAGCTGCTCCAAAGTCTAAATACTCGAAGATATTTGTTCTCAGTGCTACCAGGATCTTCAAGTTCTTGACACGCTTGAGGTCGTGTACTGTTTTGAACAGCGCCATGATGAGGTCATTGACTAATTCGGCATCGACCCAGTCTTTGTCCAAGTCGTCAATCACAATATAGGTGTAGTCCTGGACAGAGCCCAGAACATCCTCATCGAGAACGTCCATCATCTTATTGAGCCGTGCGAGCTGAGTTTCGTTTATCACACGCTGGTACCGCTGCGTAAGCTCCTTACGCTCGGTCTCTGAAACTTCGACAGCGCCCGATCCGCTAGCGCTCCCGCCGACACCGGCAATTCCCGCCTTGAGTTCTGCATCGCCTTCAATGCGCTTCGTTAAAGATGACGTGATTTCCCGAACCCGTTCGTCCGTCTCCGCCCAGAAGCGACCCTCAAATTCATCCAAGTACGCAAGAGCTTGCTTCTTACCTTGGTTCCGCGAGATCTTTTCACGCAGACCACGCAATACATTCGCCTTTGCCTCAGGCGTATCGATACGGTAACGATGGCGGATCACTTCAACAATGAATACGTGCCGCCAAAGAGCTTTCCAGAACGACTGCAGGTCAACGTTCAAATCTTGAAGTTTACGGACCACATCAAGATTAGTTATGTAGGGCAAAGACAAGTCTTCCGGTACAATCCGGATAACTTTCTCGGGGTAGTTCTCAGCAAGCCCCTTCAAGATTGCAGATTTGCCGGAACCCGTTCTTCCAACGACGAAGCAGCGTGGGTTTTGTCGGTCAACTATCGCCTCATACTGGCCAGAAGAGTAGAAGGCGTCATCGAGTAGCGGGTCGGCTTCTGCCTGATCGCCGCCAATGTTGAAGCCAGACCCCAGTCGCGCCTTCTTGCCCATGTAGCCCCCTCGCTGATTTCTGGAGATTCTAAGCGCTCGTCCAAGCTTTGAACAGCACGCATGGCGGAGCCACGCTCGGTTTACAGGATCAGCGCCGCGCAGCGTGGAGCTGAGGTATACCCCAACGCAGCGGCTGCGGGAGTGTCGATTCTGTGTCGTTCTGGGGTCCCCATCGACCCTTCTGCGACAGATGTGTGCGATGGTCTAGACCTGGTGCAACACAAGACGCAGACCGTCGCCTACGTGCGGGTGAGCTCGGCGGACCAGAACCTCGACCGGCAGCTCGAGGCAATCGGCGAGGTTGATCGCGTGTTCGAGGAGAAGGTGTCGGGTGGCTCACGGGCGGACCGGGGAGCGCTGCTCGACTGCATCCGGTACGTCCGCGACGGAGACACTGTCCGGGTCGCTTCCATGGACCGGCTTGCTCGTTCGTTAGGTGACCTGCGCGACATCGTGGATGAGATCACTGGCAAGGGAGCTTCTGTCAAGTTCGTCAAGGAGCAGCAGACCTACAGTCGCGACACTGACGACGCGATCGGCCGACTCATGCTCAACCTCCTCGGCGCCTTCGCTGAGTTCGAACGCACCCTCATCCGCGAACGGCAACGCGAGGGCATCCGCATCGCCCGGACCGCCGGCAAGTACACGGGCCGCACCCGCAAGCTCACCGACGTCCAGATCGCCGAGGCGCACCGACTTGTGAGCACGGGAGTTCCGAAGGCCGCCGTCGCTCGCGAACTTGGCATCGATCGGACCACTCTCTACCGAATGCTCGCGATTCCCCTCTCCCCCGCTGCCGCAGCTGCAAAGAACGGCCAGGCCGCGGAGCTGTAGCGCGGGGCGCTTCCGCACCGCCCCCTGGGAGGAGAGATGCTTACCTAGGCTTCGAGCATGACGCTGAGCTGGCCGGTTCGCTCAGCACAGACGCGGTGCTGACGCCTGCGACCGTGCGTACGGTGATCACGGGACATCGTTGTTGCCGGGCGTTCCATACGTGCAGCAGAATCAACAATCTGTGTGGGTATCAGAACTAGCGGCCAGACAAATACTGACGGAGGCTGGCTACGATCCTAGTTCTGGCTGCGCGAACGAAACATATAGACCACGTAACTCGCTGCTGCAATAACTGCACCCAGTAGAATTGCAATGCCAACTGGAATGCCAAACCATCCGGCAATGAAGATTGCCCCTAATCCCAGTAGCTGCCCAGTATGGAATATCCAAAGAGGCTTGCTTCTTGCGGCCTGCTGCCTGTGCATGACTTGCCTTTAAATTGAAGAGTTACCTAGGATCTTTGTTATTACGGCGCGAGCGCGTTCCTATACCCTGTACCACGAACAAGATACCGATTAGAACTAGCACGACGGCAATGACTATTTGCGTGGTCGGTCGGCCGTTGCCACCCGATGGATAAAGCCCGTAAAATACGCCAAATAGGGCAAAGAATATGCCGAGCACTATAACTACGGTCGGGCTTTTAGCGTTGAAGAACTTCAATTGACGTTCCTTGTCGGATCGATGGGATCAAATCGGAGACGGGTTACCAACCACGAGGTTACCTGCCCAGCCTCCGATGAAGTTACAGGCTACGGCTCCTGGGGCTGCCAGGGTGCCTCCTGACGCACCCGCGGCGATGCCCTCGCATGTCACCGCCGTGATCGTACTGACCGTGGTGGTTACGGCTTGCTCCGCGCAATTCGATGAGCTGCCAGAGGTGCACGCAGTACCGAGCTCGTAGATGTCTCCGGCAGTTCCGTATAGATCACCAGGGCTAACCTTTCGACCTGTTGAGTCCGTCATATTGACGGGGTCGCCGCCAGCAAATGTATAGCGGTTGGCGTTGCCAGGGCTGAGGGGAGCGTCCAGGGTGTCGCGTTCAATCCATCCTCCGGTGGTGCTGGACTGCCACCGGTACCCAAACTTGGTAAGGCCGTTGTCTGTGCTGCTAGAGCGAATTCCGGTCCTAAATCCGTAGGGGTTCTGCTGCCACTGAATGCTGGTGTCGCCGTAGGAGACAGTCTCGCCGCCATACGGCGAGTAAGACACGACGTATGCCTTGGCGCCCTTGTCGGTAATTGCGGCGGCGGGGTTACCGATGCCGTCGATGACCCACATGCTCGTGGAGCCGTCCGTGGTGCGCAGATCCAGCGGCTGCCCCGTCACGGGGTCGCTGAGGACCGACGATGTCCCGACGCCGGAGATGGTGCGCGCGGTGATCACCGGCACGCCGTTCTGGTCGTTGGTTCCATACGTGTACTGGTACGCCTTGCCGCTGTCGATGGCCTGGGAGAGCAGCTTGTTCATGTCGGCGCCGGCGTAGGTGTAGCTGGTCTTGACGCCGTCCTTCACAGAGGCGGTCATCTGCTGCGCACCGTTGTAGGTGAAGGTCTCCCCCGGTGCGGCGGTCAGGTTGCCGGTGCCGTCGTACTGGTAGCCGGCGGTGGTGATCTGGCCGACGGCGTTGAAGCTGAACTTCGTGTCGGTGGCCTTCCCAGTGGCGACGTCGGTTGCCGTTGCCTGGGTGCGGTTGCCGGCGTCGTCGTAGGTGAACTTCCAGTTCGTCGGCTTCGAGCCGCCGGTCTGCGTCACCGAGGTGAGCCGGTCAGTCGGGGCGTCGTCGTCGGACTTGTACCCATAGGACGTGATTTGACCTGAAGCGACCTGGTCGGTGGTGTTGTCCTTGGACCACTGCAGCTTGTCGCGGTCGTTGGCCTCGTTCGCGGCGCAGGTGCCGCCCGCGGTGGCACCAGCGATGTAGCAGTACGTGGTGTCGACGATCGGGTTCGACCGGTTCTCGTCGCCCCACGCTTGGATGCGTGTGATCTTGCCGGACTTGTCGTAGTCGATGTGCTGGTGTGCTTCCCACACCTCCGGGTCCTTCGACGTGTCCGTGTTGGGGACCGCGTTGAGCCAGATGTCGGTGCGGCGGCCGCTGTTCTTGTCGGTCTTGTACAGCTGCTTCGCGGTGCCGGCGCCACTCGGGTAGGTGGTGGCGGTCAGCGAGCCGGACGAGTCGTAGTCGTGCGTGACGGTGCCCTGCGCGTCGGTGACCTTGACGGTGTTGCCGGCGAGGTCGTAGCCGTAGCTGACCTGCCCGCCACCAGCGGTGTTCGCCGTGGCGGTAAGACGGTTCTGCTGGTCGTAGCTGTTGCTGACGGTGCCGCCGGCGGAGGCCTGACCAGTCTGGTTACCGTTCGCGTCGTATGTGTTCGTCACCGTGGCGGTGCGGTCACTGAACGACGTGGAGGTGAGTCGGTCGTTGTTGTCGTATCCGAACGTGGTCGTGTTGCCGCGGCCGTCGGTCTCGGTCTTGACCCTGCCGAAATCGTCGTACGTGTACGTCTTGACGCCGATCGTCGTACCGGTGGGCGCGGTGATCGTCTTCAGCTGCTTGTTCTCGTAGACGTAGGTCGTGCCGTTGTCCTTGTTACCGGGCGCGGTGGCCTTCTTGACGGTGCCGTCGTCGTTGTAGTCGATCGACGCCTTCGCGCCGGAGACGCCGGACTGCGAGGACTTCTGGTTGCCGTAGTCGTCGTACTCCATGCTCGTGCTCGAGCTGGAGCTCCCCGTGACCTTCGACGGTAGGTAGGTCGCCGCAGGCGAGGTCGAACCGTACTCGGCGGAGGACGAGGAGCCAGAGCCGGACTTGGATGCAGTCAGTGACTGGCTGTTGTTCTTGTCGTACTTGTTCGAAGTCGTGCCGGTGCTCTCTCCACCGGAGGCCCCGACCTGGGAGGTTGCGACACCGTTGTTGGCCGGGTTGTACGTCTTGGACCGCTCGCGTCCTTCAGGGTCGACGGTCTTGGTGACCAGGTCGTTGCCATCGAGGGTGTAGGTGGTGTGCTTGGCGTTGGCGACGGTCGCGCTCTGATCCGAGCGGGGGTCGGCGACCTGGGTGGAGGTACTGCTGACGTAGCCGACCCGTGTCACCGCGGTACCGGGCGAGCCGGCCGTGGTGTTCGACTGCGAGACCTTCGTGACCCGGTCGGAGCTGTCGTACGTGAACGCCGTGACACCACCGTTCGGAGCGGTGATCGAGGTGAGGTCACCGCCCGTGTACCCGAAGGTGGTCTTCTTGCCCGTCGCGTCCGTGTAGGTCGTGATGTCCCCGGCGGTGTTCTTCACCCAGGAGATCGCCCGCGACGCGTTGCCGTTGGTCTGCGTGAACGTCTGCACCCCGTTCGCGTACGACGACTGCAACCTCTTCGCACCGTCCGTGCCGGCGGTGGAGACGATCGAGGTGAACGCGAAGGTCTTCGTGTTGTCGTACGTGAAGCGGATCGTGTTGCTGTTGCGGTCCTCGATCGACTTCGGCAGGCCGGCGAGGTTGAAGTGGATGATCTGGTTCGTCGTCCACCCCTTCAGCTGGTACTCATCCGTCGTGCTGAGCGTGCGGGTGAGGGTCTGCTGCAGCCCGGCCGGGGTGGTGAACGCGCCTGCGCCGGCACGCTTGAACTGCCAGGCCGTGCCCTGCGCGTCGAGGTACACCACACCGAGCGCGTTGGTCGTGAGGGTGCCTGCACCGGCGAGGCTGTACTGCCACCGGTTGGCGTCCATCGTCGCGGTGTTCGCCTCATGCGTGGACCGCGAGTTGTATGCGGCGCCGATCGGCGTCGACGACGTTGCACCCGGCAGGCTCATCGCCGCGGTCGAGACCATCAGGTTGCCGGTCCCGACATCAACGGAGGCCGAGGTCTGGTCAGAGATGGTGAACGGCAGCCGCGTCGCGGAGGTGCGCTGACCGGTCTGGTTCGTGTCAGCGGGACCGCCGGGCAGGGAGTTGTAGGTGCCCTGCAGATCCAGGACGAAGTTCAAGGTGCCAGCGCCCTGGTTCTTGATCCGGATCGCCCCGTTCTTGCCCACCGGAGCGATCACGGTCGTCGACTGGATCGAACCCTCCTCACTGAACAGGGACTGGATCTCCGGCTCGTCAGCGCCGTCAGCCCACACCTTCGCCGACGCGGGACGGGTGTCCTGGTTCACCGCAGTGACCGTCATCGCAACAGCGGACAGCCCAGCCTCGACCGTCGGGATACCCTCCCGAGCGCCAGCGATCGGCACGGCGAGCGTCCCACCCGAGGGGATGCTGTTGCTGTCACGCGTGTCCAAGAGTCGACCCGTCTGTGGCGTGAAGCCACCACCCGGGTTGTTCGGGACGAAGTATCCCTGAACGCTGACGACGAGATCGAACGTCGCGCCACTGGTGGTGTTGTCGACCGTCAACTTGCCTGCCGTACCGAGGGACACCTGCGACGAGAACGACGTGTTGCCCGGGTCGGACGAGTACGAGAGCCGGCCAGTGCTGCCCGCACCAGACGACGGGAAGACACGGATCGCGCCGCTGCCACCGCTGGAGTTCCGGACCACGATGCTGACCTGCGCCGCAGCCGCATTATCGGGGATGCCGCCCTGACCGGTGACCTGGAACGTCACCTTCCCGCCGGCACCGATCTGCGCCTGCCGCACACCGGTCCCGGAACGAGTGTCAGCGACGAGGGTCGGCGAGATCGGCACGTACCCACCAGCACCGACACCGTTCTTCGCGGACGTGTAGTAACCGGTGACATCGACGATGACGTGCGACTGCGCCGTCTGCGTCTGGATCTGGATCGAACCGTCATCATCGACTGCGAGCAACGACGAGTCAGATGCGTTCCGGTTGACACCCGCGCCGTAGATGACCATCAGCGTGTTGGGCGTCGAGCTGTTCGGACGGCCGACGAGCTGGCCCTGCGTCTCGGTCTGGTTGACCTGGACCATCAGCGTCACCGCGCCGATGTTCGACGCGGGCAGACCATCGACGCCGGCGATCTTGATCGTCTTCCAGCTCTTCGCGGCAGTCTCACCATTGAAGACACGGGAGTTGTTCGTCATCGGAACGAACTGCCCGCCGGTACCGGTCACTTCCGCCCGGGCGGCCTGTGGGGGTGCTATCACCGCCAACAACGACCCCAGCAACGCGACCAGCGTCACCAGCGCGAGAACCATCCAACGAGCACGACCGAACACCGGCGCAGCAAACAAGCCCAAGAACCCCTCAACAGCTGCAACCAGCACCAGTCCCCTTGACGGCACTGTGCAACCCGCTCAGCACGCTATCGGCGCACCGTGAACAGAAGTGGCCGACCCGCACCCCAGTAGCGGGGGTAGCGAACAACACTCAGTTTCCGGTCTGCCTCCGCGGACACTGAAAGCGTGCACGATGCCGCCAAGCGCCGACAGGGCTCACGCCACGGTGCGCCCACCGGCACGACGTGGACGGCGACCCCGCGTGTCCTCGAGTTGCGGGACGCGGTCCCGCCGGACCCTGTGGCCTGCGCAGCGACGAGCGCGAGTTCCATCGACACCCGCTCCGGGGCAACCGTTGCACGCGGGTCGAGACTGTCGGTGATCCGACTCGCGTGGCGGCCACCAGATGCACCACGAGGCGGGGGTGCTCAGTGCCCCCGGTGGTCCTGGATCGTCATCCGCGGCCCGAACGTCGGCTTCCGGAACCCCGACCCCGCGATGAGCCGCACGACCCGCTCCCGGTGCCCCCGCCACGGTTCGAGGAGCTCGAGCATGCCGTCGTCGTCGACCGGCCCTCCGGTGAGCGCCCACCCGACGAGCGCGGGCACGTGGTAGTCCCCGACGCTCGGGGAGTCCGGGTCGCCGTGCGCGCGCTGGGCTGTCTCGGCAGCGGTCCACGGTCCGACGCCCGGGATCGACTGCAGCCGACTCGCGACGAGCTCGCCGCCACGGCCGAGGGTCAGCGTCCGTTCGAGTGCGGGTGCGACCTTCACGACGCGCATCACCGTCGCCGAGCGTCCGGGTTCGATGCCGGCCTGGTGCCATTCCCAGCTCGGGATCCGCGCCCAGGTGTCGGCGTCCGGCGGGACGACCATGCCCTCCGGAGCAGGGCCGGGTGCGGGTGTGCCGAAGCGCCGGACGAGGTACCGCCACGCGCGCCAGGCCTGCCGCGAGGTGACCTTCTGTTCCATGATCGCGGGGACGAGCATCGCGACGACGGTGTTCGTGCGGAGCAGGCGTAACCCCGGCTGGCGGTGTCGCGCCTGTTCGAGGAAGGCGTGCGCGGAGACGTCGAGCTCCGTCCAGTCGTCGCCGCGCCCGACGAGGTCGGGTCCGTGCGCGACCGCCCACGACGCGCCGGCACCCCAGGCGCTGATCGCGACGGTCTCCCCCACCGGGCGGACGAGCACCGAGGCCGGCCCCTCGGGCGTGCGCAACGCGAGCCACACGTCCGAGCCGACCACCCGGTGTGCCGGGTCGCCGGAGCCGCGCGACAGGGGCCGCAGCGTCGCGATGACGTCCACCGGGCCTCCCGGCCGGTAGACGGTGTCGACGCGACGCCCGCTGTCCACCGGTTCGACGGCGCCCGGCGAGGTCGGCGGCGGGGCCGCCCCGAACCGGGCCGCGCCCGTCGGTCGGCCCCGACGGCGCGGGCCGTCCCACGAGGAGGCGACGGGACGGGCGGAAGGCATGCAGGGATGGTAATCCGCAACCACCGTCAGTCATGATGAGGGGGTCCCCCGAACCCGACATCGGAAGTCCTCTCCATGCGCATCGGCATCCTCACCTCCGGCGGCGACTGCCCCGGTCTCAACGCGGTCATCCGGGCCATCGTGCTCAAGGGCATCGCGATCCACGGGCACGAGTTCGTCGGGTTCCGGGACGGCTGGCGGGGCGTGGTCGACGGTGACATCGTGCCGCTCGGACGCAAGGACATCCAGGGCATCGCGAAGCAGGGCGGAACGATCCTCGGCACGAGCCGGACGAACCCCTTCGAGGGCCCGAACGGCGGCGTCGAGAACATCACGAGGACGCTCGAGCGGCACGGCATCGACGCCATCGTCGCGATCGGCGGCGAGGGCACCCTGGCCGCCGCGAAGCGCCTCACCGACGCCGGGCTCAAGATCGTCGGTGTCCCGAAGACCGTCGACAACGACCTGGGGGCGACCGACTACACGTTCGGCTTCGACACCGCCGTGGCGATCGCGACCGAGGCGATGGACCGCCTCCGCACGACCGGCGAGTCCCACTCCCGCTGCATGGTCGCCGAGGTCATGGGCCGCCACGTCGGCTGGATCGCCCTGCACTCCGGCATGGCTGCGGGCGCGCACGCGATCCTCATCCCGGAGCAGAAGACCTCGCTCGAGCAGATCGCCGAGTGGGTGCAGGCCGCCTACGACCGCGGACGCGCGCCGCTCGTCGTCGTCGCCGAGGGTTTCGTCCCCGACCACGAGGACACCGCCCACACCGAGCGCGGCCTCGACGCCTTCGGCCGCCCGCGGCTGGGTGGCATCGGCGAGCGCCTCGCCCCGCTCATCGAGGAGATGACGGGCATCGAGACGCGCGCCACGACACTCGGACACATCCAGCGCGGAGGCACGCCCACCGCCTACGATCGGGTGCTGTCCACACGCCTCGGCCTGGCGGCGATCGACGCGGTCGTCGAGGAGCGCTGGGGGCGGATGGTCGCCCTGAAGGGCACCGAGATCGTGCACGTCTCGTTCGAGGACGCACTGGGCGAGCTGAAGACCGTGCCGCAGGCGCGGTACGACGAAGCCGCCATCATGTTCGGCTGACGCCGGCGGCACCGGACGCCGGCGCGCGGCGCGGGCGGGCGGGCGGTCGGGCGGTCGGGCGGCGCGAGTTTCGCGGTGGCCGACACGGCTCGCGCTGGCGGGCGCGAAGCGTGTCGCTCAGCGCGAGGACGGGGTGGGCGCACAGGCGGCGAGGGCGCACGACACGCCGCCCGCAGGCCGCCGAGGTCGCAGGACGCGCCGTCCGGGCCGGAGGTGAGCGGCAGGTCGTGCGACCTCGGCGCGAGGACGGGGGGCCGAGCGCGCGGGGGCGCCGCCGCCGCACCCGCACCCGCACCCGGGCGGGAGGCCCGGGGTAGCGTCGCGCGCATGACCCGCGCCGTCCTCGTGTCCCGTTCCGCCGCCCCCACCGTCACCGACGTCGACCTGCCCGCCCCCGGCGGCCGGGAGGCCCTGGTCACCGTAACGCGGTCCAGCGTCAACTACAAGGACGGCCTGGCCGTCGCCGGCGACCCCGGTGTGGTCCGCACCGATCCGCTCGTCCCGGGCATCGACGTGGTCGGCACCGTCGCCGCGGTCGGCCCGGAGGTGGAGGACGTGGCGGTCGGGGAGCGCGTGGTCCTCACGGGTGCGGGCGCCGGCGAGACCCGGCACGGCGGCTGGGCGGAGCAGTGCGTCGTCCCGGTGGACTCGCTCGTGTCGCTGCCGGACGCGGTCGACGACGACCTCGCGGCGGCGATCGGGACGGCCGGCTTCACGGCGATGCTCAGCGTCCTGGCCCTCGAGCGCGTGGTCGCTCCGGAGGACGGGCCGGTCCTGGTGACCGGTGCGTCGGGCGGCGTCGGCACGGTGGCGATCGCGCTGCTCGCGGCCCGCGGGTACCGGGTGACGGCGTCGACCGGTCGACCGGAGAACGGCGACTCGCTCCGGGCCCTCGGCGCGACCGACGTGGTCGACCGCGCGACCATCGCCGAGCCGGGCAAGCCGATGCAGCGGGCGGTGTGGGCCGGTGCGGTGGACAGCGTCGGCGGTGCGACGCTGGCGAACGTCCTCGCGTCGACGCAGTACGGCGGCGCGGTCACGGCGTGCGGGCTCGCCCAGGACACCTCGCTGCCGACGACCGTGCTCCCGTTCATCCTGCGCGGGGTGTCCCTGCTGGGGATCGACTCGGTCGCGGCGCCGCTCGACCTGCGGCAGCGGGCGTGGGCGCGGCTCGGGACGGACCTCGACCCGGCGCTGCTGCGCGGGGTCACCCGGACGGTCGGGCTCGGCGAGGCGATCGAGGTCGGCGCCGCGGTGGTCGCCGGGCGCGTGCACGGGCGGACGGTGGTCGACGTGGCGCGGTGATCAGCGCCTCCCGACCCTGCGCGCCGACCGTCGCCGACGGTCGCCGACCGATCGCCACTTAGCAAGCGTTTGCACAATGTCACGTTAGGATTTGAGTACCGAACACCTTCATTGAGGAGACCCGGATGCCGGTACCCAAGTCGACCGTCGAGAACTCGCCCCGGAAGCTGCTCCGGGACGTCGTCCTCGAGAAGATGCTCACCGCCATCCAGGACGGCACGCTGCAGGCCGGCGAACGCCTCAACGACGACGAGCTCGTCGCCTGGCTCGGTGTGAGTCGCACCCCCATCCGCGAAGCGATCGCCAAGCTCGTCGACTACGGCCTGGTCGAGATGGAGGCGAACCGGTACACCCGCGTCGCCTCCCCCACCGCCGAGCAGTACGACGACGCGTTCCAGATGCTCTTCGGCGTCGGCGAGCTCGCCGCCCGTTGGTCGTTCCCCCGCTTCGAGGACGCCGACGTCACGGCGTTCGGGGCGATCCTCGACGACATGCGCGCACACGCCACGGCCGAGGACCGCGCCCTCAACGACGACATCGACCGGGCGATCGCCTTCATGGTCGCCAGGTCCGGCAACGACCTGCTCGTGAAGACGAGCGAGTCGCTGCTCAACCGCGCCAAGTTCGTCCGCATCGGCGAGCCGGAGTTCGTGTTCTGGGACGTCGCGCAGGCCCTCGACGGGTTCCGTGCCGCCGCGAAGGGCCGCGACGGCGAGGCCGGCGGCGCCCTCGTCCGCGGTCTCGGCCGTGCGATGGCCGAGCACCTCGCGACGGCGCGGGCCGCGAAGGCCGCCGAGGCCTGATCCCGCACCCGCCCCGCACCAACCCACCGGTCCCGTCACCCAGGTGGCGGGGCCGTCGTTCGTCCTGCGCGAGGATGGACGGGTGACCGACGTCCTCCTCCACGCCTCCGGCCTCCGCGTCACCCGGAGCGGCCGGGACCTGCTGCACGACGTGGACCTCACCGTGCGCAGCGGCGAGCACTGGGCGCTGCTCGGGTCGAACGGGGCGGGCAAGTCCACGCTGCTCGCGGTCCTCGGCGCCACCGGGCACCCCACCGCCGGGCACGTCGAAGTGCTCGGTCGACGGCTCGGTCGCGTCGACGTCCGAGAGCTCCGCGAGCACATCGGACACGTCGACCCGCGGCACCGGATGACCTCGCCGCTGACCGTCCTCGAGACCGTCCTGACCGGCGTCACCGGCACGACCGACCTCATGGTGCGGTGGGAGCCGACGGCCGAGCAGGTCGCCCGCGCGGAGCAGCACGTCGCCCACGTCGGACTCGCCGCACGCCGGGACGCCCGCTGGCCGGTGCTGTCCCAGGGCGAACGGGGACGCGCGCTCATCGCCCGTGCCCTGATGGCGGAACCACGCCTGCTGCTGCTCGACGAACCCGCCACCGGGCTCGACGTCGCCGCACGCGAGCACCTGCTCGAGACCGTCGACGCCCTGCGGGTCCGGCAGCCCGAGCTGGGCAGCGTGATGGTCACGCACCACCTCGAGGACCTGCCGGCGTCGACCTCGCACGCGGTGCTCCTGCGGGACGGGGGCGTCGTGGCGCAGGGCCCGGCCGACGAGGTCATCACCTCGGCGCGGGTGTCGGCCGCGTTCGACTTCCCGCTCGCCGTCGAGCGCAGCGGTGGGCGCTGGCACGCACGGCGGGCCGACTGAGGCGGGCGGGCCTCCCGGCTGGCGCGGACCGGCCGCGAGACGGCGATCGTCGCGCGGCCGCGAGACGCCCCCGTCAGTGACGGACGCCGCCTTCGTCGCGGCACGCCGCCGAACAGGGCGGCGTCTCGCGCACTCGGCGGCGTCATGGGCAGACGCCGGCGTCTCGCACGCCACGGACGGACGGGAGGCGCGGCCCCCTCCGGACCCGCGCCTCCCGTCCGTCGTCGCCCGGCTACTCCGTCGCCGCAGCCGCCGCCCTGGCCGCGGCGGGCAGCGCGTCGAGGATCTGCGACACCGCACGCTCGTCGTGGGCCGCCGTGAGGAACCACGCCTCGAACACGCTCGGCGGCAGGGTCACGCCCGAGTCGAGCATGCTGTGGAAGAACGGCGCGTACCGGAAGACGTCCTGCGCGCGGACGTCGTCGTAGTTCCGCGGCGGGGTCTCCGTGAAGGCGAACGAGAACAGGTTGCCGGCGTGCTGCACGGTGTGGGCGACCCCCGCGGCCGACAGCGCGTCGCTCGTGGCCCGCGACACGACGTCGGCGGTGCGGTCCAGGTGCGCGTAGACCTCGGGCGTCGCGGCCCGGAGCGTGGCGGTGCCCGCGGCGACGGCGAGCGGGTTCCCGGAGAGCGTGCCCGCCTGGTAGACGGGGCCGAGCGGGGCGAGGAAGTCCATGACCTCGCGCCGGCCGCCGAGCGCGGCGAGGGGCATGCCACCACCGATGACCTTGCCGTACGTGATGATGTCGGGCTTCCACCCGGTGCCGTCGGGCACCGTGCCGTCGGCCTCGAGGCCCCACCAGCCGGCCGGTCCGACGCGGAACCCGGTGAGGACCTCGTCGACGATGAGCAGGGCGCCCTGCGCGTGCGTGATCTCGGCGAGCGCGCGGTTGAACCCGGGCTCCGGTGCGAGCACGCCCATGTTCGCGGCGGCGGACTCGACGATCACGGCGGCGATGCGCTCCGAGTGCTCGTCGAACGCGGCGCGGACGGCGTCGAGGTCGTTGTACGGCAGGACGAGGGTCTGCGCGGCCGTCTCGGCGGTGATGCCCGCACTGCCGGGGAGCGCCAGGGTCGCGACGCCCGAGCCGGCCTCGGCCAGCAGCGAGTCCGAGTGCCCGTGGTAGTGCCCGGCGAACTTCACGAGCAGGTCGCGTCCGGTGTAGCCGCGGGCCAGGCGGATCGCGGTCATGGTCGCCTCGGTGCCGGTCGACACCATGCGGAGCTTCTCGATCGGCCCGTCGCCGTCGACCTGCACGCGCTCCTTGACGAGCTCGGCGAGTTCGGTCTCCCCCGGCGTGGAGGCGCCGAACGACAGCCCGCGGGCCGCCGCTTGCTGCACGGCCTCGACCGTGCCGGAGTGCGCGTGCCCGAGGATCGCCGGACCCCACGAGGCGACGAGGTCGACGTACTCGCGGCCCTCGGCGTCGGTGACGGTCGCTCCCTTCGCGGACACGAGGAAGCGCGGGGTGCCACCGACGGACCCGTACGCACGGACCGGGGAGTTCACACCACCCGGGATGCTGTCCTTCGCGCGGCCGAACAGCTGGTCGTTGGTGGTGGTCATTCGGGTGCCTTCCCGGTCGTGGCGATGCCGGCGACGTCCGCGGTGCTGCCGGAGGAGCGGAGGCCCGCCTCCTCGTTGAGCTTCCGGGCGATGTCGACGGCGAAGTAGGTGAGGATCGCGTCGGCGCCGGCGCGCTTGATGCCGACCAGGGCCTCCATCGCGGCGGCGTCGCGGTCGATCCAGCCGTTCTGGGCGGCGGCGGTGATCATCGCGTACTCGCCGGAGATCTGGTACGCCCAGACCGGCACCGGCGAGGTGTCGGCGGTGCGGGCGAGGACGTCGAGGTAGCTCATCGCGGGCTTCACCATGACGATGTCGGCGCCCTCGGCGATGTCCTGCTCGACCTCGCGGAGTCCCTCGCGCCCGTTGCCGGAGTCGAGCTGGTACGTGCGGCGGTCGCCCTGCAGGGTGCTCGCCACGGCCTCGCGGAAGGGACCGTAGAACGCGGATGCGTACTTCGCCGCGTAGGCGAGCAGCGCGGTGCCGGAGTGGCCGGCCACGTCGAGGGCGTCCCGGGCGGCCGCGATCTGGCCGTCCATCATCCCGCTCATGCAGACGAGCTCGGCTCCGGCCTCGGCCTGCACGACCGCCATGTCCCGGTAGCGGAGCAGCGTCGCGTCGTTGTCGACCGAGCCGTCCGCCGCCAGGACGCCGCAGTGCCCGTGGTCGGTGAACTCGTCGAGGCACAGGTCGGACTGCACGACGAGCGCGTCGCCGACCTCTTCCTTGGCGATGCGGATGGCGACGTTGAGGATGCCGTCCGGGTCGGTCGCGCCGGACCCCACCGCGTCCTTGTGCTGCGGCACGCCGAACAGGTTCACGCCGCCCACCCCGACCTCGGCCGCCTCGGTGAGCGCGCGACGGAAGGAGTCGAGCGAGTGCTGCTGCACCCCGGGCATGCTCGAGATGTCGACGGCGTCGGTGGCACCCTCGCGGATGAACATCGGCAGCACGAGCTCGGCGGGGTGGAGCCGGGTCTCGGCGACCAGTCGACGCATCGCGGGGGTGGCGCGCAGTCGACGGGGGCGGACCTGGGGGAAGCGTCCAGTCACGGGTGACCTTCCTGATCGGGGTGGGGTGGGACGAGCTCGACGACGGCGTCGAGGAGGGCTTCGGCGGACCGGTCGGCAGCGACGACGTCGACCGGCAGCCCGGCGGCGCGGGCCTCGTCGGCGGTGCCGGGGCCGATGCAGGCGATCCGGGTGCGGGGGTCGAGGGGGGTGAGACGGCGAGCGGTCTCGCGGGCGGTGCTGCCGCTCGTCACGAGGACGACGTCCGGCGCCGGGTCGAGCAGGATCGGCTCGTCGCCGGTCCCCACGGTACGGTACGCGACCACGTCGAGGACGTCGATGCCCCGGGCCCGCAGCCCGTCGACGAGCGTCGGCGCCGCGAGGTCCGACCGCGGGTGCACGACCCGGCGGGCGTCGGCGGGCAGGGCCGTCACCAGGCCGGCGGCGGAGTGATCGGTGGGGACGAGGTCGACGGGCCACCCGGCACCGCGGGCGGCGCGGGCGGTCGCGGACCCGACCACCGCGACGCGGACACCGGCCGGGAGGCGCGGTGTGCGTTCCGCGACGACCCGCACGGTGGTCGCACTGGTCACCACGAGCCAGTCGCCCCCGGCCAGCTGCGCGAGCGCTGCGTCGAGCGGGGCGCTGTCCTCCGGCGGCACGTCCGCGATGAGCGGCACGACGACCGGGGCGAACCCGCGGGCCCGGGCGGCGTCGGCCACGCGGTCACCCCAGCCACCGCCGCGCGGCACGAGCACGACCGGGCGTCGGCTGCTGCCTGCCGCGCGGGCGGCGTGGCTGGGACTCGGGGTGTCGTCCGTGGTGCCCGCCCTACTCGGCCGGGGTCGCCAGACCGGGGCCGGCGGTGTACCCGGAGTCCGGCTCGTCCGACCCGGGACCGGCGGTACCGGGCAGGTCGGCGAGTTCGGCGGCACCGTTCTCGAGGAGTTCGGCGGCGACGCGTCCGGCGACCGAGACGGCGTCGTCGAGGCGGTCCTGCGCGGACCCGTCGAGCACGGCCGCGTGCGACGCGGTGCGGTACTCGGAGCCGTCCGGGCTGTAG
This sequence comes from Curtobacterium sp. L6-1, assembly GCF_018885305.1. NCBI lineage: Bacteria > Bacillati > Actinomycetota > Actinomycetes > Micrococcales > Microbacteriaceae > Curtobacterium > Curtobacterium aetherium. The sequence continues at coordinate 2,793,584 of NZ_CP076544.1, forward strand.
ACCGTCGCCGACACGAGGAGCATCTCGGCGTCGACCACGGCCGTGGCACCGATGGGCGCGGAGCAGCCGGCCTCGAGCTTCGCCAGGACCTCGCGCTCCGCCGTCACCGTCAGGCGGGTCGGGGCGTGCTCGATCTTCCGCAGCGCGGCGAGCAGGTTCCGGTCGGTCTCGTCGGCGCGGATCTCCACGGCGAGGGCACCCTGTCCGGGCGCACTCGGCCAGAAGCCCAGGTCGAGCAGTTCCGTCGCGGCGTCGAGGCGCCCGATGCGGCCGAGTCCGGCGGCGGCGAGCACGACGGCGTCGAGGTCGTCGTCGACACGGGCGAGCCGGGTGTCGATGTTGCCGCGGATGTCCACGACGTCGAGGTCGGGTCGGTCCGCCTTGAGCTGCGCCACACGACGCGGCGAGCCCGTGCCGACCTTGGCGCCCTCGGGCAGGGTCTCGACGGTCGCGCCGTTCCGCGCCACCAGGACGTCACGCGCGTCGGCGCGCTTCGGCACCGCGCCGATCGTGAGGCCCGGGTACGGCGCGGTCGGCAGGTCCTTGAGCGAGTGCACGAGCACGTCGACCTCGTCCGCCACGAGCGCCTCGCGCAGGGCCGACGCGAACACGCCGGTCCCGCCGAGGGACGCCAGGGAGGCGCGGTTCGTGTCGCCTTCGCTCGTCACCGTGACGAGTTCGACCGGACGGCCGGACGCCTTCGCGAGACGGTCGGCGACGTCCTGCGACTGCGCGACCGCCAGGCGGCTGGCACGGGTGCCGAGCCGGATCGGGGCCGGGCCGTCCTGCGCCGTGGTGCTGGGGTCGTCCGCGACGGCCTCGGTCACGGGGCGACGCCGGCGGCCGCGGGCTTGAACCCGGCGCGCACGTTCTCGCAGCAGCCCGGACGGCACACGTCGTACCAGGGGCCGATGTCGGTCAGGTGCGGGCGGTCGGCCTTCGGCGTCCCGTTGACGCGCTCGAGCACCAGGTCGACGAGACCGGACACGTACGCCGGGTCGACGCCGGGGGTCTGCGTGCGGAGCGACCAGAACCCGAGCTCACCGGCGGTCTCGGTGGCTTCCTCGTCGAGGTCCCACATGACCTCCATGTGGTCGCTCACGAAGCCGAGGGGCACGATGAGCACCGCGCGGGTCGGGCCGCCCTTGAGCTCCTCGTTCATGTAGTCGTTGATGTCGGGCTCGAGCCACGGCTGCGACGGGGGGCCGGAGCGCGACTGGTAGACGAGCTTCCAGGCGGGCTTCGACGTGCCCTGCAGGTGCGCGTGCTCGGGCTGCTCGAGCAGCTCCGACCAGGCCTGGTCGAGCACGACCTCGCCGACGGCCAGGTGCTGGGCCTCGTACGCGCCGTGCTCGTCGAAGCCGCGGTAGTCGGGGCCGGAGCGGGCGGCGTCGGTCGACGGGATCGAGTGCGTGGAGAACAGCACCTGCAGCTCGGTCGCGACGTCGAGGCCGTCGTTCTCGGCGATCGCGCGGGCCAGGCCGTCGCGGACACCGTCGACGAACGGGCGGACGAAGCCCGGGTGGTCGAAGAACTGGCGGATCTTGTCGATCTGGATCGTGTCGATCAGGCCGGTCTCGTCGAGGACGCGGGCGTAGTCCTCGCGGTACTGGCGGCAGCTGGAGAACGACGAGTAGGCGCTCGTGGCGATGGCGATGAGCTTGGTGTAGCCCTTGTCGGACGCCTCGGTGAAGGCCTCTTCGAGGTAGGGCTCCCAGTTGCGGTTGCCCCAGAGCACGGGCATGTCGATGCCCCGGCTGGCGAGTTCGCCCTCGAGGGCGGCCTTGAGCGCGCGGTTCTGCGCGTTGATCGGGCTGACGCCGCCGAAGTGGCGGTAGTGGTGCGCGACCTCTTCGAGGCGCTCGTCCGGGATGCCACGGCCACGGGTGACGTTGCGGAGGAACGGGATGACGTCGTCCTGGCCCTCGGGCCCGCCGAAGCCGGCGAGGAGGATCGCGTCGTACGCGGTCGGCACCTCGACGTGCTCGGGGCCGGACGCCGCCGCCGCGGTGGCGGCGAGGACGGGCTGTCCGTTCGTGATCATGCTGGTGTCGGTCATGACAGCACCTCCGGGAGTTCGGCGGTCGTCACACGACGACCCGTGTAGAAGGGCACTTCCTCGCGGACGTGCATGCGCGCCTCGGTGTAGCGGAGGTCGCGCATCAGGTCGACGAGGTCGACGAGGTCCGGGCTCTCGAGCGGCAGGATCCACTCGTAGTCGCCCAGGGCGAACGAGGCGATGGTGTTCGTGAGCACGCGGCGGTACTTCGCGCCGGCGATGCCGTGGTCGCGGAGCATCTTCGAGCGCTCGTCCTCGGGCAGGAGGTACCACTCGTAGGACCGGACGAACGGGTACACCGTGATCCAGGCCTCGGGGTCCTTGCCGCGCAGGAAGGCGGGGGTGTGGCGCTTGTTGAACTCGGCTTCGCGGTGCATCGCCATCGCGTGCCAGACCGGCTCGGCGTCGACGAAGAGCGCCGTGCGGCGGACGTCGCGCAGGACCGCCTGGATCGCCTGCGCGTCGTCGCCGTGCAGCCAGATCATGACGTCGGCGTCGGCCCGGAAGCCGGAGACGTCGTAGAAGCCTCGGACGGTGACACCGCGCTCGGCACCGGCGGCCACGACCGCGTCGAGCTCGGCGACGGCGTCGTCACCGCCACGCTGGACGGCGCCCACCGGGCGGCGGAAGACCGCCCAGAGTGCGTAGGCGGTGAGCAGGTTCGGGTCGATCCCGGATGCCGGGTCCGTCTCGTGTGCTGCGGTGGTTGCGGGTGCGGGCACGTCAGTGCTCATGGATCGGTCGTCCTCCACGATTGCCAGGGGTGTGGTTCGCCGGCCCCCTGCGCCGAGCGGGCGTCCGGGACGATCATCCACCGCGGCTCGCGCATGCTCGCCGCGTGTGGATCACCGCCGTCGGAGCACCGCTACGACGATACCCCCGACCACTGCCACTCCCGCTGCGAGACCGGCCAGGTAGGGCACCGGGTTCTCGTCGACGCCGCGCTTGACCTTCGACGCGGCGATGCCGAGCTGCTTCGGCACGTTGAGCTTGTCCTCGATGGCGTCGAGGGTGTCGAAGAGCTGGGCTCGGGTGGCGGCGACGCGGTCGGCGACGTCGCGGTGCTCGTCGTGCTGGGGGTCGGTCACTGGTCCTCCGGGGGAGTCGTGGGGATGACGGGCGTCAGAACCGGCCGTCGACGTCGGGCTTGCGCGATGCGCGCTGCGTCTCCGGGGTCGGCTTCTTGCCGAGGCCCTTGACCGCGTTGACGTCGTTCTTGACGCTCGCGATCGTGCGCTTCGGCGTGATCGGCAGGCCCTTCTTCAGGCGCTTCCAGCCGACGAGCCCGAGGATCGCGGCGACGATGAGCATCAGCACGGCGAGCAGCAGGGCTGCGAGCCACGCCGGCATCACGGTCGCGAGGCCCATCACCGCTGCGGTGAGGAGCACGCCGATCGCGTAGAGCACGATCACGAGTGCGGCGACGAGGATGCCGGCGGCGACGGCGAACACCTTCGCCTTGCCGATCATCTCGGCCTTCAGCAGCGCGATCTCGCCCTTGACCAGGTCCTTGACGAGGTCGGGGACGTCCTTCACGAGGCCGAACAGCGACCGCGACCGCCGGTCGCGAGTGTCGGTCATGAGATCTGCGACCCCTTGCCGGACGACTTCGAGCTCACCTTGCGGACGACCTTCTTGGTCTGCTCACCGATGAAGTCGGCGACGTCGGGCGTGCGGTCGGACACGAAGTCCTCGACCTGGTTCACGCTCTTCTGGACGCCGTTGCTGTTCCAGACCTTGCCGCTGACGGTCTTGATCTGCTCGTACCGCGCCCGTCCGGCTCGCGATCCCAGGACGTACCCGAGAGCTGCGCCGGCGACGAACAGGAGCTTTCCTCGCATGAGCGATTCCTCCGTTGGGTCAGTGTGCTTCGTGAGGCACCGTGCGTGGTCATGCACCGATCGGCATGTGTCCGACGGTTCACCCAACAGTAGCCCTCGGGCGGTCAGCGGTCCGCTCAGGAATCCAGGATGCGCTCAGCCGCGGTCCGGGCGGCGGTCACGATGCCGGAGAGCCCCCGTCCGGAGCTCGCCTCGCCGATGCCGACCACGCCCTCGGCCAGTCCGGCGGCCTCGGCGTCCGGCCCGTGCCAGCGGACGCGCGCGGCACCGACCACGTGCTCGGGCCCGACGGTCAGGCCCAGCAGCGCGGTCGCGTCCGTCGTGGCACGCGCGCTGTCCGGGCCGTCCGGGTCGACCGGGAGGCTCGTGGCCACCTCGTCCGCCCCCGTCGCGCCGGCAGCGCCGGTCGCCTGGTCCGCCCCTGCCGGGGGCAGGGCGTAGCTGAGACGCAGCACGTGCCTCCCGGCCGCCTGCTCCGCCAGCCACGGCCACTTCACGGTCGCGTGCGTGAGCGCCTTCGCGGCGACGCCGGTGGCGGCCGGGTGGACGAGCATCCCGGTGCCGCGCGGCGCGACGTCGAGCTCCGGACGGTCGACCACCAGGGTGACGAGCTCGATGCCCGAGCGGCGGGGGGCCGCGGCGCGCGCCGGGTCCGCGACGGTGGCGAGGACGTGGTCGGCCGCCAGGCGCTCGGTGGTGCCGTCCGCCGCGGTCGCCTCGACGGCGGCCCGCTCGACCCGGGTGGCCCGGGTGTGCAGCCGGACGTCGACGCGGTACGTGTCGAGGTCGGCGACGAGTTCGTCGACGAGCCGGGCGATGCCGCCGCGGAGGCCCTGCACCGCCGAACCGGCGACGGCCCGCCCGCGGAGCGCGAGCACCGCGCGGGCCAGGGACCCCTCCCGCTGCAGGGCCGCCCGCAGGCCCGGGGCCACGCGGTCCGGGTCGAGGTCGTCCGGGTGGGTGGAGTGCACGCCCGCGACGACCGGGACGACCAGGTCGTCGAGGACCTTCGCGCCCATCCGGCTCCGGACCATCGCGCCGAGCGAGGCGGCACGGGCCCCGACGGGCGAGGGCAGCAGCGCGTCCATCTGCGCGCGCAGGGCCCCGGGGCCGCCGACGACCGCGATGACGTCCGCGGCCATCGGGGTGCCCGGGATCCCGAGCAGCCCGGTCGAGGGGATCGGGGCCGTCCGACCGTCGCGGGTCATCAGCCAGGCGCCGCGGGGGTCCGGGGAGACGATGTCGTTGCCCAGGCCGAGCTCGATCGCCAGCGAGGACACGGCGTCGGTCCGGGTGGCGAAGGAGTCCGCCGCCATGTCGAGGTCGAGCCCGGCGACGGTGTGCCGACGGATCATGCCGCCGAGCGCGCCCGAGGCCTCGAGCAGCACGACGTGCGCGCCGCCCTTGGCCAGGTCCCGCGCGGCGACGAGCCCCGCGACGCCGCCACCGACCACGACGACGTCGGTCATGCCCCGGCGCTCCCGGTCCCGAGCCCCGTGCCGCCGAGCCCGGTTCCGTCGCCGAGGGAGTGGACGAGCTCGACGACGCGGGTGAGCACAGTCGGGTCGGTCTCCGGCGGGACACCGTGCCCGAGGTTCACCACGTGGGCGCGGGCGGTGCCCCCACGGCGGACGACGTCGCGGACGTGGGCCTCGAGGACCGCCCACGGGGCCGCGAGCATGGCGGGGTCGATGTTGCCCTGCACCGTGCGGGCGGCACCCACGCGCTGCACGGCCTCGTCGAGGGGCAGCCGCCAGTCGACGCCGACCGCGTCCACCGCGTCGCCGTGCCCGCCGACGGTCGCCATGTCCGCCAGGACCTCGCCGCTGCCGACGCCGAAGTGGATACGCGGCACGCCCAGGTCGGTCACGTGCCCGAGGGCCCGTGCCGAGTGCGGGGCCACGCGGCCGACGTAGTCCGCGCGGGAGAGCGAGCCGACCCACGAGTCGAAGAGCTGCGCCGCCGAGGCCCCGGCGAGCACCTGGGCGCGGAGGAACGCCCCCGACACGTCGGCGGCCCAGTCGAGCAGCCGTGACCAGGTCTCCGGGTCGGCGTGCATCATGGTCCGCGCGCGGATGTGGTCCTTCGACGGCCCACCCTCGACCAGGTAGGCGGCCAGGGTGAAGGGGGCGCCGGCGAACCCGATGAGCGGGGTGCTGCCGAGCTCGCCGACCGTGCGGGCGACCGCCTCGGTGATGGGGGCCAGCGCCTCCGGCTCGAGGCGGCCGAGCGCGTCGACGTCCGCGGCGGAGCGCACCGGTGCGCCGAGGACCGGACCACGACCGGGGACGATCTCGACGTCCACGCCCGCGAGCTTGATCGGCACGACGATGTCGCTGAAGAAGATGCCGGCGTCGACCCCGTGCCGGCGGACCGGCTGCAGCGTGATCTCCGACGCCAGGGCCGGATCGAGGCACGCGTCGAGCATCGCCGTGCCCACGCGGAGCTCGCGGTACTCGGGCAGCGACCGGCCGGCCTGCCGCATGAACCAGACCGGCAGCGTCTCGGGTCGGTCGCCGCGGAGGGCCCGGACGAGCCGCGACCCGGCGGTGCGGCCGTCGCTGAGCGGATGGGTGGCAGGGAGCACGTCGGTCACCGGATGATTCTCGCACCGCGAACAGGACCGTTCCCCGACCCGCTGCTCCGGGTGCCGGGGTTACCATTGAACACGTGCTCATCTGTCTCACGGCGTCGCATCGCAACGCCAGCTTCGACCTCCTGGAGCGTCTGAGCATCGGAGCACCCGCGGCCGCCAGCCACCTGGTCACGGACTCGGACGTCCTGGACGGCGCCGTGGTCCTCGCCACGTGCAACCGCTTCGAGGCCTACCTGGACATCGCCGGGGACGACGCCGCCGCCGTGCGCGCCACGGTCGAGGCGGTCTCGGCAGCGAGCGAACTGCAGGCGGACGAGGTCCTCGATTCCGTGCAGGTCCTGGGCGGCGGGGACGTCGTGCAGCACCTCTTCGCCGTGTCGAGCGGGCTGGAGTCCGTCGTCGTCGGCGAGACCGAGATCTCCGGCCAGGTCCGTCGGGCCCTCGAGGACGCCCGCCGCAACGGCACCACCACCTCCGACCTCGAGCGCCTCTTCCAGGAGGCCGCGCACACCTCCCGCGGCGTCAAGACCCGCACGCGCATCGGGGCAGCCGGTCGCTCGCTCGTCCGACTCGGCCTCGAGCTGGCCTCGTCGCGGATCACCGACTGGGCCGAGGCCCGTGTCCTCCTGGTCGGCACCGGCAGCTACGCCGCCACCACCATCGCCGCGCTCCGCGACCGCGGCGCCGAGCACATCCAGGTCTTCTCACCCTCCGGCCGCGCACCCTGGTTCGCCGCCAAGCACGACCTCGTCGCCGCACCCGACCTGCGGGCCGCGATCGGCCAGAGCGACGTCGTCATCACCTGCACCTCGAGCGAGGTCCCGGTCGTCGAGGCCTGCGACCTCGACGACGGCGCCCGCCGCATCGTCATCGACCTCGGGCTCCCCCGCAACGTCCACCCCGACGCGGCCGACGTCGAGGGCGTCGAGCTGCTCGACCTCGAGACGATCAGCATCCACGCCCCGATCGCCGAGCTGAACGCCGAGACCGAGGCCCGCGCGATCGTCGACGACGCCGTGTCCCGCTTCCGCGCGCAGGCCCTCGAACAGTCGACCACCCCCGCGCTGGTCGCCCTCCGCAAGCACGTGTTCGACATCCTCGACGACGAGATCGACCGCGTGAAGCGCCGCGGGGACACGACCCCCGAGTCCGCCGAGCAGACCGAGCGGGCACTCCGGCATCTGGTGGGCGTGCTCCTGCACCGCCCGTCCGTGCGGGCACGTGAGCTCGGTCGCGCCGGTCGTGGGGACGACTTCACCGGCGCGCTCGACGCCCTCTTCGGGGTGCGGCCCGAGCCCGTCGCGGACGTGCCGTCCGCCGTCGTGCCGCTGGCCGACCGGGCGGCGCGCATGCGCGACGACGAGGCGGACGCGAGCTGACCGGCTCGGTCGATCCGGGCCTCCCGGCGCCCGTCCTGCGGGTCAGCGCGCTGCTGCTCGTCCGCGACCGCCGCGTGCTCATGGTGCGCGCCCGCGGACGCGACGTCCTCTACCTGCCCGGCGGCAAGGTCGAACCGGGTGAGAGCGCGGTCGACGCGGCCGTCCGCGAGGCGTTCGAGGAGACCGGACTCCGGCTCACCCCCGACGACGTCGAGGCGTTCGCGACCGTCACCGAGCCCGCACACGGGCAGGCGCCCGGCACGGTCGTCGCGATGGCGCTGTTCCTGGCCCGGCCGGGAGGCACGCTCGACTCCGCCACGCCCGTCGCCTCGGCGGAGGTGGACGAGGTGGAGTGGGTCACCTCCGCCGACGCGGGACGCTGCCCGCCCGCCGGGGTCGAGACGCTGCGCCTGCTGACGCAGGCGGGGTTGATCGACTGAACCCGGCGGGCTGGGCGCCCCTCGACACCGGCCGGGTGCCGGGGCGTCACGCCCGCGTTGCGCGCGGTCGGTGTACCGCCGTCACGCCCCGGCGGTGGGGCACTCGCTACTGGTCGCGGTCGCTGTAGTGACCGGTCGCCTCGGGGCCGGCCGGCTCGGCGTCGCCGGGGATGTCGGACTCGACGTACTCGCCCTCCTCGCCCTCGGACTCCGGACGCCGCTCGCCCGGGATGTCGCTGGACACGAACTCGCCGACCGGCTCGTCGTCGGTGACGCGGCGGTCCCCGGGGATCTCGCTGTCCACGAACTCACCGGCCCGCTCGTCCACGCCGTCCGCCCGGTCCTCGTCGCCGCGTGCTGCCTCGTGCTTGCCTGCTGCCATCGGTCTGTCCTTCCGTGTCGGCCCGTCGTCGTCGACGAGCACGCTGCCGATCCTGCCCGATCCGGCTGGGACGCGGTGCGGATCTGAGAGGACGTGCGGAGCAGTTCCGCCGTGGAAGTGGTTGTCTGGCGGCATGGGACTGAGCAGGGGTGGACGGAGCCGGCGGACGACGACCCGGGCGGTGGTGTCGAGTGCGGGGGTGCTGGCGGCCGCGGTGCTCGTGCTGAGCGGGTGCGCGAGCGGGTCGGGCGGGTCCGACGAGACGGCAGCACCCGTGCCGACCGCGTCCGACACCCCGTCGAGCAGCGCCCCCACGACCCCGACGACGACCGCTCCGACCTCCGGCGCCACTCCGGGTGCGGACGCGACCGGGTCCGGCGCGGCCGGCTCGGGGTCGGCTGGCTCCGGCGCGGCGGGCTCGGGGTCGGCTGGCTCCGGGTCGGCCGGACGGGACGCGTGCGCGGTGGCGGACCTGGCCGGGTCGATCGAACCGGGCAGCGGCGGCGCGGCGGGCAGCGTCGTCGTGCACCTCGCGCTCCGCAACACCGGCACGACGACCTGCACGGTGCAGGGGTGGCCGGGCGTCTCCTTCGTCGGTGGTGGCGACGGGACGCAGATCGGTGCCCCGGCCACGCTCGACCGCTCTGCGCCGCACCCCACGGTGTCCCTCGCGCCGGGCAGCACGGCGGTCGCGCCCCTCAAGGTCACCCGTGCCGAGAACGTCCCGTCGAGCGACTGCTCCCCGGTGACGCCCGAGGGCTTCCGCGTCTACCCGCCCGGGTCGGAGCAGTCGCTGTTCGTCGCCGCCACGTCGTACACGGCCTGCCGGTCCTCGGACACGCGGCTGCTCTCGGTGCAGGCGTTCGTGGCGGAGGGTCAGGCGACCGACTGACCTGCACCATGATGAGCAGGTGAGCACGTACCGAACCGTCACCGGCCCCGACGACCTCGAGGGGCGCTGGGTCGTCGTCGACGACGATGACGACGAGGTCGAACTCCTCGAGGACGTCGAGTGGGAGCGGCCCCGACGCGGGCAGCCCGCCCTCCCCGAGGGGCAGCGGAAGGTCGTCACCGCCGGGACGCACCGGTTCACGGTGGGACAGACGGTCGAGCTCGCGGAGGGGGCGGCCCTCGAGACCGGGTTCCGCGACGCCGTTCGGTCGCTCTGGCGGTCGATCGTCGCCCCGGTCAGCTCGCTGCTCGTCTTCGCGGCACTGCACCTCGTCCACACCCCGTGGCTCGACGAGTCCGTGGTGCGCCGCACGATCGTGCTGGTCGTGGCCACGATCCCGGTCGTCCTGGGCATCCTCGGGGTGCTGAACGGGCTGACGCGTTCGGCGGACGGCAGGGTCACGCGGGCACTGGCGGGGCCGCGGATGCGGGAGGCGTTCGACCGGCAGCGGGGTGGGGGCGTGACGGTCTGAGGTGCGGGCGGCGCGGTCAGCGCTCGGCGCGGTGGGCGCTGGGCGGGGGCGGTGCGGTCCGGTCGTGCGTGATCAGCGTCGGGCCGGGGCGTGCACGACCTCGAGCACCTCGGTGCCCATCGTGCGGAGGGCCTCGACCACCGCGAGGCGCCGCTGCAACGAGTCGTCCTCGAACCGCACCGTGACGGCGTAGCAGACCGACGACGCCGGACCCCGGAGGACGCCGGCCTCGGCCCGCACCCCGGGCCCCGACCCCGTGACCGCGACCGACTGCAGGCCGTGGTCGAGCGACCGGTGTGCCAGTGGGTCGAGGCCGAAGGACCCCGCGACGAGGGACAGGTCCGCGGCGAGGGACAACCAGCCGAGGACCCGGTTCGACACGGCGTCGTCCACCACCTCGCCGAGTGCGAGCCCGCGGAGGAGCCAGCTGAGCTCGCCGGCGGCTGCGACCGAGACGTCCGGCGCGTCGTCCGGTCCGCGGCGGTCGCGCACCCGGTCGATGAGGGCGGTCCGCTCGATGCCGAGGGACTCCGCCCGGGCACGCACGGCGTCGATCCCGACCGTGGTGAGGAGTGCGTTCGTCGCCCAGGCGTCGGCCGTCGCACCGACCAGCGTCGCGAGGTCGGGCACCTGCATGGTCGGCTCCTGCAGGAACTGCCAGAGCCCCGCACCGGTCGCGGTGTCCCGGGCCATGCGCTGCAGCCGGTCGCCGTGCAGACGGCCGTCCTCGAGCTGGGCGGCGACCTCGATGAGCAGGAGCACCCGCCCGAGGCTCGCCACGGGCTGCACGAGACGGTCGTCAATCGCGAGGAGGGCCCGGCCGGTGGACGTGTCGATGATCGACACGCTCACACCGGCGCCGTCCTGGGCGATCGTGCCGAGTGCCTCGGTCGTCGCGGTGAAGCGCTCGTCCGCGCCGCCGCGGTGCTTGCCACGGTTGCGACCACCGCCGCCCGCTCGTCCTCCGCCTGCTCGGCCGCCACCGGCGCTGTTCCCGGGGGTGGTCCCACCGTCGGTGGTTCCGCCGCCGGTGGTTCCGCCGCCAGTGCCCCCATCGCCGGTGGTCCCGTCGCCGGTGCTCCCGTCGCCGGTCGGGCGACCGTGGCGACGCCGGCGCGACGAGTGCGACGCGTCCGGCTCCCCCATCACCAGATGGCGACGCGCTCGGCCGGGGCCAGGTACATCGCGTCGCTGTCCGAGACGTCGAAGGTGTCGTAGTAGACGTCGATGTTGCGGACGATCTGGTTGCACCGGAACTCGTTCGGCGAGTGCGGGTCGATGCTCAGCAGCCGCGCCGCCTCCTCCGGACGGATCGCCATCCGCCAGGCCTGCGCCCAGCTGAGGAAGAACCGCTGGGCGCCGGTCAGCCCGTCGATCACCGGGGGCTCGGCGCCGTCGAGCGAGATCAGGTAGGCCTTCCACGCGATCGAGAGGCCGCCGAGGTCACCGATGTTCTCGCCGATCGTCAGGGCGCCGTTGACGTGGCCGTCCGGCACCTCGGTCGGGACGAGGGCGTCGTACTGCGCGATCAGGGCCTTCGTCCGCTCCTCGAACGCCTGCCGGTCCGCCTCGGTCCACCAGTTCTGCAGGCGACCGTCGCCGTCGTACTGCGAGCCCTGGTCGTCGAAGCCGTGCCCGATCTCGTGCCCGATGACCGCACCGATCGCGCCGTAGTTGGCGGCGGCGTCCCGGCTGGCGTCGAAGAACGGGAACTGCAGGATCGCCGCGGGGAACACGATCTCGTTGAAGCCCGGGTTGTAGTACGCGTTGATCGTCTGCGGGGTCATGAACCACTCGTCGCGGTCGATCGGCTTGCCGATCTTGCCGAGCTCGCGGTCGACCTGGAACGAGGCGATCGCCCGGACGTTGCCGAGCAGGTCGTCGGCGGTGATCGGCAGCGCGGAGTAGTCGCGCCACTTCACCGGGTAGCCGATCTTCGGCGTGAACTTCTCGAGCTTGTCGAGCGCACGGGCGCGGGTCTCGTCGGTCATCCACTCGAGGCCGGTGATGCTCTGGCGGTAGGCCTCGACCAGGTTGGCGACGAGGTCGTCCATCGTCGCCTTCGAGGTCTCGTCGAAGTGCTCCTCGACGTAGATGCGCCCGACGGCCTCGCCCATCGCGCCCTCGACCAGCGAGACGCCGCGCTTCCAGCGGTCGCGCTGCTTCGGCGCACCGGTCAGTGCGGTCCCGTAGAACGAGAAACTCGTGGCCGAGAACGCACTGGTCAGGTACGGAGCGGACGCCCGGATGACCTGCCAGCAGAGCCAGTCCTTCCAGACCGGGAGGGGCTGCTCGCGGAAGAGCTGGGCCAGGCCCGTGATGAACGAAGGCTGCCGCACCACGACGGTGTCGAACGCACCGGAGGGTGCCGCGATCGCGTCCCACCAGATGCGGAGGTCGACGCCCTCGGCGAGCGCCGACACCTCGTCCCAGGGCAGCTTGTTGTAGGTCTTCTGGCTGTCGCGGGTGGCGACGTTGTCCCAGTGGGCCGAGGCGATCGCGGTCTCGAGGGCGATCACGTGCTCGGTGCGGTCGCCGCTCTCGTCGTAGCCGGCCAGCGGGAACATCGAACCGACGAACTCGCGGTACTTCTCGCGGATGTCGGCGAAGCGCTCCTCGCGGTAGTACGACTCGTCGGGCAGACCGAGACCGGACTGCTCGAGGAAGACGATGTACGCGTCGGGGTCGCCCGGGTCGTTGTCGACGAAGAGCTGGATGAAGCTCGGCAGACCGAGGCGCTCGAAGCGGCCGACCATGCGCAGGACGTCGTTCTTGTCCTCGATCGCGGCGATGTCGGCCAGCAGCGGCTCGATCGGTGCGGAGCCGAGCGACTCGAGGGCGGTCTCGTCGGTGAAGGACGTGAAGAGGTCGCCGACCTTCCGCTGCTCCGTGCCGGGCGCCGCGGTCTGGGCGCGCTCGATGATGGTCCGGACGGCTGCTTCGGCCTCCTCGGCGAGGACGGTGAACGAGCCGTACCGGGCCTTGTCGTCCGGGATCGGGGTGTCGTCGATCCAGCGGCCGTTGACGTGCCGGTAGAGGTCGTCCTGCGGCCGCACCGACTCGTCGAGTTCGTCGGTGCGGATTCCGGTGGTGCCTGCGACGTCGGTCATGGTCCCCACGATAGCCATCGGCACCCCGTCCGCCACCCGGTGCTCGCTCACCGACCTGTCTCCGTCCGCACGGGATCACCGACGACCGGCGGCGCGCCGACGCAGGACCCCGGCGAGCGGGAGTGCGGCGACCCCGAGGGCGACCATCGCGAGGGCGGCGACCGCCGGCCGGGCGACCTCGGTGCCGGTGTACGCGAGCCGTCCGCTGCCGACCCGGCCGTCCGTGGTCCGGAGCCGGGCGGCGGAGGGGCGGGGGGCCTCCCCGCCGAGGAGGACGCTGCCGCCGGTCGGACCGACCGCACCGCTGCCGGGGCTCGTGCCGGTCCCGCCGCCGGTCCCCGCACCACCGGCCTCGCCGCCACCGCCGATGCCGCCGCCGTCGCCGGGGCCCGGACGTGACGGCAGCGCCGGCAGCACGAGCCGGAGGCCGCCCTGCTCGACGTCGTGCACACGCTGCCGGGCCACCACCGTGCCGGCCGGGAGGTCGTCGCGCGGGACGACGAGCTCCCACGACCGTCCGATGCGGGTGCGGAGCGGCTCGCCGGACGCGTCGGTCAGGGTGGTGCCGGCGTCGTCCTCGAGCGTGACGGTGCCACCGACCTCGCCGGTGCCGCTGAGCCGGATGCGCCCGTCCGCGAGCTCCTCGACGGTGCCGGTGAGGGCGAGCGGGATCGTGATCCGGGCTTCCGTCCGTCCGAGTTCGTCCGTGCCGTCGTGCGCGATGACGGTGAGGACGTCGAACCGCACCCCGTCGGGGACGGGGAGGTCCGTCCGCCACGAGGTGCCGTCACCCACGTGGACGACGACCGGCTCGCCGTCCGCACCGGTGACGGGCCCGCGCGCGTCCTCGACGGTCACGGTGCTGCCCGCTGGTGCCCGGCCGTCCAGGGAGATGCGGTCGGTCTGCCGGGACGCGACGGCGTGCGCGACCGTGGGGGCGCCGGAGAGCTCGTAGACGTCGTCGACGCCGCCGTTCTGGGTCCCGTCGAAGTACTGGGCGGCCTCGACGTGGTGGCGACCGAAGGACAGGTCGCGCAGCAGGACGTGCCAGGTCCCGTCCTCGTGGACGTCGGTCTCGGTGGCGGGTGCTCCGTCGACCGTGAGGACCATCCGCGCTCCCGGGTGCCCGGTGCCGTCCAGGTCGATCGTGCGTCCGATGCCGTCGACGGTCGCGAGCACGTCGGGTGGGAGCAGGATGAGCATCTCGACCGGGAGGTCGACCGACTGCCCGGTGACCTGGGACGTCACACGGATCACGTGCTCACCCGGACGGACCCGCACCCGGGCTTCCCAGTGCCCGTCCACGTCGCCCTCGGCCCAGACGGGCTCGAGGACGTCACCACCGACCTCGACGCTCTCGCCGGTCGGGACCGTGCCCGTGACGGTGACGACACCCGGGCCGTGGGCGATCGAGCGGACGCCCGCCGTGAAGTCGACCCGCGCCGCACGGTCGGTGCCCACCGGGCGGGACTGCTCCCCCGCGGCTGCCGACGCGGGATTGGCCGCGAGCACGGGGACGGCAGTCAGGGCGGCGACCGCGAGCGCGGCGACGACCGCGGGGACGATGACGGGACAGGTGGTGCGCACGGGACTCCTCGTGATGTTCCACACACCATATCCGGGAGCGGCGACGTCGGCGTGGTTCTCCACAGGACGATCCGGGAGGCCCACGACAGCCCGGCCGCCCGCTACGGTCGTCGCATGGGACTTCCGTGGAAGCTGCACGGCGACGGCCGCACCGTCGCCGCATCGGCCATCGTGGCGCCGGACGAGCGCCTCACCTGGGGCCGCACGATCGGGCTCGGCGTGCAGCACGTCGTGGCGATGTTCGGCGCCACCTTCCTCGTGCCGCTCATCACCGGCTTCCCGCCGTCGACGACGCTGCTCTTCAGCGGTGTCGGCACCATCCTGTTCCTGCTCGTCACCGGGAACCGCCTGCCGAGCTACCTCGGCTCGTCGTTCGCGTTCCTCGCGCCGATCGGGGCCGCCACGAAGATCGGCGGCATCCCGCTCGCGCTGTCCGGGATCATCGTCGTCGGCGCCCTGCTGGCCGTGGTCGGACTGATCGTGCACCTGGCCGGCGCCGGCTGGATCGACCGCCTCATGCCACCGGTGGTCTCGGGAGCGATCGTCGCCCTCATCGGCTTCAACCTCGCTCCGGCGGCACGGGACAACTTCGTGAAGGCGCCGGTCATCGCACTGGTCACCCTCGCCGCGATCGTCCTGTGCACCGTGCTGTTCAAGGGGCTCGTCGGCCGGCTGTCGATCGTGGTCGGTGTCGTCGTGGGCTACGTCGCGGCGTTGCTCGCCGGTGAGGTCGACCTCGGCGCGGTCGCCGACGCCGCCTGGGTCGGGCTGCCGACGTTCACGGCACCGGCGTTCGACCTGTCCCAGACGGCCGTCTACCTCGGGTTCCTGCCGGTCGTGCTCGCCCTGGTCGCCGAGAACGTCGGACACGTCAAGGGCGTCGGCCAGCTGACCGGGCGCGACCTCACGCCGCTGACCGGTCGGGCACTGTTCGCCGACGGGATCTCGACCGTGCTCGCCGGGGTCGGCGGCGGCTCGGCCACGACCACCTACGGCGAGAACATCGGCGTCATGGCGGCGACGCGGGTGTTCTCCACGGCGGCGTACTGGGTCGCGGCGATCGCAGCCGTGCTGCTCGGGCTCTCACCGAAGATCGGTGCGGTCATCTCGACCGTGCCCCCCGGTGTCCTCGGCGGCGCGACCACCGCGCTGTACGGCCTCATCGGGGTGATCGGCATCCGCATCTGGGTGGAGAACCGCGTCGACTTCGCCAAGCCCAAGAACCAGCTCACCGCGGGCATCGCGCTCATCATGGGCATCGCTGACTTCACGTTCTCGTTCGGCGGTGCGACCTTCGGGGGCATCATCATCGGCACCATCGCGGCGATCGTGGTCTACCACGTGATGGACCTCATCGGCCGTGCGCGTGGGACGGACCCGGCGACCCCGGACGCCACCGACGCCGACCGGGCCGCGACCGGCGGGATTCCCGTCGAACCGCGGGTCGCCGGGCGCAAGCGCGACTGAGCGCAGGCGTGGGCGCGGGCGCGGGCGCAACCGCGACCGCGACCGCGCCGGCAGGTGGTCCGGGGCGGCGCCCCGGGACCGACCGGTCGACGGACCCCCGTGCCCGGCGGGCGGGCGGCACAGCCGCCCGGCCACCGGATCGACGACCCGACCGACGACCTCCGCGTCGCCGACCCAGCCGCCCGACCACCGGATCGACGACCCGACCACCCGACGCCCGGACACGACGTCCGCGCGACGAGGGGCGGGCCTCCCGTCAGAGCAGCCCGGCCAGCCCCGCGACCAGCTGGACGACGCCGAGCACCGTCAGCACCGCGACGAGCGCCAGCGAGCCCCAGCGCGCGATGAACGCTCGTGTCGCCTCGAGCGGCCGCTCCGCCCGCGGGCCGAGCGCCGCCGCGACCGCGATCGGCAGCAGCGCCGTCGATCCGGCCAGCACCACGTAGACCGTCCCCGTCCCGACCATCGCCGCGACCGACGGGTCCGCGTCCCCCACGACCAGCCCGGCCGTCAGCGACAGGACGAGCGCCTTCGGGTTCGTCAGGAACCACGCGACCCCCACCACGAAGGCCCGGCGCGGACCGATCGACCCGACCACGGCCGCCCAGGCGGTGCTCCGGGGTCGACCGTCCGGCAGCCTCCGCACCACCCACTGCCAGACCGCCAGGCCGAGCAGCAGCACCCCGGCGACCAGCTCGACCACGGCGCGGACGTCCGTGCCGCCGCGGTCCGGGGAGGGCAACCGCTCCCCGAGCAGCACGGTCACGACCAACGCCGCGCCCACCGACAGGATCCAGCCGCTCGCGCAGGCGGCGGCCGACCCGTACCCGCCCCGGTGGCCGAGCAGGAACACGACCGACGCGACGACGAGCGGGCTCAGCGCGATCCCGACCACGGCGGGGACCAGAGCGAGGACGTCCACGCCTCGACCGTAGTGACCGGCAGGATGTCCTGGTGCCCTCCGTGTCCGACACCGACCCCCGTCGCGTCCGCCGAGCCGTCGACCGCGACATCGTCCGGCTCGCGCTGCCCGCACTCGGGGCCCTCGTCGTCGAACCGCTCTTCCTGCTGACGGACACCGCGCTCGTCGGGCACCTCGGCGCGACCTCGCTGGCGGCGGTCGGGGTGGCGAGCGCGGTGCTGCAGACGGTCACGGGCCTGCTGGTGTTCCTCGCCTACGCGACGACCCCCGCCGTCGCACGTGCGCTCGGGTCCGGCGACCGCCGCGCTGCCGTGCATGCGGGCATCGACGGGATGTGGCTCGCACTCGCCCTCGGCGTGGTGCTCGCGCTCGTGGGCTGGCCGCTCGCCGGGCCGCTCGTCGACCTGTTCGGCGCCGCCCCCGCGGTGTCCGCGGCCGCGAGGACGTACCTGACCGTCTCGCTGGTCGGGCTGCCCGGGATCCTGGTGGTCACCGCCTCGACGGGGCTCCTCCGTGGGCTGCAGGACACCAGGACGCCGCTTGTCGTCGCCACCGTCGGCTTCGTCGCGAACGGCCTGCTCAACGCCCTGCTCATCTACGGCCTCGGCTGGGGCGTCGCGGGGTCGGCGGCCGGGACCGTCGTGGTGCAGTGGGCGATGGCCGCGGTCTACGTCGTCATCGCGGTCCGGGCCGCGCGGGCGTCCGGTGCGCCGCTCCGCCCCGGTGCGTCCGGCATCACCCGGGCGCTCCGGTCCGGCGCGTGGCTGTTCCTGCGCACCGCGTCCCTCCGCATCGCGATGCTCGCAACGATCGCCGCCGCGACCGGCCTGGGCACCGTCGGGCTCGCCACGACGCAGGTCGGCCTCACGGTCTTCAGCACGCTCGCGTTCGCGCTCGACGCGCTCGCGATCGCCGGGCAGGCCCTGGTCGGGCACGCACTCGGCGCGCGGGACGCCGAACGCGTCCGCCTGGTGACCGGGAGGCTCGTGCTGCTCGGCATCGTCGGCGGCGTCCTGCTCGGGGTGCTGACGCTCGCCGTGAGCGGTGTCCTCGGGCCCGTGTTCTCGGACTCCGAGCAGGTCCGGTCCGCGCTGCCGCTCGTGCTCGTCCTCATCGCCGCGGGGCTGCCGGTCGCCGGGTACGTGTTCGTGCTCGACGGGGTGCTCATCGGGGCGGGTGACGCCCGGTACCTGGCGCTGGCCGGACTGGTGAACCTGGTCGTGTACCTGCCGCTGCTGTGGTGGCTCGGGGACGGGCTCGCCGCGTTGTGGGCGGTGTTCTCGTTCGGGTACATCGGCGTGCGCGCGGTGACGCTCGGGCTGCGGGCACACCGTCCGGGGTGGATCGCGGCGGCGCTCGCCCGCTGAGCGGCACCGTCACCGAACCCACCGGGAACCGGCCGCAGACGGAACCACGGCAGCGCCTCCACGCAGCGCCACTCCCGGCACCCCGCCCGAGCGCCGCCCAGCCCAGCGCCCCGCCTACCCCCGCGGCGGCCCCGTGGTGTCCCCGATCCGCAGCTCGGACCGGAACGACGCCGGCTCCGGCGACTCCCCCTCGAGCATCGCGAGCGCCGCCCGTGCGGCCGCCTCGCCCTTCGGCACGAACGGCTGCACGAGCGTCGTGAGCTGCCGGATCGGCGAGCGGTGCAGCAGGCTGTCGTCCACGTGGATGCCGTCGTAGCCGACGACGCTGACGTCCTCGGGCACGCGGAGCCCGGCCTCGAGCGCGGCCGAGACCACCCCGACGGCGAGCAGGTCGCTCTGCGCGACGACGGCCGTGGGGGCCTGGACACCGGGGGCGAACAGTGCGGCGCCGGCGATGCGACCCTCCTCGACGGAGCTGCCGGCCGAGGCGACGGCGGGTGCGTCCGGGTAGACGTCACGGACACCGCGCAGCCGCTCCATGGTCGTGAACGCGGACGACGAGCGCTCCCGGGACGCGTCGACGGGTCCGCGCTCGCGGGAGCCGTCGAGGGGCAGCGTGACGACGGTGACCTGCTCGTGGCCGAGCTCACGCAGGTAGGTGGCCGCGCGTCGCGAAGCCTCGCGGTTGTCGAGGTGGACGGGCACCGCACCCTCGATCGTGTCCGCCTCGATCGCGACGACGGGGATCGAGCGGCGGCGGAGGACCGCCACCGCCGGGTCGATCCGCACGTTGCAGCCGATGAGGATGACGGCGTCCATCGGAGCGTCGACGAGCGGTGCCATGCCGCGCTCGTCGTCGAGGGGGCTCCGCACGAGCAGCAGCGAGACCCCGGCGGCGCCGGCCACCTCGGCGATGCCGTCGAGCGTGAGGACGTTCACCGGGTCGCGGAAGGCGTCGCTCAGCCGATCGTCGAGGACGACGCCGATGACGCCGGACCGCCCCCTGCGGAGGGACCGGGCGCGCGGGTCCGGTCCGTCGTACCCGAGTTCGGCGGCGACGGCGAGGATGCGTTGGCGGGTGTCCTCGGACACCGGTCCGCTGCCGCTGAACGCCAGGGACGCGGTGGACGGCGCGACGCCCGCGGCGCGGGCGACGGCGGCGAGCGTCGGCCGGGAGGCCCGTGGGGACCGGACAGGTCGGCCCGCGGCGCCGACGGGCGTCCGTCCCGAGCCGGTCGCGTCCGGCGCCGGGTCCGCCGCCGTGGTGCCCGACGCGCCGGGGTCGCTTGCCGTCTCGTCCATCGCTCGTTAGCGTAACGGGAAACGCAACTCGAATCGATTCGATCGGACAGTTCCATGACGACGGCCGTCACCCGCCCCGCCCCGACGACGCGCGCCTGGCGCAACGCGGTGTTCGTCGTGTTCACCCTCTCCGGGCTCGTGATGGCCACGTGGCTCAGCCGCATCCCGAGCGTCCGCGACGCCCTCGACGCGAAGACCGACACCATGGGCGTCCTGGTCCTCGGGGCGTCGATCGGCTCGATCGTCGGGCTGACCTTCGCCGGGCACATCGTCACGCGGCTCGGTGCCCACCGCGGGGTGCAGGTCGCCGCACTGTCCATCGCCGTGGGCATGGTCCTGGCCGGCGTCGCGGTGACACTGGGCTGGGGCTTCTGGGCGATCTGGGTCTTCCTCATCGCGCTCGGGTTCGGCAACGGCCTCTGTGACGTGTCGATGAACGTCTCCGGTGCCACAGCTGAGCGACTCGGCGGCCGGACGATCATGCCGCTGTTCCACGCCTCATTCAGCGTCGGGACGCTCGTCGGTGCCGGACTCGGCTCCCTGGCGGAGCGCTTCGAGGTCCCCGTCGCGCCGCACTTCACCGTCGTCGGGGTCCTGGCCGCGCTTGCGATGATCGTCACCGTGCGGTCCTTCGGCGACGAGCGGGTCGTCGAGGAGCACGTCGCGACCGACACCAGCCCCGTCCCGGTCACGGTGTCGCGCTGGGCCGTGTGGCGCCAGCCGTCGACGATCCTGATCGGGCTCATCGTGCTCGGCATGGCGCTGGCCGAAGGATCCGCGAACGACTGGCTGCCCCTCGCGATGGTCGACGGCCACGGGCTCGAGAACGACGGAGGAGCCGCGGTGCTCGCCGTGTTCCTCGCCGCGATGACGATCGGCCGCGTCGCAGGCAGCCCGCTCGTCGACCGCTTCGGCCGGGTCCCCGTGCTCCGGGTCTCGGCCCTCGTCGCCGTGGTCGGGCTCGGCATCCTCATCTTCGTGCCGAGCGTGCCGCTCGCGATCGTCGGCGTCGTGCTCTGGGGCCTCGGCGCGAGCCTGGGCTTCCCGATGGGCATGTCCGCCGCCGCTGACGACCCCCGCACCGCCGCTGCCCGCGTGAGCGCGGTCGCCACCATCGGGTACGTGGCGTTCCTCGCCGGGCCGCCGCTCATCGGTTTCCTCGGCGAGCACTTCGGACTGCTCCGTGCGCTCCTCGTCGTCTTCGTCTTCATCATCGCCGCGGGCTTGGTGTCCGGCGCCGCCCGTGAGCGCACGCCCGCCGCCATCGCGGACGACCACCGCACCGCGACGGGTGGTGACCGACGTACCGGAGCCGGGACGGGCCTCCCGGCCGATGGCCAGGGCGACGACCCGATGACGGACCCCGCGGCGGCGGGCGGCACCGGCGAGCGCGCACACCAGGACCGCTGACGCTCGCCACCGTGACCGTGACCGCCACCCCCATCCCCACCGCGTCGCGCCGAACCGGACCGTGACCGTCCCGGCAGCCGCCGATCCGCCGCACCCGCGGTCCGGCCCACGACCCGACGCCGGTTAGGCTTCCCGCGTGCGTCTCGTCATCGCCCGCTGCTCCGTCGACTACGCCGGTCGCCTGTCGGCCCACCTGCCCCTCGCGACCCGGCTGCTCATGCTCAAGGCCGACGGCTCGCTGCTCGTCCACTCGGACGGCGGCAGCTACAAGCCGCTGAACTGGATGAGCCCGCCCTGCTCGATCGCGATCGGGGATCCCGACGAGGACCAGGCGAGCGCCGGCATCACGCAGGTGTGGACGGTGACGCAGAAGAAGACGCAGGACCGCCTGATCGTGAGCATCCACGAGGTGTTCACCGACGAGTCCCACGACCTCGGCGTCGACCCGGGCCTGGTGAAGGACGGGGTCGAGGCGCACCTGCAGCAGCTCCTCGCCGAGCAGATCGAGCTCCTCGGCGACGGACACACGCTCGTCCGCCGCGAGTACATGACCGCGATCGGGCCGGTCGACCTCCTGGCGCGGGACGACGCCGGCGCGAGCGTCGCCGTCGAGATGAAGCGGAACGCCAACATCGACGCGGTCGAGCAGCTCACCCGGTACCTCGAGCTCATGAACCGGGACCCGCACCTCCGCCCCGTGCAGGGCGTGCTGGCGGCGCAGTCCTTCGCCCCGCAGGCGCGCACCCTGGCCGAGGACCGCGGCATCCGCTGCCTGGTCCTCGACTACGACGAGATGCGCGGCATCGAGGGCGGGCACGCGCGCCTGTTCTGAGCGCGCGGCTGCGTGTGAGCGGCGGGCGGCGGCTCCGGAACCTGGTTCCGGACACCGCACCGCGGGATCGCACGGTGCAGTGTCCGGAACCAGGTTCCGTGCGACTCGGCACGACGGCCGGGAGGCCCGCCCCACCCCCGGCGCGCTGCTCACCCCCGCCGAGGGGCTGGTCACGGCCGCGCGGCTAGGCTGAGCGGGACATGACAAGCACCCCAGAGCGCCCGTTCACAGCGGTCCTGTTCGACCTCGACGGAACCATCAGCGACTCCGCTCCGGGGATCCTCGAGAGCATGACGCACACCCTCCGCACGGTCGGCGTCCCCGTCCCGGACCACGCGACGCTGATGTCGTTCGTCGGCCCGCCGATCATGGACACGTTCCGCGTCGCCCTGGGCATGGACGAGGAGCAGGCGGACCGCACCCTCGCCGTCTACCGCGAGCACTACCTGGCCCGCGGCGCGCTCGACTCCCGGATGTACCCGGGCATCGACGTCGTCCTGCACACCCTGCACGAGGCCGGCGTGCCGATCTCGACCGCGACGAGCAAGCCCGAGACGCCGGCGACCTACATCCTCGAGCACTACGGACTGACCGGGGACATCGACGTCATCACGGGCGCGAGCGACGACGAGGTCCGCTCCGCCAAGGCCGACGTGGTCGAGGAGGCACTGCGCCGCCTCGCCGCCCGCGGGTTCGACACCAGCCGGCCGGTGCTCGTCGGGGACCGCCTGCACGACGTCGAGGGTGCCGCGGTGCACGGCGTCCCGACCGTCTTCGCCGAGTGGGGCTACGGCTCCCCCGCCGAGGCCGTCGGCACCGTCGCCCAGGCCGCGACCCCGCTGGACCTCCTGCCGATCCTGCTGCCGGGCGCGTGAGCGGCACCGAGCGGCCGGGCAGCGTCACCCGCGGCCTGCGCGGGGCCGCCTGGCTCCTGCCCGCCGCGATCGTCCTCGTCGCGCTGAACTTCCGCGGGCCGATCGTCGCGCCCGCGCCCGTGATCGGGGACATCCGCGCCGACCTGGGCATGACCGCCACGGTCGCCGGACTCCTCACGACGATCCCGGTCCTCTGCTTCGCCCTCGCGACGCCCTTCGCCAGCTGGGTGATCGCCCGCTTCACCGCCGAGCGCGCCGTGTCCCTGTCGCTCGTCATCGTCCTGGTCGGCACCGTCCTCCGCTCGGTCCCGCACGAGGCAGCGTTGCTCGTCGGCACCGCCGTGATCGGGATCGGGATCACGATCGGCAACGTGGTGGTCCCCGTCGTGATCCGGCGGGACACGTCGCCCGAACGGGTCGGCCTGGTCACGGGCGTGTACACGTCGGCGCTCAACGTCGGGTCGATGACGACCTCGCTCGGCACCGCACCGATCGCCGCTGTGTGGGGGTGGCCGGTCGCGATCGCGGTGTGGGGCGTGCTCGCACTCGTCGCCGCCGCGGCCTGGACCTCCACGGTCGGTGCCGCCGCAGCCTGGCGCGGGGCGGACCGCGACTCCGGACCGGTGCCCGTGACCGGACCGATCGACCAGGTGCTCGACACCGGGTCGATCCGCACCGTGTCGGCCGACACCACGACGACGGACAGCGCAGCGACCCGGCACCCCGCGAAGCGCTGGGTCACGTGGGGACTCATGCTGGCCTTCGGTGGACAGGCGTTCTCGTACTACGCGCTGACGGCCTGGATCCCGACGCTGCTGCACGACGAGATCGGGTTCGACACGGCCTCCTCCGGCGCGAGCTCGTCGGTGTTCCAGATCCTCGCCGTCGTCGGTGCGCTCGGGGTGCCCGTGCTCGCGACGCGCTTCCGCCCGCGGGCGATCATCGTCCTCGTCGCGTTCTTCTGGCTGGCGATGCCGCTGGGACTGCTGGTCGCCCCGCAGCTCTGGCTGCTGTGGTCGGTGCTCGGCGGCGCGGCCCAGGGCGGCGGCATCACGATCATCTTCATCGTCATCGTCCGGCTCGTCTCAAACGACGACGACGCCCGGCGGGTGTCCGCGTTCGTGCAGGGCGGCGGGTACCTGCTCGGGTCGGCCGGGCCCCTCGTGGCGGGTGCGCTGCACGGGGCGACGGGTGGCTGGACGGCGCCGCTGCTGACCGTCCTCGTGGCGGTGCTGCTGCTCGGCGTCGTCGGGTCGGTGTCGGCGCGGAAGGTGCGCTGACCGCCGCACACACACCTGGTCGGCGCGCGCCAGGCCCGACCAGCGCGACCAGCGCGACCAGCGCGACCAGCGCGACCAGCGCGGCCAGCGCGGCCAGCGCGGCCAGCGCGGCCAGCGCGGCCAGCGCGGCCGACGCAACGGCCCGCGCTGACCGGCGCCACCGCCCGCCGGACCGGCGCCGACATGCTCAGGCGCCCCGGGCCTCCAGGACCTGGCGGAGCGTCATCGGCCGCTGGCCGGTCACCCGCTCCACGTCCCCCGAGACCTTCGCGAGCGCGCCGTCCCCGATCGCCGTGTAGGTGCTCACCCACGCGTCCGCCAGCCACGGCTCGGGCTCCCACCGCTGCCGGGAGGCGTAGGCCTCCTCCACCGTCTCGCGGTGGTACCGGACCGGGCGGCCACGGATCTCGCTGACCACCGCGGCGGCCTGCTCGAGCGTGATCGCGGCCGGGCCCGTCAGGTCGTACGTGCGGTCGAGGTGCCGGTCGGGCGCGCGGAGCACCGCCGTCGCGACACGGGCGACGTCGGCCCGGGCCACCGCGGCCATCGCACCGTCGCCCGCGGGACCGCGGATGACGCCGTCCTCGCCGACCAGGTCCTCCACGAAGTCCAGGTAGAACGAGTCGCGGAGGAAGGTGTGCGCCATCGAGGTGTCACGGACCGCCTGCTCCGTCCAGAAGTGGTCGCGGCCGAGGGTGAAGGTCGCGTCGGCGGCGGCGCCCTGGAAGGACGTATAGACGACGTGCCGGACGCCCGCGTCGGCCGCCGCGGCGACGACGGTGCGGTGCTGGTCGAGCCGGTCACGGGCCTCCGCTCCGGACACCAGGAACAGGACGTCGACGCCGTCGAAGGCGGCGCGGGCCGCGTCGCGGTCGGCGTAGGTCGCGACGGCGACGTCGGCTCCGGGCAGCTGCGGTGCGCGGGCGGCGTCGCGCACGACCAGGCGGAGCGGCACGCCGTCCGCGGCGAGCGCGCGGGCGACGGCTCCGCCGATGTTGCCGGTGGCGCCGGTGATGGCGATGGTCACGTCGTGCTCCTGTCGGTGGGTGGGGAGGTCGGGGATGCAGTCCGCGCGCGTCCGTGCGGAGTCGGTGCGGTCCGTGACCGCCCCGCCGTGGTCACGTCCGCACCAGGAAGGAGGCTCGGTGCAGGTCCGCCGTGACGCGTGCGGCGTTCACGCCGTCCACCTCGACGGCCCACGTCCGCGCTGCCTCGTGGTCGCGGCCGTGGCGCATGTGCCGGCCGACGAGCCGGTCGACCCGGACGTCGTCGTCGACGACGCACGCCCAGGTCTCGATGAACAGGGCCGGGAGGTCGCTCCAGGGAGCGGTCTGGTCGAGCAGGTAGTTGCCCTCGGAGACGACGAGCACGGTCTCGGGCGGCACGGCGATGCTGCCGGCGACGGGCTCGTCGCCGCGACGGTCGAAGTCCGGGGCCCAGACGGTGTCGACGGGGGTGGCGAGGACGGCGGGGGTGGCGAGCCGGCGGACGAGCGCGACGTACCCGGCCGCGTCGAAGGTGTCGATCGCACCCTTGCGGTCGCGTCGCCCCAGGGAGTCGAGCGCGCCGTTCGCCAGGTGGAATCCGTCCATCGGCACCTGCACGGCGACTCCCGGGCCGAGCGCCGTCGTGACCGCGGTCACCACGCGGCGGGCCAGCGTCGACTTCCCCGCGCCGGGCGCACCGGCGATGCCGAGCACCGCGCGCCCACCAGCCCCGGCGAGCGCCACCGCCCGCGCGACGGCCTGGTCGGCGGACAGCGTCTCCGGGGTGTGCACACACCCATCCTCGCGCATCGACCGACCGCCGACCGGGTGGTCCCGCACCCGCCGTGACCCACGAACGGGCGCGTTCCCCCCGGGGCGTGCCGTCGGTACCGTTGGCGGACCATGGCGAACGCTTCCCCGGGTCAGACCGTCGCGCAGGTCTCCGCTCCCCACCGTGCAGCGCCGACGACGATGCGCGCCGGGGCACGGACCACGCCGCTGACGAACCAGGCGGTCATCGCCGCCGTCGCCGTCGTCGCCGCCCTGTCGAGCGTGCTCCTGCCCTGGGTGACCGTCACGAACGCGGTGAGCATGTGGACCGGGACCGCGCTCACGGTCGTCGGACTGGCCTTCGCCGCACTCGTCGTCGCGCGCCCCGGCCTCGCGCGGGCGGAGCTGCTCGTCCCGGCGCTCGACTTCGTCGCCATCGGTCTGCTCCGGTACGGAACGGGGGACGCCCGCTCGCCGTTCCTCGCCGCGGTGCTGCTGCCGGTGATCTGGGTCGCCGCACAACCCGGCCGGCAGAACGTCCTCTACCCGCTCGTCGGGACGGCGGCGACCTTCCTCGTGCCGATGCTCCTCGGGCACACCCAGCTCGGGGCGGACGAGATCGTGCGCCTGGTGTTCGTCCTGGTCGTGTTCACCGGGGTCGCCGGCGTCACGAACGAGCTCGCCCGCCACGCCGCGCTCCGGCTGCAGACCGCGCAGGGACTGCGACGACAGGCCGAGGCAGAGATCGGTCAGGCGGCACTCGTGCAGCAGGCCCTGTTGCCGGACTCGACCGCGGACCTCCCGTCGGTGTTCACGGTCCGCGCCGTCTGCCTGCCGGCACGGTCCGTCGGTGGTGACTTCTACGACTGGTTCCGCACGGCGGACGGTGCCGTGTTCACGCTCGGCGACGTGATGGGCAAGGGGGTCGGCGCGGGCATGATCGCGGCCGTCGTGCGGTCGGTGCTCCGGGCGGCCACACGGGTCGGCTCACCGGACGAGGCCGTCGTCCGCGCCGCCGCGGGCCTGGACGTCGGCGTGCACGCTCCGGCCACCGAGCAGTTCACCACCTGCTTCCACCTGCACGTCGGCGTCGACGGGACCGCGCGCTGGGTCGACGCCGGGCACGGGCTCACCCTGCTGCTGCGCGCCGACGGCACCCACGACTGGCTGCGCAGCTCCGACATGCCCATCGGCGTCGGGACGGAGTGGTCCACGCACGAGACGGCGCTCCGACCCGGCGACGTCGTCCTCGTGGTCAGCGACGGCGTCCTCGACCTGTTCGGCGACTCCCTCGAGGCGGTCGACCGGTTCGCCGCCTTCGCCGTGGCCGACCCGGACCCCGACCGGCTGGTGTCCCGCCTCGAGGAGCTCGGCCGCGCCGGGAACCACGAGGACGACGTCACGGCGCTCGCGATCCGGTTCGACCGGAAGGGCGACCGGGCGTCCTGACGGTCCGCCGTACGCGGCGGCGGCAGGCGCGTCGAGTGGGTCGGGCTGGGCGACACGTCCCGGTCGGCGTGGTCAGGGGGTCGCGCGCGCGACCTCGAGGACCGACGCGGCGGCCGCGTCGAGTCCGCGCACCCAGACCGCGGCGAACGTCCGTCTGAGCGGTGGACCGTCGACCGGCACCCGGACCAGGCGACCCTGGTCGAGGTCCCCGTGCACCGAGCGGATGCTGACCACGGCGGGAGCGACGGCGGCACGGGCGTGCGCCCGGATGGCCGCGGTGGTGGCGATCTCGGCGGCCGGGACCTGCAGCACCCTCCCCTCGGCAGCCAACCAGGACTCGAGGACCGCACGGGTGCCCGAACCCGATTCGCGGACGAGGAGCGCCTCGCTGCTGAGGTCCGCGAGACCGACCGACGACGCGGTCGCCCAGGGATGTCCGGGGGCCACCACGACGACGAGTTCGTCGACCCCGATCACCTGGTGCTGCAGGTCGGCCGGGACCGCAGGACCCTCGACGAAGCCGATCGCAGCTCGGCCGCGTCGGACCTCGGTGACGACGTCGGTGCTGTTGCCCGCGATCAACCGCACCTGCAGGTCCGGGCGTTCCGCGCGCAGCCGCAGCAGCCAGTCCGGCACGAGCACCTCCGCGATCGTCTGCGACGCGGCCACCGTGACCGAACCGGCCGGATTGCTGAGCGCCCGCAACCCGGCCTCCAGGCGGTCCGAGGCCGCCAGCAACGGTTCGGCGAGTTCGAGGAGCACCTGCCCGGCCGGCGTCAGCCGCGATCCGCTCGCACCCCGGTGCACGAGTGCGGTCCCCAGAGACCGCTCGGCGGCGGCGATCCGGGCCGAGACCGCCTGCTGCGTGACGCCGAGCGAGGTCGCCCCGGTCGAGATCGACCCGGTGGTCGACACAGCGCGGAGCACCTCGAGCGTGTCGAGGTCCATGCGCCGGTCGGTCAGTCGTCCCACAACGAGTCATTGTGCACGGACAACTCGATCGCCGTGGCGCCCGGGACGCACGCGCCCGAGGCTGTGGTCATGACCGCACCCACCCTCCCGACACCGACCGTGCCGCTCACCCTCCGCCGACGGCGCCGACTGTTCCGCGAGCTCGACCACCCCGTGCAGGTCTTCTCGAACCTGACGCCGAACTGGTTCGCCTCCGTCATGGGCACCGGGATCGTGGCGACGGCCGCAGCGACGCTGCCGCTGGGGTTCCCGGGCCTGCGGCTCGGGGCCACGATCGTCTGGGCCGTGGGTGCCGTGCTCCTCGTCGCGGTGACCGTCGCCACCGTCCTGCACTGGGTGCTGTACCGGGCGACCGCGCTGAGCCACATCCGCAACCCGGTCGCCGCGCACTTCTACGGCGCCCCTCCGATGGCGTTCCTGACCGTCGGCGCGGGGACGCTCCTGCTCGGTAGGGACTGGATCGGGCTCGCCGCGGCGGTCGACGTCGACTGGGTGCTCTGGGGAGCCGGGACCCTCGCCGGACTGCTCACCGCGACCCTCGTGCCCTTCTTCGCCTTCACGCGACACGCGTACGCGCCGGGCGCCGCCTCCGGTGGATGGTTGATGCCGATCGTCCCGCCGATGGTCTCCGCGTCGACCGGTGCGCTCCTGCTCCCCCACGCGCCGGCAGGGCAGGTGCGTGCGACGCTGCTCTGGGGGTGCTACGGCTTGTTCGGCCTCAGCCTCGTCGCGTCGCTCGTGGTCATCACCCTCGTCTGGCACCGCCTCGTGTTCCACGGCACCGGGGCGCCGGCGACGGTGCCCACGCTCTGGATCGTCCTCGGTCCGGTCGGTCAGTCGATCACCGCCGTGAACCTGCTCGCGGGGAACGCCCGGACGGTCACCGACGAGGACACCGTGCACGTCCTGCTCGTCCTGGCGCTCGTCTACGGGTTCGCGATGCTCGGTTTCGCACTGCTGTGGACGGGGATCGCACTCGCCGTCACCGTCAGCACGAGCCGACGGCACCTCCCGTTCAGCCTCACCTGGTGGTCGTTCACCTTCCCGGTCGGCACGTGCGTGACCGGGCTCGACGGGTTGGCGGCGCACTCCGGGCTCGTGGTCGTCCAGGTCCTCGCGCTGCTGTCCTACGCCGCACTCGTCGGGGCGTGGCTGGTCGTCGGTGTGCGGACCTTCCGGGGATCGGTCCTCCGGGGATCGCTGCTCGCGCCGCCCCGGGACGACTGAGCACGGAAGGACCGCGGTGGACCGCATGCCCCGCCGGAGTGCCCGGTGGTCCGTCGTGCGCACCACCCGCGGCGGATCCGGGTCACCGCCCGTTCGTGACGGCGAGCAGCAGCTCGGCGTCCGTGAGTGGCTCCGCCGTCGAGGCACGCGTGAAGGCCGCGGCGGCACGGTCGACCAGAGCCCGGTCCTCCGGGGGCATGCGCCGCAGGACCGCGCGGAACTCCGCGTCGCGCCGGGCCAGGACGTCCTCGACGAGCAGCGTCGCCGAGGGCAGGGCCGTCACCACGACCTCCCGTCCGCTGTGCCGACTCGTGCGCTTCTCGACGAAGTCGGCGCGGACCAGGCGGTCCACCATGCGGGTGATGCCCGAGGGCAGCAGGCCGAGTTCCGTGGCGAGGTCGCTGGCCCGCATCGGACCGCGGGTGACCAGCAGGACGAGAATCCGGTACTGCTGCAGGGTCACCTGCTCGAGCGCCGGGGCGAGGGACCGCAGGACGATCCCGAGACCGGCCGTCGACGCGGCGAGCACCGCGTTCCGGGGAGGAGCTTGCTCGCCGTCGTCAGACACCCGACCACCGTAACCTCACCGGTCGATGCTGCGGTGGTCGGGGCGGAACCCGTTCTCCGTCCCCCAGAGGGCTGCCTCGACCCGGGTGACGACCCCGATCTTGCTGTAGAGGGTGCGGATGTGGGTCTTGATCGTGTTCGGGCTCAGGTGGGTGAGCTCGGCGATCTCGGTGTTGCGCTTGCCCTGCGTGATGAGCGCGAGGATCTCCGACTGACGGTCCGAGATGCCGTGCCCGCGGCCGGGCCAGTCCACGCCGGGACCGCTCGGGACACGACGGCGTGGTTCCCCGATCACGCGCGCACCGGCGGCGACCTGCACCAGGCCCGCGGCCAGCTCGGCCCCGGAGAGACTCTTGGCGAAGTACCCGGTGGCACCTCGGCGGACGGCTGCGTCGATGAGCTCCCGGTCCATCTTCCAGGTGAACACGGCGACGGTGCGGATGCGCGGGTTCGACACGAGGCGGGACACGTCCTCGTCGTCGGGTTCGGGCTGCGCGAACGTGTCGTAGAGCGCGACGTCGACGTCGGCGGTGACACGGGTGCGGGCGTCGAGCTGCACGATCTCGAGCTGGTCCGCGAAGGGCGCGAGCATGTCGGAGAGTCCGCGGAGGACGAGTTCGTAGTCGTTCACGAGCGCGACACGGATCCGCTCCTGCATGAGGTTCCTTTCCGGTTTCACCCCTGGGGGTGACACAGCCAGACACCGGCCCTGGTTCGTTCGGTGTCGCCACACTACGGACCGGGTTGTACCCCGATGTGCAGCCCGGCTGGGAGCGCAACTGTTGTCGTGGTGCAAGTATCCATCAGCGGACGAGCAGCCCGCCGACCACCACCCCCGGAAGGATCCCCATGTCCGATGCACTCGCTCCCTGGAACGCGTCCCTGACGCTCGCGGAGCACTCGATCATCGTCTACGCACTGTCCGTCGCGGGCCTCGCGCTCTTCGCGTTCTTCGTGAAGTCCCTGGTCTCGACCAACGAGGTCACCGGCCGCTACCGCTCCGGGGTCTACGCCGGCATGTGCATCACCGGCATCGCCTTCCTGTCCTACGTGCTGCTGGTGGTCGAGTTCGCCATCGGGTACGAGCGCAAGGGCGACCTCTGGGTACCGAACGCGAACGCGATCCTGACCTGGGCGCCGCGCTACTTCGACTGGACGGTCACCGTCCCGCTGCTCGTCATCGAGCTGCTCGCCGTCGCGACGGTCGTGGGCGCAGCGGCCCGTCGCCTCCGGGCCGTCGGGATCGCCGCGGCGTTCCTGATGATCAGCACGGGTTTCATCGGCGGTGTGGTCGTCGACTCCGGCACGGACACCGGGGCGCTCTGGCTCTGGGGCGTCGTCTCCGGTGTCTTCATGGTGGTCCTCTACGTCCTCGTCGTCTACGTCGTCGTCAAGGGCGGTCGTGACCTCCGCGGCTCCGCGGCGGCCGTCACCCTCCGCAACGCCGGGATCCTCCTCATCGTCACCTGGATGGCCTACCCGATCATCTTCGGCCTGCAGGGCTGGGGGCACGGGGGTGCCGTCATCACGTGGATGCAGGTCGTGCTCTCCGCGGCGGACATCGTGGCGAAGGTCGGCTTCGGTGCCATGATCCACAAGATCGCGAAGACCCGGTCGGCCGAGGACGTCCGTGCCGGCGTCGACACCCTCCCCGAGGCGCTGTGGGTCTCGTCCGAGAAGCTCTCCGACGGCACGCTCCCCGTCGCCGGACCGGTCGCGGAGACCCCCGCCGGCCGCGGTGGACGTGTCGGCCGCCGCTGACCCGACGGTCGCGAGCGCCACGGCGGCCGGAGCGCGTCGCGCACCGGCCGTCGGCCTCCGCCCGCCGCTGCCGGCGTCGGTCGACGTCGCCGTCATCGGCGCCGGCTGTTCGGGCCTCGCCACCGCGGTCCGACTCGACGCGCTGCCCGGGAGCCGTTCCGTCATCGTCCTCGAGGGGCGCGCACACGCCGACACCCGGTCGTGGTGCTCGTGGGACGACGGCAGCGACCCGCTGGCGGAGGCACGGAGCGCCGCCTGGGACCGGTGGGAGGTCCGGACCGACCGAGGGACCAGTGTGGGCACTGACCCTGGCCACCCGTACGTGCTCGTGCGCGCAGCGGACCGACGGGCGGCCGCCGACCGTCGTCTCGCCCGGCGCGGATCGACCGTCGTCACCGACGGCACCCCCGTCACCGCCGTCGAGACGGCCGCGGGGCACCTGGACGTCCGGACCCGCGGTGGGTCCGTCCGTGCCGGCGTCGTCCTCGACGCGCGCGGGCCGCGCTGTCCCGAGCACGTCCCCGACGGGCGGGTGCTCCTGCACCAGCGCTTCGTCGGACAGTGGATCACGACCGACCGTCCGGTGTTCGACCCGTCGACCGTGACGCTGATGGACTTCAGCGGGCAGCACCGGTCCGACCGCGTGCACTTCGTCTACGTCCTCCCGGTGTCACCGACCGGAGCACTGGTGGAGTCGACGGTCTTCACGCCCGACGCCGCGGACCCGATCGACCACCGCGCGGAGATCGCCGCCTACATCGCACGTCGGTGGGGGCTGTCGGCCACGGAGTGGCACGTCGGTGACGAGGAGCAGGGCTGCATCCCGATGACGGACGTGCCGCCCGCCGCCCTGGTCGCCCGTGACGGGGACCGCTGGCGACCGACCGGTGCGGACCCGGTCGCGTCCGTCATCGGCACCACCCGACCGAGCAGCGGCTACGGGTTCGCCCGCAGCAACCGCCACAGTGCGGTGGTCGCCGCACACCTCGCGGCCGGGACGCCGGTGCCCGCGTACCGGGACCGGCCGCGCACGCGCTGCCTCGACGCGGTGTTCCTCCGGTTCCTCCGCGACCGCCCCGACCGAGCAGCCGAGACCTTCCGACGCCTGCTGTCGCTCCCCGGGCCCCTGGTCGTCCGGTTCATGACGGAACGGTCGACGCTCGCCGACGACCTCCGCATCGTGCTCGCGCTGCAGAAGGGTCCGTTCCTCGCAGCCCTCGTGCGGACCTTGCTCGACGCCCGGACCCGACACCGCGCCCGGACGACGGCGCAGGCGCGCCGGTGACCGTGCTCGTCCGCGCCGTCGCGACGGCACCACCCGGAGCCGCGGTCCCGCCCGCGCTCCGGAGGTGGGTCGCGCACCGGGTGCTCATGCCGGTCACCGTGGTCCTGCTCGCGGTCGCCGTGGCGTGCGCCCTGGCGCAGCTCGGCGGGGTCACCGTGCCGATGCCGGTGCAGCTCGTCCCGTTCGGGATCAGCGTCCTGGTCTTCGGTCTCCCGCACGGTGCGCTCGACCACCTGGTCCCGGCGCGGCTGCGTCCCGGGACCAGCACGGCCCGGTCGATCGCCGTCGTCGTCGCGCTCTACCTCGTGGTCGGCAGCGCCACCGCCGCGCTGTGGACCGCGGCTTCGCTGCTCGGGTTCACGGTGTTCATCGCGATCACGTGGTTCCACTGGGGACAGGGCGACCTGTTCGTCGACCGGCTCCTGGTCGACGGCGCGACCGGACGCGCCGGAGCCGCACTGACGGTCGCGGCCCGCGGCGCCCTGCCCATGCTCGTCCCGTTCGTCGCGCAACCCGCCGCCGCGATGACGGTCGTGACCGGCACGGCGAGCGCGCTCGCGTCCGCCCCGGTCCGAGCCCCAGCGCTCCCCGACGGGGTCCGCATCGCCACCGGCGCGGTGGTCGTCGTCCTCGTCGTGCTGCACCTCGCGGCCGTGCGGCGGTCGGGGAGACCGCCGTGGCGGCAGGTGGTCGAGGACGGTGTCCTCGTCCTGTTCTTCACGGTCGTCCCGCCGGTCCTCGCGGTGGGCCTGTACTTCACGCTCTGGCACGCGGTGCGGCACATCCTCCGCCTCGAGCTGACCGACCGGACCGCGGCCGTGCAGCTGCACCGGGGGTACCTCCTGGCACCCTTCCTCCGGTTCGTGCGGCAGGCGTGGCCGATCACCCTGATCGCGGTCGGCATGCTCGTCGTGCTCGCGGTCCTCCTCCGCCGTGCGGACCTCGGCGTCTACCTCGTGCTGATCGCCGCGTTGACCACCCCGCACACCGTGGTGGTCACGTGGATGGACCACGTGCAGCGCACCTGGCACCCCGCTGCGCCGTCGACCGCCACGGGAGGCACGCCGGACCCCGTCTGACCACGGCGGTGATCGACGTCGGTCGGCCGACACCACCCGGATCAGCGGAGCAGCATCGACACGGCGCTCGGTCCGGGGCAGGATGCAGCCATACGTTCCGCTCGTGTCCTGTGCCTGGTCGGCGGCATCCTGCTCGCCGTGGGTGCCCTGCTCTGCGGTGGTGCGTTCCTCGCCGGCCTCGTGTCCGCCCCCGACGGTGGCGCGGACATCGGTGCCGGTGCCCTGCTGTTCGCCGGACAGCCCCTCGTCTACGCCGGCGTGGTCTTCCTCGTCGTGAGCCTGGTCCGCTCCGCCGGCCCGACGCGCCCACCGCGCCGCTGAGGTCGCGGGCGTGACGGCCGCCGGCGCTCGCGCGTCGCGATCGGAGCCGGACGGGAGGCGCGGTGCCGGTCCGCCCCGCGCCTCCCGTCCGGGACCGGTCACCCGAACAGCTCGGGCAGTGCGCTGACGAACGCGTCCGGGTGGCTGTACCAGACCGCGTGCGCAGCCCCCGCGATGCTCCGGACCGTCACCCCGTCCTCGACGAGCGCCGCGGCGGTGTCGGCGTCGACGTGGTGGCTCGGGTCTGCCCGGACCACGATCGAACCCGGTCTCGGTGTCCAGGTCCCACCAGGAGCCGCGGCGAGCGCCCCCGCCGTCACCGGATCGAAGTGCACGGCGGCCCGGGCCTCGACGACACAGTCACGGTCGCTGTAGTGCGGCTTCGACGCCCGGAGCACCTCCACGGTCCGCTGGAGCCGCTCCGTCGCGTACTCCTCGACGGCCGTCGCCCGGTCCGCTCCGCCACGCAGCCGGACGGGCGCGTCGACGTACACCGCGAGCTCCGGGTCCAGCCAGCCGGACGCGACGGCTGCGGCGGCGATCGTGCCGCCGATCGAGTGCCCCACGACCACGGCCGGTCGTCCCGGGACCACGGCGTCGACCGTCTCCGCCACGGCCTGCGCCGCCCGCTCCACGCTGAGCTCGGGGTCCCGCGGTGAGCGACCGTGCCCCGGCAGGTCGAGTGCGAGGACCCGGAACCCGCGCGCGGCGAGGAGCGGTGTGATGCGCCACCAGCTCTCGGAGGACCCGGTCATCCCGTGCAGCAGGACGGCGGTCCGCCGCCCCGCACCCTGCGTGTCCGCGTGCAGTCGCATCCGGTCATGCAACCACGACGGTCGTGCCGGAGGCGCTCAGCCGCCCGACGCGGCGGTCGTGACGACGTTCGACCCGGACTCCCGGCAGGCAGTCGTCAGGGTGCGGCTCATGAGGTCCCACTCCGCGGTGTCATCGTCGAACGCGGGTCCCGAGGCCGGTGCGGGGTGCTCCCGGAGGTACCGCTGGGCGGCGTCGAGGGCCCGGGACACCTTCGGATCGTCACTGACCAGGTGTTCGTAGCCGAAGCGGACCGATGCGGACAGTGCCTCGACCTGCGCGTCGGTCAGCTCGCCGGCCTGCTGCCCGATGGTGGCGTTGAGCGAGATGGTGTCCAGCGCGGAGATCTGCCCGCACGTGGCGGCCGCACCGGCGTCGGCGTCCATCGGGTCGACGGTGCCCGGAGCGGGGTCCGCTTCCGGGTCGGACTCGGGAGCCGAGCTCACCACCGGTGCCCGCGTCGGCGATGCGTCCGGGGCCGGCGCCGCACCGGCGATCGAGCAGCCGGTGAGTGCGAGTGCCGCGGTCACGGTGACGAGGACGGACAGGCGGACGGTTCCGAAGTTCCCCATGCCCCGATCCTGCCGGACCTGTAAGCGGCGAGGGGCGCGGATGCCGGATCGAGACCGGCTCGAGACCGCGCCGTGACCTCGCCGGTCCCGGCTCGTGGGAGGCACCCGCTCGGAACCGGCCGGCGTCGGGCTCCTCAGCTCCCGCCGGCCCGCGCCGGGAGGACGCCGAGCGCACCGAGCGCGGCGGTGAGTCCTGCCGCGACGGGCCCGTCGTCGTCACTCGTCCAGGCACGCACGCCGTCGGGACGGAACACCGCCGCACGAGGCAGTGCCGGAGCGCCCGCGGACGGTTCCACGAGCGCGACCACGACGCTGTCGGACACGACGTCCAGCGACTCGCGGACGGCGGCGTGGAGCGCCGGATCGGACACCATCAGCACCGGTCGGCCGGATCTGAACAGCGCTCGGGCTCCGTCGTCGTCGGACACGACGTCCTCGATCGGCGGCGCTGCACGGACGACCCGGACCGCCGGCAGGGTGCTCTCGCGCGTCAGCCCGGCGAGTCGGGCCGCGACGGCCCGGTTCGCTCCCGACGTCGCCAGCATGCGGTTCACCGTCGCACGGATCGCGATGGTCGCGGGGTCCGTCGCCGTGATGAGCGCGCTCTGCGCCAGGGTCGACGTGCGGAGCGCCTCGCCGTACGCGCGCCGCTCGGTCGCGTAGTCGTCGAGCACGGTGTCGGGGAGCGTCCCGCGCACGACGGCGGCCGCACGCCAGCCGAGGGCCATCGCGTCCTGGACGCCGGCGTTCAGGCCGAGCCCACCGGTCGGCCAGTGGACGTGCGCTGCGTCGCCGGCGAGCAGGACCCGGCCGCTGCGGAACGAGGCCGCGAGACGGTTGGCGTCCCCGAAGCGCGACAGCCAGGAGGGGTCGCGCGCTCCGAGGTCCGTACCGGTCATCCGTCGCGTGAACGCGCGCAGCGTCCCGAGGTCGAGTTCCTCGTCCGGCGACTGGTGCTCCGGATCCCAGCCGGTGAGCCGGAAGCGCCCGTCGGGGAGCGGCGCCACGATGAGGGCGCCGTCCGGCCGGACGACCCGGGTCCCCGGTGCCGGTGGAGCGTCGAGCACCACGTCACCGACGAAGCCCCAGGCAGAGCTCGGCTCGCCCTCGAACGGGATCCCGGCGAGCCCGCGGACCGTGCTCCGGCCACCGTCACACCCGACGACGAGCGCCGCGGTGACGTGCCGGTGGGCGCCGTCCTGCTCGTACGTCACGGTCACGGTCTCGTCGGCCTCGCTCTGGTCGAGACCGGTCGCCACCGCGCCGCGGACGACGTCGACGCCGAGTCGACGCGCCCGCTCCTCGAGCAGCGCCTCGGTGGTGGTCTGCGGCAGGAGCAGCATGGCGGGGAACGGGGTGTCGAGCGTGTCGAAGCGCACGCTCTCCTCGAGCAGCCCGAAGTGCCACGCCGGCACGGTGCGCCCGGCCGCGATGAACGGTTCCACGGCCCCGCGGAGTGCGAGCACCTCGAGTGTCCGGGGCATCAGCCCGAGCGCCTTCGCGTGGGGAGACCGAGCGGTGCGCTGCTCGAGGACCACGGCGTGGACACCGGCCGCGGCGAGCTCGGCGGCGAGCCACAGGCCCGTCGGCCCCGCTCCGACGACGACCACCCGGGCAGAGGACGAGTCGTCGAGGTGGGAGGTGTGAGCGGGCATCGGGACTCCACGACGTCGGGTGACGCGGACCGGGTGCCAGCGCCTGCCGATGGAGCGTAGGAACCCGGCGTCGCATCCGGAACCGTGGAACCACCGGGGCGGACCGGACGCTCAGACCGCCCCGACGCCCGCCCACCGGAGCGCCTGCACCACGAGGATCCCGTGCCGGTGCGTCCCGAGCTCGTCGAGCGGCACCCAGCGCGCCAGGTCCGTCGTCCCCACCGCTTCGTGGCGCAGCGAGCCCCCGACCACCCGGGCCCGGTGCACCACCTGCACGGCCTTCATCGGTCGACCGTTCCGGTGCTTCCGGCGCTCGGGCGGCACGACGTGGGACCGCACCCCGAGCAGCTCCTCGACCACGACGTCGTACCCGGTCTCCTCGCGGACCTCGCGGACGGCGCCCTCCTCGACGGTCTCGTCCAGGTCGACCCCGCCGCCCGGCAGCGTCCAGAGTCCCGCGTCCGGCCAGCTGAGCCGGGCGAGCAGCACCCGGTCGCCGTCGGTGACGACGGCGTAGGACGCCAGCCGGGTGTCGTAGTCGGTGTACTCCATGACCCGACCATCCCAGCAGCCGGGCGGAACCCGGCGAGCCGCGCCGCGCCTCCCGTCCGACGGGTCGGCAGCGGGCAGGGGCCGGTCGACCGCACGCGACCTCCATCGGAAGACGCAACCCGTCAGGTCCCATCGTTCGGGTCTCGGCCGGCGCTCGACGGCTTCCTAGCGTGGACGGCGTCCCTCCCACCGATCCGTCGCCAGCGACAGGAGCTCCCCGTGTCCACAGTCCTCTCCCCCGGCCGCACCGGCACCGCGGTGCACCTCGACCGGCTCACCAAGACGTACCCGAACGGGCCGTCGACCGTCACCGCGCTCGACGGCGTCTCCCTCGACATCGCCTCCGGCAGCTTCACCGCCGTGATGGGCGCGTCCGGCTCCGGCAAGTCGACGTTCCTCAACTGCGCCGCCGGGCTCGACACCCCCTCGAGCGGCAGCGTGGTGATCGGCGGCGTCGACCTCGGCACCCTCAGCCCGGACGCCGTCACGCGCTTCCGCCGCGACCACGTCGGCTTCGTGTTCCAGGGCTACAACCTCGTGCCGCACCTGACCGTCGGCGAGAACGTCCGGCTGCCCCTGACGCTCGCCGGCACCCGCGCCGACGAGCACCGGGTCGCGGAGCTGCTCGACGCCGTCGGCCTGGGCGGGACGGCCGACCGTCTGCCCGGCGAGCTGTCCGGCGGCCAGGCGCAGCGCGTCGCCATCGCGCGGGCACTCGTCGCGGGACCGGACGTGGTGTTCGCCGACGAGCCGACCGGTGCCCTGGACACCGCGACCGCGGACCGGATCCTGCAGCTCCTGCAGCACGCGGTGCGGTCGCTCGGGCAGACCCTCGTGCTCGTCACGCACGACCCCCGCGCTGCCGCGTACGCCGACCGGGTCGTGTTCCTCGCCGACGGTCGGGTGCGCGACGAGCTGCACGCCCCGACGCTCGAGTCGGTCACGGCCCACGTGCTCGGTCTGGGGCGCTGAGCCGTGCGCGCCGCACTCCGCTCCCTGCTCGTCGTCAACCGCGCCGCCGTCATCGGCGCCGGGGTCGTCGTCGCCCTGGCCGCCGTGCTCCTCGCGGTCACGGCCGCCTGGCTCGAGGCCGGCGTCCGACACCCGGAGGCCCCGTTCCTCTCCACCGTGGCGGGGTCCTTCGCCGGGACGCTGCTCCTCATCACCGTCTTCATGGTGGCCAGCGTCTTCGCCGGGGTCCTCCGCGAGCGCCGCCGCGAGTTCGCGCTGCTCCGGGCGATCGGTGCCACCGCCGGGCAGATCCGCGGCACGGTCCGCACCGAGGTCCTGGTCCTGCTCGCACTCGTCGCACCCGTCGGCGCCCTCGTCGGCACGGTCGTCGCGCCCCTCGTGACTCCGCTCCTGCGGTCGAGCGCGGTCGTCCCGGCCACCTTCTCGCTCGCGCCGTCGGCGATCCCGCTGCTCAGCACGCTGGTCGTGCTCGTGCCCACCGGACTCCTGGCCGCGGCGATGGCCGCGCGGGCAGCGACCCGGCCGAGCCCGACCGACGCGGTCCGCGCGAGCACCACCGACGTCCCGACGCTCTCGCGCGGTCGTCAGATCGCCGCCGCGGTCACCGCGCTCACCGGCCTCGCGACCGCGACCACGCCCTTCTTCACGCCCGGCCTGGTGGGCAGCGCGACGGGCGCCACCTCGGCGATCGTCCTCGTCGTCGCGGCCGCCCTCGCCGGGCCGCTCCTCGTGCAGTGGGGTGCCCGGCGGGCGCTCACCGGCCGGCACGGGACGGCGAGCACGCTCGCCCTCCTCAACGCCCGCGGAGCCTCCCGGCGCCTCAGCGCCGCCGTGGTCCCGCTCGCGCTCCTCGTCGCCCTCGGGACGGTGCAGACCGGGACGGACGCCGCCGTCCAGCGCGCGACGGAGGACCAACTGCGGGCGGGCCTCCAGGCCGACCTCGTGGTGACCGCCGGCGACGGCGTCACCGGTGCACAGGCGGAGCGGATCGCGGCGCTGCCCGGCGTCCGCGGGACGACCACCGTGCGGGACACGGCGGGGTCGGTGCAGGTCGAGCAGGCGGACGAGGACCTCGGCGGACTCGAGTGGGAGCCGACCGCGGTCTGCGCCCTCTCCGCCGACACCGCCGCGCTCGACCCGGCCGTGCGCTCCGGGTCCCTCGACGCGCTCAGCGGACCCGGCACCGTCGCGGTGAGCAGCGACCTGCTCGCCCTCACCCCGACGGGCCTGGGCGACACGATCCGACTCCGCACCGGCGACGGCCCCGCCGAGTCGGCGCGGATCGTCGCGGTCTACGACCGCGGTCTGGCCTTCGGGGACGTCCTGGTCCGCGACCGCGCGTCAGGTCCCGTCGACACGCTCCTCGTCGACACCGCGTCCGGTGACCGCGCAGCCGTCCGGGAGGCCCTGCGCGCCACCGGCGCGGACGTCGCCACGGTGGACGGGTACGTCGCGACCGCCCTCCGGGCCGGGAGCGGCGACCGCCAACTGTCCCTGGTCCTCGTCGTCGCGCTCCTCGCGTTCGTGGCGGCGGCCGCGGCGAACACGCTCCTGACCACCACCAGGGGGCGGCGGGACGAGTTCGCGCTGCTGCAGCGGACCGGTGCCACTCGCGCCCAGCTGCTGCGGATGGCCGGGGTCGAGACGGCGTACACCGCGGTCGCGGCCGTGGTGATCGGCACGGTCGCGGTCGTGCCGGCGCTGGTCGGTGTCGGGTACGGGCTGACCGGGTCAGCGGCGGCCGGGTTCGACCTCGTGTCCTGGGCCGGGTTCGCTGCGGCGGCGGTGCTCGTGGCGGTCGTCGGGGTGCAGCCGGCGGCGGGACGGATCGCGCGCGGGCGGTGACGGGGCGGATCGTGCAGGGGCGGTGACGGGGCAGATCGTGCGGGGGCGGTGACGGGTCGGGGGCCACGGACCCGCACCGCGGCTCCCGCTCCGGGCTCGGCCGCTGGCATACTGACGGCATGACGATGGCGCAGCCCGTCATCGGGCGCGAGCGGGAAATCGCGGCCCTCCGCACCGCGATCCAGGACGTGCACAGCGGCGGTTCGGCGTTCGTGGTCGACGGCGAGGCGGGGATCGGCAAGTCGTCGCTCGTCGCC
Organism: Curtobacterium sp. L6-1; assembly: GCF_018885305.1. Classification (NCBI taxonomy): domain Bacteria; kingdom Bacillati; phylum Actinomycetota; class Actinomycetes; order Micrococcales; family Microbacteriaceae; genus Curtobacterium; species Curtobacterium aetherium. The sequence continues at coordinate 2,834,941 of NZ_CP076544.1, forward strand.
GACGTGGTCGAGTACGCGGGCGGGCGTGGCGTGCGGGTCCTCACCACGACCGGCACGCTCGACGAGTCGGCGGAGCCGTACGCGGCCCTCCACATGCTCCTCTACCCGTTGCGAGCGGGCATCCCGAGCCTGCCGGCCCCGCAGCGGCGTGCGTTGGACGTCGCGTTCGGCGTGGAACCGGGCGTGCAGCCGTCACCGCTCCTCGCCGGGCTTGCGGCGCTGACCCTGCTCTCCGACGCCGCCGCCGCCAGACCGCTGCTCGTCGTGGCGGAGGACCTGCACTGGATCGATGCACCGTCCGCGTGGGCACTGCGGATGGTCGCTCGTCGCGTCGTCGAGGACCCGATCGTCGTCGTGATGTCGACGCGGAACACGGACGCCCCGGACGACCCCGGCGTGCGACGCCTGCACCTCGCGCCGCTCGACGACGCAGCCGCTGCGGAGCTGCTCGACGCGGTCCCGGGGGCGCCGTCGGGCCAGGCTCGGCGCGAGCTCGTGACCCGCGCCGCAGGGAACCCGCTCGCGCTCCGCGAACTCGGTCAGCACGTGCCGGGGAACCGTACCCACCAGCGGCCCGTCGTCGGCCGGGTGGAACAGGAGTTCGGCGACCGCTACGCGGAGCTCGACCAGCCCACGCGGCTCGCCCTGCTCGCCGTCGCGCTCTCCAGTGGCGCGACCGCCGAGGAAGCCGCCCAAGCCGCCGGACGGGCACTCGGGAAGGTCCCGGCGCCGACGTGGACGGATCGCGCGTCCGCGTCCGGACTCCTCGAGTGGGTCGCTCCTCGGGCCATCCGGTTCCGGCACCCGCTCGTGCAGTCGGCGGTCCTGGCAGCGGCGTCGCCGACGGAACGCGCCGCGGTGCTCGCTGCCCTGGTGCGCGAGCACGAGGACGAGCCGACGCGGACGATCTGGTGGCGGGCCGAACTCGCGGCGGGGCACGACGACTCCCTGGCCGACGAGATCGCCGCCTTCGCCGACGGCCGGACGGCGATGTCCGACACCGTCGCCGCCGGTCGTGCGGTCGAGCGGGCCGCGGAGCTCACCTCGGACGTGACCGTGCGGGTGGAGCGGCTGGTCGCCGCCGCGGAACTGGCAGGGCTGTCCGGGCGGACCTCGGAGGCGTCGCTCCTGGCACACCGGGCCAGCTCGGAGGCGCCGGACCGGCTGCTGGCAGCGCGGGCAGCGTGGGTCGCCGAGACGCTGCCCACCGGCCGGACGGGGCTGGCCAGGGGCGACCTCGGGCCGGCACTCCACGCCGTCTCCGAGATGCAGGCGGCCGGTGGGGTGGAGCACGCCACCGCTGCGCTCCTCCACCTGGCCGCGATCGCGTGGGACCACACCCTGGAGCCGGGTCCCGGTGACCCGATGCTCGCCGTCGTCGAGGCACTCGCGCTGCCGGAGGACGATCCCCGCGCGATCCTCCTCGCAGCGCGGACGGAACCGGTCGTCCGGGGTGACCGGGTCCGGGAACTCGCCCTCGGGGCGGCAGCGTCCGCCGAGGACGAGGAGTCCGCGTGGCTCCTCGGGTACGCGCTCAACCTCGTCGGCGAGATCGACACCGCGCGTGTGCTCCTCGACCGGGCCCTCGCGAGCATGCGGGCGCGTGGCGAACTGCGGACGTTCCCGCAGGCGCTCATGGGGACCTCGATGACGACCTACCTGGCCGGGGACGTCGCGAAGGCCCGCGTCCTCGCGGAGCAGGCGGAGTCGCTGGGCCGTGACCTGGGCGACGCCGGGTTCTCCGCCGCGGCACGGTGCGCGCTCGCGTGGTTCGACGCCCTCGACGGCCGCCAGCCGGACGTCGAGGCGATCTCCGGCGGGACGGAGGTCGGCGCCCAGGTGCTCCGTTCGAGTGCGATGCGCGCGACCGTCCTGGGCAGTCAGGGTGCGGCGTACCTGGTGACCGGCCGGCCCGCGAAGGCCCTCGAGCGCCTCCGCGGCATCGCCGACCCCGGACACGACGCCTACCACCCCGACTTCGCGGTCATCACGTCACCCGACTTCGTCGACGCCGCGCTGGACGCCGGCAGGCGGGAGGACGCCGAGCAGCGGCTCGCGGACCTCGAGCAGCTCCACGCACGGTGGCACGCGCCGCTGGTCCGGACCGCGCTGGACCACGCCAGGGCCGCGCTCGTCGCCGACGACGAACTCGCGACCACCTGGGCCGCGGTCCGGGACGCGCGCTGGTCGATCCCGTACGCGAAGGCCCGGACGCTCCTCCGTCTCGGACGGCGGCTCCACGCCACGGGCCGGAGCGAGGACGCCCGCGCCGCCCTCCACGCGGCCCTCGCCCTGTTCGGCGAGATGCCCGCACCCGCGTGGGAGGAACGCACGCGCGACGCCCTCCGCGCCACCGGGGAACGCCTGGCGGTGCCCGGACGGCGGGACGAGCTGCTCACCCCGCAGGAGCTCCGGGTCTGCACGCTCGCGGCCCGGGGACTGAGCAACCGCGCGATCGGCGAGCACCTCTTCGTCTCGCCCCGGACCGTCGGCGCACACCTCTACGCCGCCTTCCAGAAGCTGGGGATCTCCGACCGACGGCAGCTGTCGGACGTCCTCGCGACCCAGGGCACCCCGCTCCCGTCCGTCGACGGGTAAGTCGATCGGCGGCCGATCTCAGTCGTCGTGACCGATGTGCGCCGGTCGTCCGCGCGGATAGGTTCGCGCCCATGACCGGATCACCCACCATCGTCCTCGTCCACGGAGCGTTCGCCGATGCCGCCAGCTGGGCACCCGTCACAGGGCTCCTCCTCGACCAGGGCCACCAGGTCCGCGTCCCGCCGGTCCCCAACCGGAGCCTGTCCGGCGACGCGGCCTCCATCAGGTCGTTCGTCGAGCAGATCGACGGTCCGGTCCTGCTCGCCGGGCACTCCTACGGCGGCGCGGTCCTCACCGTCGCCGGCGTCGCCGAGAACGTCGTCGGGCTCGTGTTCGTCGCCGCGTACGCGCTCGAGGAGGGGGAGAGCCTCGGCACCCTCCAGGGCGGCTTCCCCGACAGTGCCCTCGCCGCGAACCTCGTCTACTCGCCCTACCCGGTCGAGGGGGCGGAACCCGGCACCGACGTGTCCGTGGCGATCGACGCGTTCCCCGCGGTGTTCGCCGGCGGCCTCGACCTGGACGAGGCGAGGGTCCTCGCGGTCTCGCAGCGTCCGTTGTCCGCCGTCGCGTTCGGCGAGCCCGCCTCCGCGGCTGCGTGGAAGACCAAGCCGTCCTGGGGCATCGTCGCCAGCGCCGACCACACCATCAACCCGGACGTGGAGCGCTTCGGCTACCAGCGCGCCGGCGTCCGGAAGGTGATCGAGATCGACGGACCGCACCTGCTGATGCGGACGCACCCCGCCGAGGTCGCCGCGTTCATCACCGACGCCGTCGCCGACCTCGACTGACGACCCCACCAGACCACCCACACCAGACCCCACACACAACAGGAGGACGACCATGGCGTTCGTGACCACCGACGACGGTGCAGAGATCTACTACAAGGACTGGGGGAACCCCGACGCCCAGCCGATCGTGTTCCACCACGGCTGGCCGCTGTCGTCCGACGACTGGGACGCGCAGATGCTGTACTTCCTGGCCGAGGGCTTCCGCGTCATCGCCTCCGACCGCCGGGGCCACGGGCGCTCGTCGCAGATCGGCACCGGCCACGACATGGACCACTACGCCAGTGACGTGTCCGCCGTCGTCGAGCACCTCGACCTGCACGACGCCGTCCACGTCGGGCACTCCACCGGCGGCGGCCAGGTCGCCCGCTACGTCGCGGAGTACGGCCAGCCGCAGGGGCGGGTCGCGAAGGCGGTCCTCGTCTCCGCCGTGCCGCCGCTGATGGTGAAGACCGACGCGAACCCCGAGGGCACCGACATCTCGGTCTTCGACGGGTTCCGGCAGGCCCTCGCCGCGAACCGCGCCGAGTTCTTCCAGGCGGTCGCCTCCGGCCCGTTCTACGGGTTCAACCGCGACGGCGTGACGCCGTCGGAGCCGGTCATCGCCAACTGGTGGCGTCAGGGCATGACGGGCAGTGCCGTCGCCCACCTCGAGGGCATCAAGGCGTTCTCGGAGACGGACCAGACCGAGGACCTCCGCGCCATCACCGTGCCCGTCCTCGTCCTGCAGGGCGACGACGACCAGGTCGTGCCGTACCAGGACGCAGCCCTGAAGCAGGCCGAACTGCTCAGCGACGCGACGCTGAAGATCTACGAGGGCTACCCGCACGGCATGCTGACGACCCACGCCGACGTCATCAACGCCGACATCCTCGCGTTCATCCGCGGCTGACACCGCGACGCTGCGTCCGCAGCGGACCGGACCGGAGGCGCGGTGCAGGGGGCCGACCGGCTCACCCGCACCGCGCCTCCGGTCCGTCACCTCGGGGCAGGACCGCCCGGAGCGGGCGCTACCCGACCGCCGAGAACGGGCCGACGAACCAGATCGCGACGGGTGCCACGAGGATGAGCCCCACGCTCGCTGCGATGATCAGTGGCGCACCTCGGCCGGTGCCGCGTGCGAGCGCGATGATCGCCATGACGACCACGACGAAGCAGCAGCACCAGGCGACGAACGCGACGAGGACGACCAGCGGCCACAGGAGCAGGGTGGCACCGGAACCCGCCAGCCAGACCGGCGCCCACAGCACGAGCCAGAGCAGCACCAGGACGGCGGCGGCGGTCAGCAGGAGGACCCGCGCGACGTGGAGCGTCCGCTCCGGGCGTCGTGGGAAGAGCGGTTCCACACCGCCACAGTAGCGGCGGCACCACCCGGGCGGAGCGGCGGCACCACCCGGGCGGAGCGGCGACGTCACCGGCGCGGAGCGCCGTCCGCAGCGGTGTCAGCACCCCACGTTGAGGCCCGTCCCGACCGGCGTGGTCTCGCGGTGCTCGCGGACGCTCCCGTCCGCCGGCGAGTACTGCGCGAGGGTGGTCGCCATCGCGACCGGGTCGGCGTCGTCGGACTGGCGGTACTCGATGCAGACCGTGCCCGAGACCAGACCCGTCACGTCCCGCTCGCGGATCTCCCACTTGCCGAGGTGGTGGTGCTCGCCGAGCGGGTGCGCGGCGACGTACTCGGCGCCCGTCGTCGAGAGGTCACCCTTCGCCATGACCTCGACCATGCCCTCGGCGACGCTGTTCGCCTCCTGCTCGAGGTCGGGGAGCGTCGCCTTCCGCTCGGCCTGCGACATCTCCGGCGGGGCCTCGGTCGCCGCCGCCCCCGGGTCACCGCCTCCGCTGCACCCGGTGAGCCCTGCGAGGAGGACGATGCCGAGAGCGAGAGCGAGAGCTGCTGCGCGGTGCGGTGTGGACATGGTCGTTCCCCCTGTGTCGGTCCGGTGGCAGGAGCGCGGCCTCCACCGGCCCCCACGGTCCGTCCAGGCTACCGACGACCGGGTGGGCTGGTCGCGCCCGGCCACGCTGCGACCGTCAGGGTCGCTGGGGCGCCTCGTCGACGAGCGCGACGAAGCGGCTGCCGACGCCCTCGACCTCGTGCCGGGTCCGCCCGGCGATCGGCTCCGGCGCCTGGTAGGGCGCGTGGTAGTCGCACATCAGGTGGTCCCAGTCGGGCCACCACTTCTTCGGCCGTGCCGTCTCGGCGTACCCGCAGACCACGCACTCCAGCTGCACCCAGACCTTCTTGGCACCGGTGCGGTTCGCCCGGGACTGCACGAGCCAGGCGGGCGGGTCCTCCTCGATCGCCTGGAGCTCGGCCTCGCTGAGCCGCGTCGGGATCCCGTGGTGGGCCGCCATCTCGAGGGGGATGTCGAGCCGTACGGCGGCGTCACGTCGGGAGAGCACCACCCCAGCGTAGGTCGTGTCGCGACCGGCCGCGGTCCCGGGCCGGCGCGCCTCCGCCCATCAGACGAGCGCGACCGCACCCCACCCGGCACGCATCCGCGCGACGGCCCGGTCCCAACCGGCCAGCAGGTCGCTCCCGTCCCGCAGCTGCGACTGCAGCTGCAGCCCCTCGTACAGGGCAACGAGCTGCCGCGCCGGCAGGCCGGACCCCGGAGTGGCGGGGCCCGGCCATCCGGTCACGTGACCAGCGCTCGTGCTTCGTGGTCGAGTCGCTCGAGACGCCAGTCCGCGACGAGGACGAACGCGCGCCGGAACACGACCAGCAGTGCTCCGGCGTGTTCGAACGCGTGCGTGACCACGGACGCCCCGTCCGCTGTTCGGTCGATCAGCCACCGGCCGGTCTCCTGCGCGCCGGCTCCCTCGAGCCGGTACTCAACGGCGGTCTCGCCGACGCGTGTGACGGTCACGACCGCGGGGAGGAACCCGCGGATGACCGTCCTGTACGGCCTCCTCACGACGACATGAGCGTCCGCCGGGCAGAGGGGTCCGAGCGCTCAGTTCCGTGCTGTAGCATGCATGTAACGTCACGAATCGGAGGACCCATGCGGCGCCTGCTCGACGTACCGATCCGCTTTCCTCGCGTGGTCATCGCCGTGTGGTTGGCCTTGTTCGTGGTGGGAGGGGCACTCGCACTGCACCTCGATGCCGCCCTGTCAGGGGGAGGCTTCACCAACCCGCGAGCACAGGCACTCGTGACGCAGGAAGTCGTCGAGGAGCGCTTCGCCCAGTCACCGAACCAGTTGGTCGTCGTGCTCGACAGGGCCACGACGGTGACGGACGGGACGATCTCGCGGGTGGTCAGCATCCTCCGCCAAGAGGGTGCCGATTCCATCACCACCCCCGGGGACGACCCCGACCTCGCCTCGGAGGACGATCGCGCGGCAGCGGTCATCGCTGGTTTCGACGGCAGTGCGACCGCCGCCCAGAACCTCGTGCCCGATCTGCAGGAACGACTGGAGGACGCCCGGCTGGTGGATGACGTGTACGTCACCGGCCAACCAGCGCTCGACTTCCAGCTCAACGCACACTCGAAGGCCGACGCCACGCGAGCCGAACTGATCGTGTTCCCGCTCTTGATCGTCGTCCTGCTGTTCGTCTTCCGATCGGTCGTCGCGACCGTCCTCCCGTTGCTCGTCGCGGGTTCGTCACTCGCCTTGGCCCTGGGCATCGGCTTCCTGCTGACCCGCGTGACGGAGGTGTCGAACCTCTACACGAACATCGTGTCCATGATCGGTCTGGCCGTCGCCGTCGACTACTCCCTGTTCATCATCAAACGGTTCCGGGAAGAACTCGCGACGGGCAGAGCCACCCCGGTCGCCGTGCGAGCGGCCATGTCCACCGCCGGGCATTCGGTTCTCTTCAGCGGCGTGGCAGTGGTCCTGGCCCTCGCGGCGCTGCTCATCCCCCGGGTGATGGCGCTGACGAGCATCGCCCTCGGAGGCATCGTCGTCGCGGTGGTAGCGCTCGTCATCACGATGCTCGTCCTGCCTGCCGCGCTCACCCTGATCGGACCGAGGATCGACCGCTTCGCCGTCCCGTTCCTGCGCCCTGCGGCGCCTCGTGGCGTCCGCACGGTGCGATCGCGCATCCGGCGCCCGGCACTCGTCGGCACGGTCGGGATCCTCGCACTCGCCGCGTGCGCCGTCCCGATCGCCAGCCTCTCCATGCAGTCCCCCGTGGCGAGTGCCACCGTCCTGCCCGCCTCTGACCCGGCCCGACAAGGATCGGAGATCCTCGACGAGCGGATTGGTCAAGAAGGACTGTTCCCCGTCGATGTCGTCCTCACCCTCCCGGCCGACGTCGGGACGTCGGTCGCGCTGGGACAGGTCGAGCGTGCCAGCACCTGGCTCGCACAGCGGCCCGGTGCCGATGACGTCACCTCTGTCACCGCCATCGGACTCCCCGCGGGACAGCTCACCACCCTGCTCGACCAGGCGGACACACCCGCTGACCTCCGGAAGCTGTGGGATGCACGGGACGACGTGATCACCGCGCGGGTGGTGGTCACCACGGCCCAGGGTCCGGACTCCGTCAGCGCTCACGACCTGGTCGAGGAGGTCCGCCGAGACCTCCCTGCCCAACTGACCGACGGCACGCGCGTGGCGGTCACCGGCGCAACCGCTCAGGGCGTGGACTTCGACGCCACCATCGTCCGCAGCATCCCGCTCGTCGCAGCGGTCGTCCTGCTCCTGACGTTCGCCATGCTCGCGTTCGCCTGGCGCTCGGTCGTCCTGCCGGCTCTCGCGCTCCTCTTCAACCTCCTCGTCGTCGGCGCGAGCGTCGGATCCCTGACCCTGGTGCAGCACGCCGTCTCGGACGCACCTCTCAACTCCGTGACCCCGATCCTGCTGTTCGCGGTGATGTTCGGCCTGAGCATGGACTACATGGTCATCATCATGTCCCGCATGCAGGAGATGTACCGGGCAGGCATCCCGTACGAGCAGGCCGTCCTCGGTGGCGCGGACCGGACCCGCAGCATGATCAACAGCGCGGCGCTGATCATGGTCGCCGTGTTCCTCTCCTTCATGACGGCGCAGATCAGCATCGTCCGCGAGATCGGGATCGGACTCGCGATCGCCGTCGTGCTGGACGCGGTCGTCATCCGCATGGTCGTGATGCCGAGCGTGCTGCGCGCCATCGGTCCGCGGGCCTTCGGCAGAGCATGCCCTGTTCCGGACACGACGGTGCGCGAGCCGTCGTCCGAGACCCCGGCGGAGTCCGGCGCGCTCGTCGGTACCTGATCAGCCGCCCGTGCCCAGGGCCCGCAGACCGAACGCGGGCCCTGGGCGACGACCTGACAAACTGGACGGGAGCAGCTTGCTCTGCTCCCGTCACGACTGGATCGCACATGACCACTCCGGCACCAGCGCCCACTCCCACGGCGCCGACACTCGCGCAGTTCGAGCTGCGCTACCTGGTCCTCGCGGCGCAGCGGGAGGGCAACCGCGCGCTCGGCCGACAGCTCGCCGACCTGGGACTGACGACCTCGCAGTTCGAGATCATCCTCGTCCTCTCTCGATACGGACCCATCACGCTCAAGGAGCTCGGCGAGCTCATCGTGTGCGAGACAGCGAGCCCCAGCCGCATCGTCGACACACTCGTCCGTCGTGGTTATGTCGAACGCTCCACGCACGCGTCGGATCGACGAGCCGTCGCCCTCCGGTTGACCGATGGAGGCCGGGAACTCGTCCCGCGGCTCCGCGAGATCGAGAAGGTCATGGACGACGGCGCACGAGTGATGTTCGACGGGAGCGAGATGACCGGTCTGGTCAGCGCGCTCCGGACCTACCTCGACGGGACCGAGAGTGGCGCGGTCCTCGAGCGACGGTTCGCCGACGATCGTCTCCCACTGGACTGAGGCGCTGCTGGCAGAGCTCGTCAGCGAACGCGATCGGTGGACTCGGCGAGCGCGCGGCCGGCACTGACGTCGGCTCGGAGTGCCTCCACCTTGGCGGCGGCGAAGCCGGAGGAGTCCGAGCCGAGCTGCTGCCGGAGCGGCCCGTCACTCCGCTCGGCGATGGTGATGAAGGCGGCGGCGGCCTGCGCGGGGTCGCCGAGCTGCGTGCCGGGCATCGCCTGGTGTGCGGTGACCATCTCGCGGATCGCCGGGTAGGCGTCGGTCGTCGTCTCCGGCAGGGCGAGGGAGTTACTGGTCAGGAAGTCCGTGTCGAAGTAGCCCGGCTCGACGATCGTGACGGCGATGCCGTGGTCGGCGACCTCCGCGGCGAGGGACTCGGTGAGCCCTTCGAGCGCGTACTTCGCGGCGCAGTACAGGCCCCAGCCGGGGAACGACACGAGTCCGAGGACCGACGACACGTTGATGACGTGCCCCGATCGCGCCGCACGCATGACGGGCAGGACCGCGCGGAGGACGTTCCAGGTGCCGTTGACCTGCACGTCGAACATCGCCCGCACGTCCGCGTCCGTGGTCTCCTCGACGGCCCCGAGGTAGCCGTAGCCGGCGTTGTTCACCACGACGTCGATGCGACCGAACCGGGCGGTCGTCTCCTCGACGGCACGGGTGACGTCGGCCTGGTCGGTGAGCTGCACCTGCAGCGGGAGCAGGTTCGTCGTGTCGGTTTCCCCGAGCGCGCCGAGCAGTCGGTCGGTCGATCGGGTGGTCGCGGCGACGTGGTGCCCGGCGGCGAGCAGCGCCCGCACCAGGTGCAGGCCGAGTCCACGGGAGGCGCCGGTGACGAGCCAGGTCGCGGGTCGGTCGGTGCGGTGGGTCATGGTGGTCGTGCCTTCCGGTCGGAGGAGGTGGTTCGTGCCTCCAGCCTGCGAGCCGGCGGACGCCTCCGAGCGCGTCCTCCTGGCCCGGCTCTGCCTGGGACGATCCGACCCACGCGGGGTGGGCAGCGGGCGGTGACAATGGGGAGATGGCCGACCGGAACCAGGAGCTCGCCGACTTCCTCCGTCGTGCTCGGAGCCAGGTCGACCCGGAGCGGACCGGGCTGCCGGCGGACGGCCGGATCCGCCGGGTGCCGGGTCTGCGTCGCGAGGAGGTGGCGCAGCTGGCCCGGGTCTCCTCGGACTACTACACCCGCCTGGAGCAGGGGCGCCCGATCACGCCGTCGCCGGGGATCGTCGCCGCGATCGCGCGAGCGCTCGACCTGTCCGACGCGGGGCACGAGCACCTCCGGCACCTGATCGCGACGAACGGTCACCCGCCCGCACAGCGGCGACGGCGCCCCGTGCCCGTCCAGCGCCCGCGCCGGGCGTTGGTGCAGCTCATGGACGCACTCGACGGCGTCCCCGTGATGCTCCTCGGTCGTCGCACCGACGTGCTGGCGACGAACCGCCTGGCGCGGGCGCTCCTGGCGGACTTCGACGCGATGCCCGCGACGGAACGCAACTACGCGCGCTGGATGTTCCTCGACGGCACCGCTCGGAAGCGCCTGGTGGACTGGGAGACCCAGGCGCGGCTCGCCGTGGAGAACCTGCGCCTCGACGCCGGCCGTGATCCGGAGGACCCCGCGACGCAGGCGCTCGTCGGGGAGCTCACCATCGCCAGCGCGGAGTTCGGCGGGTGGTGGCAGGAGCACCGCGTCTTCCAGCGGACAGCCGGGGAGAAGCGGTTCCGCCATCCCGTGGTCGGTGACCTCACCCTGCGGTACGAGACGTTCACCATGCCCGGCGACCCGGACCAGGCGCTGTTCGTGTACAGCGCCGAGCCCGGGAGCGCGCACGCGGACGCGCTCCGCCTCCTGACGAGCTGGGTCATGGCGGACGAGGGGCACCGGCGCCCGCGGCAAGGGACGCGCCTCACCGGCTGACCTGGAGAGGGGGTGGCCTTTTGTACAGTTTGTATGTACAGTTCAGGTGTACAGCGTGACTGTGCGATCGCCCGACTGAATGGATGGAGACGACATGCGTGTCGACCCGTACGCGAACACCTTCCCCACGAACGAGCTCCCGGTGGCACTCCCGGAACTGACCGACGGCGCCTTCCCCGTTGCCGCGTACAGCTCGGAGGCCGGCACCGGCCGGTCGCCGGCCGTCACGTGGGAGACCCTCCCCGAGGGGACGCAGAGCCTCCTCGTCACGGTCTTCGACCCGGACGCCCCGGTGCCGGGTGGGTTCTGGCACTGGATCGCCGTCGTCCCGGCGGGCGCGGGGCAGCTCGTCGCCGGGGCGAGCGGTCAGGACATGCCCGAGGGATCGATCGAACTGCCGAACTCCTTCGGCGTCGCGGGCTACGTCGGCCCCAATCCGCCGCAGGGCACCGGCGTGCACGGCAACGTCGTGGCCGTCACGGCGCTCTCCTCCGCGGTGCACGAGCTCCCCGACGTGCCGTCGACCGCGATGCTGCACGCGTCGATCATCCCGGCGACCCTGGCCCGCGGCACGGCCGTCGGCACCGCGACGGCCGCCTGACCGCCGAGGAGCGGGACGGACACGTCCCGGTCCGTTCCGCTCCCGCCCGCGGATCACGCATAGTAGGAGTCGTGGACGCCGACATCGACCAGGTAGCCGAGGACCTCCGAGCCGCGGTCGGTGACTTCGTCCGGGCAGCCCGTCCCGACGAGCAGCTCTCCGACAACCAGTTGTCGATCCTCGGCATGCTCGACCGGGAGGGACCGGCGACGATCGCCGCCTTGGCCGCACGGTGTCGCATCCGCCACCAGTCGGCCACCAAGGTCGTCGAGCAGCTGCGTGCCGCTCAGCTGGTGGACATCGGCGCGCACCCCTCCGACCGGCGAGCGGTCCAGGTCGCGATCAGCCCGACGGGCGGTGCGGCCCTCCGGGAGGAGCGTGCTCGCCGGTCAGCGTGGATCGCCGAAGCCATCAGGACCAGGCTCTCCGAGCGGGAGCAGGCGGACGTCCCCGCCCTCGTTGCGGTGCTCCGACAGCTGACCGCCTCCCGGTAGCGCGGTCAGACGAGCGCGACCGCACCCCACCCGGCACGCATCCGCGCGACTGCCCGGTCCCAACCGGCCAGCAGGTCGCTCCCGTCCCGCAGCTGCGACTGCAGCTGCAGCCCCTCGTACAGGGCAACGAGCTGCTCGGCCGCGTGCCGGGGCGAGGTGCCGTGCGGCTCCCGTCCGGCGACGACGTCGCGGACGAGCGCGAGCGTGATGTCCTCGAACGCCCGCACGTACTGGGTGCGGAACCACCCGGCGGCCGGGTGCGTCGGGGCGGAGGCCGCGCTCAGCGTGGCGATGCGGATCCGGACGAGCGCGGGGTCGGCCAGGCCGGACTCCAGGCGGGCGCGGAGGTAGGCGGCGGCACCGTGCTGCTCGGCGATCGGCCACAGGTACTTGCGGTCGCCGTTGTCCCAGCGGTTCATGACGGCGACGACGAGCAGGTCCCACACCGGGTAGGCGTCGCTGACCTCGGCGTCGCTGACCTCGGCGAGCGCCGCGACCTCGGCGGGTCCGACGGCGTGGAAGTCCGACCGACGGAAGGCCTCGATCGCTGCCGGGATGATGCGGTTGCGGAGGTCGGAGTCGGGCATGAGGACGATCATCCGGCGTGGGCCCGGGCGGCGCGACCGCCAGTTCGAGGGGTGCAGGGCCGCGTGGTCGGCCCCGCCCGGCCGTCCCCTGTCGGTCAGCCCCGGTCGAACGTCAGCGTCTCGTCGTCCGGCGCCGTGACCCGCCCGGTCCGCGCGAACTCCGCCCAGATCGCCCGCATCCCGGGCCCGCGGCGCTCGACGGCGGCCCAGTCCCGCGTCGGTACGAAGCGGCTGCCCGCCCAGGCCGCGCGGTCGCCGAGCAGCAGCGGGACGTCGCTCATGTGCACCGCTCCGGTGGGCCGCACGGTCACGCCGCGGAGGAGCCGGTACACGACGGCCCGACCGCCGGCGGCCCGGTGTCGCACGGCGAAGGCGCGGGCGTCCCGGCCGTAGACGACGTCGGTCAGCGGCCGGACGAGCAGCCACCGGACGAGGGCACGTCCGATCCGGGTGCGGCAGACCGCGGCCAGTCCGGGGATCATCGGGACGTACAGGGCGGCTTCGTCCGACCCCGAGCCGATGAGGACCTCGACGTGCGGGGCCACCCGGCGCCAGGCGTCCGGCAGGTCGCGTTCGGCGGGCAGCGGCGCGTGGCCGTACTGCGTGCCGAACGGCATCCCGCCGCGCAGACCGTAGGGCAGTGCGACCCGCTCGGCTGCCGCCTGCCGCTCGAGGACCTCGTCGAGCGGCGCGTCCGGTGCGACGGTCCCGACCGTGCGGGACATCGCCCGGTTCATGCGGGCACGTCGACGCGACAGCCCGAGCGGTGCGCTCTGCACGATCACGCGCCGGAACAGCCCGGCCGTGCCCTCGGCCACCATGAGGTGCGCGATGGCGTCGCCGCCCGCGGACTGCCCGAACAGGGTGATCGCGTCGGGGTCCCCGCCGAACCCCGCGATGTTCGTGTGCACCCAGCGCAGGGCCTCGACCAGGTCGAGCAGTCCGAGGTTCGCCGGCACCCGCTCCCCGTCGCCGAGGAACCCGAGCACGCCGAGCCGGTACGTGACGGCCACGACGACAACGCGCTGCTCCTCGACCAGGGCGCGCGGGTCGTGGATCGGGATGTCCCCGCCGCCCACGACGTACGAGCCGCCGTGGATCCACACCATGACCGGCAGCCGTTCGTCGTCGCGGACGTCGGCCGGCACGGTGACGGAGAGTGCCTGGCAGTGCTCGGCGACCTCGGCCTCGATGGGGTGGATGAGCTCCTCGAGGACGGGCGTCGACGGTTGCGGGGGCACCGGCGCCGGGGTGTCCGCGACGAAGTCACCGGTGAACGGCGGCACCGGGGTCGGCCGCCGGAAGCGCTCGGCGCGGGCGTACGGGATGCCGAGGGCACGGAGGACCGCGCCGTCGCGGTGGCCGACGATCCGGCCGACGGGTGTGGTGAAGGTCCGGGTCGGCGCGGTGGTCATCCCGCAACCGTACGACGGACGGGAGGCCCGTGGCTGCGCAGCCACGGGCCTCCCGTCCGTCCCGGGTCGCGTCAGCGGACCCGCTTGATCGGGAGCACCACGAGCGCGCCGAGGACGGCGACACCACCCGCGGCCCAGCACATCAACTCGTAGTTGTCGGCCGTGCCACCGGTGCCGAAGCGGAGGAAGAACAGCGCGGCGGCGGGCGCGAGCGACTGCGGCAGGGCGTTCGCGATGTTGATGACACCCAGGTCCTTGCCGGGGCGGTCGGCGTTCGGCAGGACGTCCACGACGAGCGCGGTGTCGATGGCCGAGTAGATGCCGTAGGCGAAGCCCATGATGACCTCGGCGACGTAGAAGCCGTTCACGGTCTCTGCGTGGGCCAGGGCGACCAGGCCGACGGCGAACAGCACGGTCGAGCCTGCGACGAACACCTTGCGGCGGCCGAGCCGGTCCGATGCCCAGCCGGACAGCGCCGCGCTGACCAGGAGGGCGATCGTGTAGAGCAGCACGCCGAACGCGACGGCCGCGGCGGCCTCCGCGTTGCTCTCGATGCCGATGTGCTGCTTCATGTAGAGCAGGCGGTACGTGGTGAACATGAACGTCGCGAAGATGATGAGGAAGCGCGACCACCACGCGAACGCGAAGTCCGGGTTCTTGATCGGGTTCGTCCAGAACGACGAGACGAGGTTGAGGAACGTGAACTTCTTGAGCGGGTACGTCGGCAGCTCGTCCCGTGCGACGACCGCGTAGACGACCACCAGGACGATCGCCAGGATGCCCGGCGCGATGAACAGCACGGGCAGGTTCGCGACGAAGAACACGGACAGGTACGTGCCGGCCAGGACCGCGATGTTCTGGGCGAGCGCGATGATGCTCGACGACCTGCCGCGCTGGAACTCGGGCACGTTGTCGGCGAAGCTCGCGGTCAGCGTCGAGAGCACGGTGTTGGCGGCCAGCTGCGCGAGGAGCCAGCCCAGCGTGAGCTGCAGGGTGTCCGGGGCGTACGCGATCCAGGCCAGGGCGACCGCGAAGACGACGACACCGCTGAGCATCCAGGGCCGGCGACGTCCCCAGCGGGTGCGGGTCCGGTCGGACAGCGCACCGGCGAGCGGGTTCATGATGAGCGCCCCGAACGCGCCGATCGGCAGCACGGAGCCGATGACGTTCGCGGCGGAGTCGCCGACCAGCGCCTCGGCCTTGAGCTGCATGCTGACGTAGACCGGCGCCATGAGGGCCACGAACAGGCCGAACTGTCCGAGGAACAGGGCGATCTGGTAGCCGATGCCGACACGCATCGTGCTGACCGGCTGGGTGATCCCCTGCTCCGGGTGCAGCAGCACCGGGGTCTCCGCGGGTTCGGGTGTGCTCATGACGCCTCCTTGAGTCGATGAAAACCATAGCTCGTACGGTTTTACGAGGGCGAGCATACATGGCGGCGGGAAGTCGGTGGAAGCGAAAACTACACACCGGGTGGTTTCTGCGGTAGCGTCGTGATCGTCTCGCCGTGGAGCAGTGTCTCCGTCGGCCGCACACCAGTCAGGATCGAAGGAGCCTCTGCAATGCCCACCACCTCTGTGCAGCTCTACTCACTGCGCGACGCCATCGCCGACGACCTCGACGCCGCCATCGCCCGAGTGCGCGAGATCGGCTACGAGAACGTCGAGCCCTACGCGTTCGTCGAGCGCGCCACCGACCTCGAGCGTGCGTTCGCCGCCACCGGCCTGAAGGCCCCGTCCGGCCACGTCGCCGTGATCGACGCCGGCGACACCGCGCCGATCTGGGACGCGGCCGAGCGCCTCGGCATCCACACCGTCATCGACCCGTTCATCCCGACCGACCGCTGGCAGACCGCCGACGACGTCAAGGCCATCGCCGAGCGCGTCAACGTCCTCACTGCCGAGGCGACCGCCCGCGGCCTGCAGTTCGGGTACCACAACCACCAGTGGGAGTTCACGAACAAGGTCGACGGCCGCACCGTCTACGACCTGTTCGTCGAGCAGCTGTCGCCGGAGACCGTCCTCGAGGTCGACACGTTCTGGGCGACCGTCGGTGGCGCCGACGCGGCCGCCGTGCTCCGTGGCCTCGGCGACCGCGTCGTCGCGATCCATGTCAAGGACGGCAAGGTCGACGGCGACATCCGCACCGCCCTGCCCTCGTCCGAGAGCGCACTGATCGTCCCCGAGGCACTGCAGCGCGCCTTCGAGAACCAGACCCCGGCCGGCCAGGGCGACGTCGACGTGGCGGGCATCCTCGCCGCGGCGCCGCAGGCCATCCGCGTCGTCGAGTTCGACGCGTACAAGGGCGACGTCTTCGAGGGCATCACCGAGTCCCTCACCTGGCTGCAGGCCAACGACACCGCGGGGACCGCCGCGTGAGCCGCATCGGGATCGGCATCATCGGTGCCGGCAACATCTCCACGCAGTACCTCGAGAACCTGACGCAGTTCGCCGACGTCGAGGTCCGCTTCGTCGCCGACGTCCTGACCGACCGCGCCGCCGCCCAGGCCGCCGCGTACGGGGTGGGCGCATCCGGCACGGTCGAGGAACTCCTCGCCCGCGACGACATCTCCATCGTCATCAACCTGACGATCCCGGCCGCGCACGCCGAGGTCGACCAGCAGACCATCGACGCGGGCAAGCACGTGTGGAGCGAGAAGCCGATCGCCACCGACCACGACTCGGCCGCGGCCGTGCTCGCGTCGGCGCAGGCGAAGGGCCTCCGCGTCGCGACCGCGCCGGACACCGTGCTCGGCGCGGGCATCCAGACGGCGCTCCGGGCCATCGCCCGCGGCGACATCGGCGAGCCGCTCACCGCGACGACGCTGTTCCACGTCCCCGGTCCCGAGGCGTGGCACCCGAACCCGGACTTCCTGTTCGCGACCGGTGCCGGCCCGCTGTTCGACATGGGCCCGTACTACGTCACGACGCTCGTGCACGCCTTCGGCACCGCCAGCCGCGTGCAGGCCGTGTCGTCGAAGTCGCTCGACCGCCGCACGATCGCCTCGGGTGACCGCGCCGGCGAGACCTTCCCGGTCGAGGTCCCGACGCACCACGCCGCGCTCATCGAGTTCGCCGGCGGGCAGTCCGCCCAGTCGACGTTCTCGTTCCAGCACGCGCTGCCCCGCATGGGCTTCGTCGAGATCAACGGCACGCTCGGCACGATCTCGCTCCCCGACCCGAACACGTTCGAGGGCGCCTCGAAGCTGTGGCGCTACGGCCAGGAGGAGCCCGAGACCCTCGAGGCCGTCGGCTCCACCTGGGGGCGCGGCACGGGTGTCGTCGAGCTCGCCCGGGCCATCGCCGAGAACCGTCCGGAGCGCGCCTCCGGTGCTGTGGCGCTGCACGTCCTCGACGTGCTGCTCGGCATCCGTGACGCCGCCGAGTCCGGTTCCGCGGTCACGATCGAGTCGACGGTGGAGCGCCCCGCGCCGCTGCCCGAGGACTTCGACCCCGCCGCCGCGGTCCTCACCGCGTAGTCCGCGGTGCCGTCGGAGCGGCCGGTCCCCTCGGGGGCCGGCCGTTCCGCTGTCCGGGCCGGGAGGCACGCGCTGCGGTCCGGTCCCTCGTCCGGTCCCTCGTCCGCTCCCCCGTCGTGCCCGTCAGGCGGAGGCGCCGTCGGTGCGGTCGGCGTCACCCGCGGGCACGATGCGTTCGAGCAGCCGCAGCACCCGCTCGCCGTCGACCGCCTCCGGGTCGAGCAGCCACTGCACCTGCAGGCCGTCCGAGGCCGCGATGCTCAGGCTCGCCAGGTCCTCGGCGTCCAGGTCGTCGCGGATCCGTCCCGCCGCCTGGTCGGCCCGGATGAGTCCGGCGAGGTCCGCCCGCAGCCGGGTGAACCGCTCGCGCATGAAGTCGCGCGTCGTGGGGTGCCCCTCCTGCACGGCGTCGGCGGACAGCGTCGTGTAGAGCTGCACGAGCCCCGGCACGGCCCGGTTGCGGGCGGCACTCTCGCGCATGTCCCCGATGGCGGACTTCATCCGCTCCGGGGCACCCTGCTCGCGGACCTCGTGCTCGCGGTAGACGGCGAGCAGGAGGTCGTCGCGGCTCGGGAAGTAGTGGCGGAGCGCGGCGTGCGTGATGCCGAGGGCGTCGGCGACCGACCGGAGCGAGGACGCGTCGACCCCCTGCTCGGCGACCATCCGGATCATCTCGTCCAGGATCTGCGCTCGCCGTTCGGCGCCCTTGCGGTAGCCGCCGCGTCGCGGCGCGACCGCGTCGTCGTCGCTGGCGGGGTCCGTCATCCTGCCAACTTACCGCTGGAAGGTTTTCGCGGCCAGTGCCGGACGGGAGGCTCGGATCACCACCGGCACCGCGCCTCCAGGCCGCCACGGGGACGGGACGGACACCGACCCGACTGTCGGCGGTACCGACCGCTGCCGGCACCGCCACCACCGGATGGGACCGGCGCTGGTCGGGACCGGCGTGGATCAGGACTCGGCGGCTGCGCCGTCCTCGTCGTCCGCTGCGCCCGACCGCGCCTCGACCGTGTACTCGTCGACCGGCGTCGGCATCCCGGCGTCGAGCGCGGCCGTGATCTGTCCGAGGCACCGCGCCAGGACCGCGTTGTCCTCGGCGGAGAGGTGGTCGATGACCTCGACGACGGCCTCGTGGAAGGTCTCGTACGACACGTCGATCTTGCGCGCCGCCTGCTCGGTGGGCTCGAGCACCTGGGCGCGGCGGTCGGTGGGGTGCGGTGACCGGACCAGGTCACCCTTCTCCACCAGGCCGTCGACGATCTTGGTGACCGACGCGTTCGACACGGACAACATGACGGCCAGGTCCTTCGGCCCCATCGTGCGGCCGTCGCGGTGCGCCTGCAGCATGTACCGGACGGTGAGGAACTCGTTCTTCGTCAGGCCGCTCTCGACACGGGCGCGCTCGAGCTGGTCCTCCTCGGCGTGCTGCAGGCGGAGCAGCGCGTCGACGGCGGTCCTGGCGGGCTGGGTGCGCGGCTCACGGGCGTAGAGGTGCACGTGCTCGCGGCGGACGACGGTCAACGGCATGGGTCGTGGTCTTCCTCACCCGGTCGGGTCGGGCGGTCGTGCTGGTGGGTCGGACGCCGGGTCAGGCGGCCGGGTCGGGCGGGTCGCCGCTTGGGTCAAGCGGCGAGGTCGGCGCCCGGACCGGGAAGCCGGGTCAGGCGGCCGGCGCGACGAAGAAGTCGGCGTAGGACACTTCGGAGCGGCGGGACAGCAGCGACGGGTCCTGGATGCGCTGGGCGACGTACGCCTCGATGACGGCCGGGTCGGTGAGGCCCGTGCGCGGGTGGGAGCCGCCGAAGCGGGTGTCGTGCGACGTGCCGTGGTACGTGCTGTGCATGGGGGGCGCCTTCCTCGTCGAGGGTGTCTCGTGTCCGACCGGACAACGGAACTCTTTCACATCGTGAACTATGAGGTCAACGAACTGTTTGGCGCTCTGTACAGTTCGCGCGCCGAACCAACGGGCAGCACTCCGGGCACCCACTGCGTGCCGCCGAGGGCCACGGAACGGGCCCGTCCTCCGGAAAGGGCGGGCCCGCGACGTCGTGCTCGGTGAACTACTCCTTGTTGAGCTTGTCCTGCACCGTGCCGGCGATCTTCTCGATCGTGTTCGGCAGCTCGGTCGTGCCGTAGAAGCGCGAGTCCGGGTGCGTGGGCGGCGGCATCGGCGACGACGTGGTGGGGCCGTCGTGGTACGAGTACTCGCCCTTGCCGTCGAACGAGGGGCCGCTCGCCCAGGGGCCGTTCTTCGCCTCGGCACCGTCGGAGAAGTTGAGGTACTGGTAGTTGACCTCCTGGTTCTCCTTGTGCTGCGGGAAGTTGCTCGGCACCGGCATGGTCTCGAGACCGGACTCGCGGAGTTCCGCAGCGGCGGTCGCCCACATGTTCTGGTGCATGGTGTCCCGCGCGATGAGGAACTTCAGCAGGTCCCGCACGCCGTGGTCGTCCGTCATGTGGTACAGCCGGGCGGCCTGGACGCGGCCCTGCATCTCGGCGTTCTCGTTCGCCGTGAAGTCGGCGAGCAGGTTGCCGCTGGCGGTGATGTACGAGCCTTGCCAGGGGTTGCCCATGCTGTCGACCGGACGCGCACCGGCGCCGGCGACGATGGCCTGCTGGAGGTCCGTGCCACCGAGGACCGCGGCGACCGTCGGGTCGTCCTGGACGGCGTCCCCGGTGATGCCGAGCGGAGCCTTCTCGAGCAGCTGGGCGATCATCGTCGCGAGCATCTCGACGTGGCCCATCTCCTCGGCACCGATGCCGAAGACCATGTCGCGGTACTTGCCCGGGATGTGCATGTTCCACGCCTGGAACTGGTACTGCAGCGCGACGGAGATCTCGCCGTACTGTCCGCCGAGCACCTCCTGGAGCTTGCGCGCGTAGACCGCGTCGGGCTTGTCGGGGGTGGACTTGAACTGGAGCTCTTGCTTGTGGAAGTACAAATCGTTCTCCTGTTTCTGTGTCGGTCTGGCGGGTGGGTGGGTCAGAGGATCGGCGTGCCGCCGGTGACGGCGATGCGCGCGCCGGAGACGTAGCTGCCGTCGTCGCTCGCGAGCAGGACGTAGACCGGTGCCAGCTCGGCGGGCTGTCCGGCGCGGCCGAGCGGTGTCTGCTTGCCGAACTCCTCGACCTGTTCGGGCGGCATGGTCGCCGGGATGAGCGGCGTCCAGATCGGTCCCGGCGCGACGCTGTTCACGCGGATCCCGCGCGGCCCGACGAGCTGCGCGAGCGCGGCCGAGAAGTTCGCGATGCCGGCCTTCGTCACGTCGTACGGCAGGAGCGTCGGCACCGGGTTGTCGGAGTTCACCGAACTGGACCCGATGATCGAGGCGCCCGCGGACATGTGCGGGAGCGCTGCCTTGGCGAGGTGGAAGTACGCGCTGAGGTTCGTCGCGATGGTGTGGTCCCACTCCTCGTCCGAGATCTCCTCGAGCGTCTCGTGGGTCATCTGGTACGCGGCGTTGTTCACCAGCACGTCGATGCCGCCGAGCTCGGACACCGCGGTCTCGACGATGCTGCGGCAGTACGCGGGGTCGCTGACGTCACCGGGGAAGAGCACGGCCTTCCGACCGGCTTCCTCGATCCAGTGCTTGGTCTCCTGGGCGTCCTCTTCCTCCTCGGGGAGGTACGAGATGAGGACGTCCGCTCCTTCACGGGCGTAGGCGATCGCGACCGCCTTGCCGATCCCGCTGTCGCCGCCGGTGATGACGGCACGCTTGCCGGTCAGCTTGCCGGAGCCGGTGTAGCTGGTCTCCCCGTGGTCGGGCTTCGGCGTCATCGCCTGCTCGGACCCGGGAGGCTGCTGTTGCTGATCGCTCATGTCACTCCCTCGGACGGATGGGATCCGTCGCTCGAGGGAGATGGTCGGCCTGGCTCACTGGGCGCCCGTCCGGAGTGTTCAGATCACGCGGATGGTCGGTTCACATCACGCGGATGCCCTGTCCACACCGCGCGGAGGGCCGGATCCGACAGGTGGAGGGCCCGGCCGGAGCCCGGCCCGGTCGACGCAGCGGTCGGACCGCGCGGCCGGCGTGTCAGTAGAGGGCGTCGATGCCGCGCAGGTCGCCGTAGCCGAGCGTCCGCTGCGCCGTGTCGCACGTCGTCGCCGACGGCTTCATGACGAGCTTCGACGAGGCGCTCGTGTGCCCGAGGCCGTACGCGTGGCCCCACTCGTGCGTCGCGACGCCGCGCATGTCGAAGCGGCCCGCGCGGCACACCGTGGTGGTGCTCCACTCGTGGCCCGTCGAGTAGCGCTGGTCGGTCTCGGTGGCGATGCCGCCGGACCCGTAGAAGACGCACGTGACCCCGAGCACCCCGGCCGGGAGGCGCGACCACCCCACCACGTTCGTCTTGTCCGGCGAGCCACAGCCACCGTCGGTCCGGACCGCGGACTGCCGGCTGCTCGCACCGAGGTACGTCGCCGCCGCCCGCGAGGTCACGGTCTTCCCGCACGCGGTGATCGTGCCGGTCCAGGCGTTCGCGCCGTCGGTGACGAGTCGGCGGCCGAGGGTCTTCTCGTTCGCCTTGTTGTACCGCCACCCGACCGTGGTCTTCCACCGGTGCCCGGCCAGGGAGTACGAACCGTCCGTGCACGACGACGTCGCCGCGGCCGTGGTCGCAGCGGTCGTGGTCGCGGCGGTCGTCGCGGCACCGGTGCCGACCCGCCCACGGACCTCCGGCGAGAGCGTCCGGCGCTGCTCGGCGGCACGTTCCCGGGTGACGGCGGCAGGCGAACCCGCCCAGGTGTCGTCGACGCGGACGGCGACCCCCGCAGCGCCCGTGTTGGTGACGACGACGTCTCCGTCGTCCGGGACCCCGGCGACGGCGACCGGCAGCGCGGCGACCGAGGTGCCGGCAGCCGGGACCGCGAAGGTCCGGCCGTCGGGCAGGACGAGTCGGCCGGAGTCGACGACGCACCCCGTCGCGAGGTCGGCCGGCGTCAGCGTGCCGGAACAGGTCGGTGCCGACGAG
This sequence comes from Curtobacterium sp. L6-1, assembly GCF_018885305.1. Lineage (NCBI taxonomy): Bacteria > Bacillati > Actinomycetota > Actinomycetes > Micrococcales > Microbacteriaceae > Curtobacterium > Curtobacterium aetherium. The sequence continues at coordinate 2,857,609 of NZ_CP076544.1, forward strand.
GGCACCGCCGCGCCGGCCGGGGCCGCGAGGACCGTCGTCAGTGTGATGCCCAGTGCTGCCACGATCGCGGCCGTCGTCGTGCGACGCATGCTGCTGTCCCTCGTCCGGTTCCCGGTACGCCCCTGATCGGCGCCGGCCCATCAGTCTGCGGACCGCTCCGCTCGACCGTCAAGCACCCGTGCGAGGGACGCGGGGCGCGTGCAGGGGCCGCCGGGCGCGCTCTGCCGCGCCTGCGCTGACGGGAGGCCCGTGGCCGCGGCCGGTGGGCAGCCGACGCAGGTGGGCAGCCGACGCGGGTGGGCAGGGGACGCCGGTGGGCAGCTGACACGGGTGGGCGCCCACCCCGGCACCGGTGGCGGACCACCGGGGGCGGGGCGGGCCTCCCGTCCGTCGTCAGGCGCCGTGCGCCTCCTCGGCGACCGGCTGCCACTCGCGCCAGGTCGCGAGGCGCGACTCGTAGTCCCGCTCCGCGATGCCGAGCGGGGCCTTGCCGAAGAACACCCGGAGCGGGGGCTGCTCGGCGTCGACGACCCTGAGGATCGCGGACCGGGTGGCCTCGGGCTTGCCGGGGTCCGCGGCCGAGGGGCGCTTCGACGCTGCCTCGCGGACCGCGGCGTAGGCCGGGTCCTCGGTGCTGTGCTTCGACGACGGGCCGGACCAGTCGGTGGAGAAGCCGCCCGGCTCGACCAGGGTGACGGAGATGCCGAACCCGGCGACCTCCTGCGCGAGCGACTGCGAGATGCCCTCGAGCGCCCACTTCGACGCGTGGTAGGCGCCGACCGTCGGGAAGGCACTGATGCCGCCGATGCTCGACACCTGGACGATGTGGCCGGAGCCCTGCGCACGCATGATCGGCAGTGCCGCCTGCGTGACCCAGAGGGCACCGAACAGGTTCGTCTCGAGCTGCGCGCGCACCTCGTCCTCGGTGAGCTCCTCGACCATGCCGAAGTGACCGAACCCCGCGTTGTTGACGACGACGTCGAGGCGGCCGAAGTGCTCGGCGGCCTGCTGCACCGCGGTGAAGTCGGCTGCCCGGTCGGTGACGTCGAGCCGGAGCGCCAGGAAGGTGTCCGGGTACTGCTCGACCAGGTCCTGGACGGTCTGCGGGTCACGGGCAGTGCCCGCGACGGAGTCGCCGCGCTCGAGGGCGGCCTCCGTCCACTCGCGGCCGAAGCCCTTCGACGCACCGGTGATGAACCATGTCTTGCTCATGGGAGTCCTCTCGTTCGACGGGCGTCAGGCAACGCCGCGGGGCTCCGTGCGCGCTGGACGGGAGGGGGACGCCGCGGGGAACGGACGGGGCGGCTGCGATGGCCACGGCGACGGCGACGGCGACGGCGTAGCGTCCAGCGCGTGGACCTCAGACTGCAGGACCGGGTCGCCCTCGTCGTGGGTGGCGCCGGCTACATCGGCACCGCCGTGACCGAACGACTCCGTACCGAGGGCGCGACGGTCGTCGTCGCCTCGCGGACGGCCACTGAGGGCGTCTCGCTCGACACCGCCGACCAGGCCTCGGTCGACGCCGCCGTGGCCCGGGTGCTCGACGAGCACGGCCGCATCGACGTCCTCGTCGTGACCGCGGCCCCCGCTGCCGGCACGCTCGACCCCGACCGCCGGTCCGACCCCGACCAGGTGGCGGCCGCGATCGACGGCAAGGCCCTCGGGTTCCTGCGCGTCGCGAACGCCGTCCTGCCGGTGCAGCGCGCCGCCGGCTTCGGGCGGGTCGTCGTCGTCAGCGGTCAGAACGCCTACCTGTCCGGCAACATCACGACCTCGCTGCGGAACGCCGCGACGAACGTCATCGCGAAGAACCTGGCCGACGAGACCGCGGGCACCGGTGTCACGGTGAACGTGGTCAACCCCGGCACCGTCACGGACACCCCGAGCGCCCTGGTCCGACCGGGTTCCGGCGGCGAGTCGAGCCCGCAGCAGATCGCCGACCTCGTCGCCTTCCTCTGCTCCCCCCTCTCGGTCGTCTCGGGCGAGTCCGTCTCCATCGCGCACCGCGTGCTCGGGAGCGTCACGGTCTGACCGACCTCGCGACCAGGTCGGGCGTGTCCGGCCCCTTCCGGTCGAGCTGCGCCGGGTGTTGACTGCTGCCGTGCAGCAGGTCACCTCCGCGGACGGGACGCCCATCGCCTGGGACGCCGTCGGCGCGCCGGACGCCCCCGCCGTCGTCGTGGTGGGCGGTGCGTTCAGCACCGCCGACGCGGGCCGCCCCCTCGCCCAGGCCCTCGACGCCGTCGGGCTGCGCGGGATCGTCCTCGACCGTCGGGCCCGCGGCGGGTCCGGCGACGCCCGTCCCTACGCACCCGAGCGCGAGGTCGAGGACCTGCGCGCGGTCGTCTCCGCAGCCGGTGGTGTGGTGGCCGTCCTCGGCCACTCGGCGGGCGCGGTGCTGACGCTGCTGGCCGCCGCCGACGGGCTGGCGGTCGACCACCTCTTCCTGTCCGAACCGCCGTTCGCGTTCGATCCGTTGAGGCAGCCGCAGGCTGGTGACCTCGTCGACCGGTTACAGGCGGCGATCGACGACGGTCGACCCGAGGACGCCGTCGTGCTGTTCCAGCGGGAGGCGGTGGGCCTGCCCGAGGACACGATCCGGGCGATCCGGTCCGCACCGGTGTGGCCCGCTCTCGTCGCCGTCGCGCAGTCCACCGTGTACGACGCGACCATCACCGGGGCGACGCCGGTGCCCTCCGCCGCGATGTCGGCCGTGACGACCCCGGTCACGGTCCTGCGCGGCGGACGGACCTGGCCGTTCCTCGTCACGGCGACGGACCGGCTGGCCGAGGTGCTGCCCGCGGGGCGGCTCGTCGTCGTGCCGGAGTCCGTCGACCACGCCGTGCACCCGGCGGGGACGGCACGGGAGGTCGCGGCCGCGCTGCGGGCGTGAGCGGCGCGTCGCGGGTGATCGAGCCCGCGCTGCGGGGGTGGGCGGCGCGCCGCGGGTGATCGCGGCCGAGCGGCGCGGTCGGGCGGCGCGGTCGGGCGGCGCGTCCCGGGCACGGACGTCTGCGGAACGACGAAGGCCCCGATCTCTCGATCGGGGCCTTCGTCTCGCTCGCTCTCCACTGGAGAGCCCTGGTGCGCGAGGGGGGACTTGAACCCCCACGCCGTTTCCAGCACACGGACCTGAACCGTGCGCGTCTACCAATTCCGCCACTCGCGCCAGCGACGAGAACACTACCATGCACAGACGGTGTCCGGAGCCAACCACTACCATGCAGAGGTCAGCGACCGAGAACGTGGAGACCATGGGCCTACTGGACAACTTCGAGCGAGGGTTGGAGCGCGCCGTCAACGGTGCCTTCGCGAAGACCTTCCGCTCCGGTGTGCAGCCGGTCGAGATCACCGCGGCCCTGCGACGTGAGCTCGACACCAAGGCTGCCGTGGTCTCCCGCGACCGCATCCTCGTGCCGAACGAGTTCACGGTGCGCCTGGCACCGCCGGACCACACCCGCATGAACGACGTCGGGCAGCCGTTGATCGACGAGCTCACCCAGCGGGTCCAGCAGCACGCGGTCGCGCAGAACTACTCGTTCTCCGGCCCCGTCACGATCCGCTTCCAGCAGGACGGCACCCTCTCGACGGGCATCCTGCAGATCGACTCCACGACCGTCCAGCGCGACGTCGCCTGGGTCGCCGTGCTCGACATCGGCTCGCAGCGCCACCGTCTGCACCGCGGGCGCACGGTGATCGGCCGCGGCACGGACGCCGACATCACGGTCGCCGACACCGGCACGAGCCGCAAGCACGTCGAGGTCCTGTGGGACGGCAAGCACGCACAGGTGAACGACCTCGGGTCCACGAACGGGTCGAAGCTCAACGGCGAACGCTTCCAGCAGGCGATCCTCGAGCCGGACTCAACCATTGAGATCGGTCGTACCCGTATGGTGTTCCGGGTGATCCCGGAGAACGACGGAGGTGGGCGATGACCACGGGCCTGACCCTGCTCGTCCTGCGCTTCGCGTTCCTCGCGGTGCTGTGGCTGTTCGTCTTCGTGATCGTGTTCGCACTCCGGAGCGACCTCTTCGGCCAGCGCGTCCGCGCGATCCCGACCGACCCGAAGGCCGCACCCTCCGGACCGACGACCCCGCCCCTCCCGGCCGGCGCCGGCTCCGCGGCGGCTGCCACGGGCTCGTCCGCCAACGCCTTCACCGACCTCATCAGCCAGCCAGGAGGCCCGACCGCCTCCGCCCCGCCGGTCGCCACTCGCCTCGTCATCACCGAGGGCGCGCGCGAGGGCATGGAGATGCCGCTCGGCGGCGGACCGATCTCGATCGGGCGCTCGAGCGAGAGCAACGTCGTCATCCGCGACGACTACACGTCGACCAACCACGCACGCCTCGACCTGCAGGGCAGCGCCTGGGTGCTCACCGACCTCGGATCGACGAACGGCACCTTCGTGGCCGGCCAGAAGGTCACCGTCCCCACCACCGTGGCGGAACGCACCCCGATCACCATCGGGACGACGACGTTCGAGCTGCGGCGGTAGTCCCGGATGACGGCTCGCACGCTGAGCGCCGCTGTGTCCCACGTGGGGCGCATCCGCGCGAACAACCAGGACTCCGGCTACGCCGGGCAGCACCTGTTCGCGGTGGCCGACGGCATGGGCGGGCACGCCGGCGGTGACGTCGCCTCGGCGATCGCGATCCGCCGCATCCGCGAGGTCGACCGCGAGTTCCCCACGGCACACGACGCCGAGTTCGCGCTGCAGTCCGCCCTGATCGCGGCCAACCAGCTCATCACCGAGACCGTGTTCGAGCACCAGGAGCTCACCGGCATGGGCACCACGGTGAGCGCGATGATCCGGGTCGGCGACCAGCTCGCCATCGCCCACATCGGCGACTCCCGGATCTACCGCTGGCGCGACGGCGAGCTGCAGCAGATCACGTCGGACCACACCTTCGTGCAACGCCTCGTCGACAGCGGCCGGATCACCCCCGAGGAAGCCGCCGTCCACCCGCGCCGCTCGGTCCTCATGCGCGTGCTCGGCGACGTCGACGCCGCTCCCGAGGTCGACACGGCGGTCATGGACATCCGCCCCGGGGACCGGTGGCTGCTCTGCTCCGACGGCCTGTCCTCGTACCTGGCCGAGGAGCGCATCCGGCACGCGCTCGCCTCGACGATGGACGCCAACCAGGTCACGCAGCGGCTCGTCAAGGAGACGCTCGACCACGGCGCCCCCGACAACGTCACGGTCGTCGTCCTCGACGTCACCGACTCCGAGCCGGGCGACGACGACGACGCGGCGACCACCGTCGGATCCGCAGCCGCACCCCTCACCTTCGAGGCGTCGACCGGCCGCAAGCCGATCCGCCTCCCCACGATCCTGCTGCACCCGCTCAAGGTGTCGGCCGCCCCCGAGGACTCGCACTTCGAACCCGAGTCCGACCAGTACTTCGCCGAGCTCATCGCCGAGGACCGCCGTCGTCGCATCCGGCGCCGCTTCTCGTGGTCGATCGCGCTCGTGGTCGCCGTCCTCGCACTCGTCGGGGCCGTGTTCCTCGGCTACCGCATCGTGCAGGACCACTACTACGTCGGCACCGACCAGGGCTCCGTCGCGATCTACAAGGGCGTCCAGCAGACCATCGGCCCGATCACGCTGTCCGACGTCTACGAGGACACCGACATCGCGATCGCCGAGCTCCCGGACTACACCCGCGAGAACGTCCGGTCGACCATCAACGCGACGTCGCTCGACGACGCCCGGGACATCGTCGACCGCCTGCGGACCGCCGCCGAGACCGGGCAGGACCAGAGCGGCACCGGTGGCTCCGGCGACCGCCCGTCGTCGACGCCGTCCGCCACGCCCTCCAGCTCGTCGTCGCCGCGCAGCCCGTCGCCGTCCCCGTCCAGGAGCGCACGATGAGCACGACGACCGCACCGTCGCTGACCCAGGCGATCACGATCAAGCTCCGCGAACCCGCGCGGGCCCGGAACCTCGAGCTCGTGCTGCTCGTCATCGCGTGCGGCATCTGCGCCGGCGCGATGATCCTCGTGCAGCTCGGCACCAAGGGGAAGGTCTTCGACACCTCGGTGCTCTGGACCGGCGCCACGATCCTCGGCCTGGCCCTCGTCATGCACGTCGTGCTGCGGGTGGTCGCGAAGAACGCCGACCCGTTCATCCTGCCGGTCGCCCTCGTGCTCAACGGCATCGGGATCGCCGAGATCTACCGCATCGACATCCACAACGGCGACACCGGCTGGGACGCGATCGGCGTCAAGCAGATCGTCTGGACGCTGCTCGCGATGGTGCTCTCGATCGCCACGATCCTGCTCGTCCGCAACCACCGCTTCCTGCAGCGCTACCGCTACATCTTCATGCTGCTCACCATCGTGCTGCTCCTGCTGCCGATGCTGCCCGGCATCGGCACGAACATCGGTGGCGCCCGAGTCTGGATCCGGATCGGACCGTTCTCGTTCCAACCCGGTGAGCTCGCGAAGATCACCATGGCGCTGTTCTTCGCCGGCTACCTCGTCACCGCCCGCGACAGCCTGTCGATCGTCGGCAAGAAGTTCCTCGGCATGACGTTCCCCCGTGCCCGCGACCTCGGCCCGATCCTCATCGTGTGGGGCGTGGCGATGAGCGTGCTGGTGTTCCAGCGCGACCTCGGCACCGCGCTGCTCTACTTCGGCCTGTTCCTCGTGATGATCTACGTCGCGACCGCCCGGCTCAGCTGGGTCGTCATCGGTCTCGCCCTGTTCATCGGCGGTGCGCTGGCGGCCGCGAGCGCGCTCGTCTACGTGCAGGGCCGGTTCGAGCAGTGGCTCGACCCGTTCGACCAGCAGATCTTCCTGCGCCAGACCCAGGGCAGCTACCAGCTCGTGCAGGGCCTCTTCGGGTTCGCGAACGGCGGCATCACCGGCACGGGCCTCGGCCAGGGTCGGCCGTACATCACGCCCGTCGCCAACGCGGACTACATCATCGCCTCGCTCGGTGAGGAGCTCGGGCTGATCGGTGTCTTCGCGATCCTCGGCCTGTTCGTCATCCTCGTGTCGCGCGGCATCCGCGTCGGTTTCATGGCGCAGGACGACTTCGGCAAACTGCTCGGCATCGGGTTCGGCTTCACGATCGCCCTGCAGGTCTTCGTCGTCGTCGGCGGCATCACCCGGATCATCCCGGTCACGGGTCTGACCACGCCCTTCATGGCCGCCGGTGGCTCGTCCCTCGTGGCCAACTGGATCATCGCGGCGATGCTGCTGCGGCTGACCGACTCCATCCCCGCCGAGCAGCGCGTCCAGCAGGGCGCGCTGGGCGACCGGGGCAACGCCGGCCGCGGCCGGTCCAGGAAGGAGCGCCGATGAACCGCCAACTCCGCGGCGTCTCGACCGTCATCGTGCTGATGTTCGTCGCACTCTTCGTGTCGACGACCTCGATCCAGTTCTTCTCGGCCGACAGCCTCCGCGCTGACAGCCGGAACTCGCGCACCATCCTCGACAGTTACTCGACCAAGCGCGGTGCGATCCTGGTGGACGGCAAGCCGATCGCCGAGTCCACGGCGGTGGACGACCAGTACCAGTACCAGCGCAAGTACAACAACGGCGACCTGTACTCGGCGGTCACCGGGCACTTCACCATCGGCCAGGGCAACACCGGCATCGAGAGCGCCGAGAACGCCGTGCTGTCCGGCAACTCCGACGAGTCGTTCTTCCAGAACCTCAACGCGATCCTCACCGGCCAGGACGTCCAGGGCGACAACGTCAACCTGACGATCGACCCCGCCGTGCAGCAGGCGGCCTACGACGCCCTCGGCGCGAACACCGGTGCCGTCGTCGCGATCCAGCCGAAGACCGGCAAGATCCTCGCGATGGTGTCGAAGCCCGGCTACGACCCGAACACCCTCACCTCGCACGACACCGACGAGGTCATCTCGCGCTACAAGCAGCTCGAGGCCGACGCCTCCAAGCCGCTGATGAACCGCGCGATCGGCGGCGACCTGTACACGCCGGGATCGGTCTTCAAGCTCGTGGTGGCCTCGGCCGCTCTCGCCAGCGGCAAGTACACACTCGACTCGACGCTCCCGAACCCCTCGTCGCTCCAGCTGCCCGGCTCGACCTTCCGCATCAACAACGCCGAGGGCGGCTCCTGCGGTGGCGGCGACCGGGTGGCGATCCGCGTCGCGATCCAGAACTCGTGCAACATCCCGTTCGCCGAACTCGGCCAGCGGCTCGGCTACGACACGATCAAGAAGACCGCCGACGCCTACGGGTTCGGCGACGTCATCGACATCCCGACCTCGGCCACCCCGAGCCAGTACCCCGAGCCGGACTCGACCGCCCGCCTCATGCTGAGCTCCTTCGGCCAGGCCGACGACCGCGTGACGCCCCTGCAGATGGCGATGGTCGCCTCCGGGATCGCGAACGGCGGCCGCGTGATGCAGCCCTCGCTCGTCGAGTCGATCGAGACGAGCGACCTGAAGACGGTCCAGTCGTTCTCCCCCAAGCAGTACAGCGCCCCCCTCTCATCCGACGACGCCGCCGACCTGACCAAGGCGATGCAGAGCGTCGTCGCGGCCGGGACCGGAACGAATGCGAAGATCGACGGTGTCGACGTCGCGGGCAAGACCGGGACCGCCGAGGGCGGCACGGGCGATCCGTACACACTCTGGTTCACGGGCTTCGCCCCGGCCAAGGACCCCGAGGTCGCGGTCGCCGTGGTCGTCGGGAACGGCGGCGGACTCGGGCAGTCCGGCGTCGGCAACACGGTCGCGGCTCCCGTCGCGAAGAAAGTCATGGAGGCGGTGCTGAACAAATGAGACCCACCAGCGGACTCACCTTCGGTGGGCGGTACCAGCTCTCCTCCCGGGTCGCCATCGGCGGCATGGGAGAGGTGTGGCAGGCGACCGACCTGGTCATCGGCCGTACCGTCGCGCTGAAGATCCTCAAGGACGAGTACCTGGGCGACCCCGGGTTCCTCGAGCGCTTCCGTGCGGAGGCCCGGCACGCCGCGCTCGTCAACCACGAGGGCATCGCCAACGTCTTCGACTACGGCGAGGAGGACGGCAGCGCCTACCTCGTCATGGAGCTCGTGCCCGGCGAGGCGCTCTCGACCATGATCGAGCGCGAGCACACCCTGCCGGTCGACAAGGTCCTCGACATCGTCGCCCAGACCGCGAACGCCCTGCAGGCGGCGCACGCGGTCGGTCTCGTGCACCGCGACATCAAGCCCGGCAACCTGCTCATCACGCCGGACGGCCGCGTCAAGATCACCGACTTCGGCATCGCGCGCATCGCCGACCAGGTCCCGCTGACGGCGACCGGTCAGGTCATGGGCACCGTGCAGTACCTCTCGCCCGAGCAGGCGAGCGGTCACCCGGCCTCCCCGTCCACCGACGTCTACTCGCTCGGCATCGTCGCGTACGAGTGCCTGGCCGGTCGTCGCCCCTTCACGGGTGAGTCGCAGGTCGCGATCGCGATGGCGCACATCAACGAGCAGCCGCCGGCGCTCCCGGGCACGGTCCCGGAGCCGGTGGCCGCTCTCGTGATGTCCTGCATCGCGAAGAAGCCCGCCGACCGCCCGGCGACGGCGGCCAACCTGGCCCGCGCCGCCCAGGCGCTGCGCCGCGGTGACGTCGCAGCGGCCACGGTCGCGGTGCCCGCCCTGGCCGGCGCCGGGACCGTCGCGTTCAACCCGCCGCCCGGGAACGACGCCGCCACGGCGCTCATCGGCACGCAGGCGAACGCCCCGATCGTCGGTGGCGGTGCCCCGCGCACCCCGGTCGGGCCCGAGGACGACCAGGACGAGAAGAAGAGCCGCGCCTGGATCTGGTGGGTCGTGGCCGCGGTGGTCATCGCCGCGCTCGTCGTCGGCGGCCTGGTGTTCGCGAACCAGGGTTCCGGCGACGACGCCCCCGCACCGGAACCCAGCGAGAGCTCGACCCCGTCGCAGGTGCAGACGCCCAGCGAGGAACCGTCCGCCGAGCCCACCGAGACCCGCACGACGATCAACCCCGGCGACTACGTCGGACGCCCGACCGACGAAGCCCGCGCCGCCCTGCAGCAGCTCGGCTTCCAGGTGCAGGTGGAGGACGGCGACCCCGCCCCGGACGCCGACCAGGCGAACACGGTGCAGTCGATCAGCCCGACCGGCAGCCTCGCCGACGGTGCGCTCGTCACCCTGCGGGAGTTCACAGCGCCCCCGTCGGTGAACAAGCCGAACACGCCGAGCGCCGGCGCGGTCTCGGACACCGGAGCGGTCACGTTCAGCTGGTCCAGCGCCACCTGCCCGACCGGGTACACCGTCTCGAAGTACTCGTGGACGGTCTCCGGCGGCAAGGACGGCTCGGGAGCGACGAGCGGCGACACCACCGAGACGTCGGTCGACATCCAGGCCGACCAGCCCGGCAACGACGTGACGCTCTCCTACACGGTGACGTGCGGGAACCTCGCTGCGTCGAGCAGTTCGGACCCGGCGACGGCCACGTGGGTCGCGCCGCCGGACCCCACCGACGCTCCGACGCCGACCGCGACGCCGCAGGACTGACCCGGTCCGCAGCACCCTCACGAGGCCCCGACACCGAGTGTGTCGGGGCCTCGCCACGTTCCGGTAACGGTTGCGCCCGCAGGCCGTCGGCCAGCGTCCCACCAGAAACCCCTGCCGTACACTTGCTCGGACGGACATTCGGAGGAGTACGTGCCAGAAGGTGTGACCGCGGGGATCACCCTCCTCGCCAACCGTTACGAGATCGGTGACGTCATCGGTCGAGGGGGCATGGCCACCGTCCACGTCGGGACCGACACTCGTCTCGGTCGGCGCGTGGCGGTCAAGCTGCTCAAGCCGAGCCTGGCGAACGACCCGGCGTTCCGGACCCGCTTCCGGCAGGAGGCGCAGGCGGCCGCCCGCATGGCCCACCCGACTATCGTGCGCGTGTACGACGCCGGCGAGGAGACCGTGCGCGAAGCCTCCGGCGCCGAGGTCCAGGTGCCGTTCATCGTCATGGAGTTCGTCGAGGGCCGTCCCCTCAACGAGATCGTCGCCGAGGGTCCGGTCGTCCCGGACGAGGCCGCGCGCATCGTCGAGGGCATCCTGACCGCACTCGAGTTCTCGCACCGGGCCGGCGTCGTCCACCGCGACATCAAGCCCGCGAACGTGATGATCACGCACTCCGGCCAGGTCAAGGTGATGGACTTCGGGATCGCCCGCGCCATCACGGACACCTCGGCCACGGTGGCGCAGACCACGTCGATCCTCGGGACGGCCTCGTACTTCTCGCCGGAGCAGGCGCGCGGCGAGACCGTGGACGCCCGGACCGACCTCTACTCGACCGGCATCGTCCTGTTCGAGCTGCTCACCGGCCGTCCGCCGTTCCTCGGTGCGTCGCCGGTCGCCGTCGCGTACCAGCACGTCAGCGAGCAGCCCGTGGCCCCGTCGACGATCACCTCGACGGTGTCCCCGGCACTCGACGCCGTGACGCTGCACGCCCTCGTGAAGGACCGCAACCGTCGATTCCAGAACGCGGCGGAGTTCCGTCGCGACCTGCAGCAGGCAGCCGCCGGCCACGTGCCCACCTCGTCGAAGAAGGCTGCCGCTGCCGCCGCCGACGACGCCTCCCTGCTCTTCGGCGTGAACCCGCGCGCCGCCGCGAACGCGGACGTCGCGTTCCGCGAACTGGACGACACCCAGGAGCGCCCGCCCCAGCGCACGCAGAACCGGCCGCCGGTCGCGTGGATCTGGCTCGGTATCGTCCTGACCGTCGCGGTCATCGCGGCCGTCGCCTACTTCGTCGTGAACCTCGAGCCGGGCAAGGCGCCGGTCAGCTCCTCGGTCAAGGTGCCAAGTGTCTCGGGGCAGAGCTACCGCGAAGCGCGCGCGACCCTGCGGGAACGCGGGCTGACGCCGATCGGGGTCCAGGAGAGCTCCGACAAGGTCGCCCGCAACATGGTCATCCGCTCCGAGCCCGGTACCGGGACGGCGGTGGCCCGCAAGCAGGAGGTCCGCCTCATCGTCTCGACCGGCCCGGAGCAGGTCACGGTCCCCGACGTGACGTCCCAGCCACAGGACGCCGCGACCAAGGCACTCGAAGACGCCGGCTTCACGGTCGGTGCCGTCACCTCGGACTACTCGACCTCCGAACGCGAGGGGACCGTACTCAGCACCGATCCCGACTCCGGCGGGGCACTGGCGAAGGGGACCGTCATCGACCTCGTCGTGTCGAACGGCAAGGTCCAGCTCCCCGACGTCACGCAGCAGCCGATCACCACCGCACTGGCCCGGCTCGCCGAGCTCGGGCTCACCGCGCAGTCGACACCGTCGAACGCGTGCACGGGCAACACGGTCACGCAGCAGAGCGTGCCGGCCAGCGACGTGGCGCAGGGCAGCACCGTCATGCTCACGTACTGCGCCGCTCCCGCCCAGCCGTACCGGCAGCCCTCGGCCCCGGCGAACGGCGGGGACCAGAACGGCGGCGGAGACCAGGGCGACGGCGACCAGGGCGACGGCGGCGACTGACCGCTCCTCTCCCGACGGACCAGCACTTCCGCACAGTCGCGGCGAGGGGCGTCCGGCACGCTGTGCGTGCTCCGCTCCACACCGCGGACTGAGCGACGGCGCCGCACGTCGGCCGCGTCGTCGGCCAGGAGGCTCGGCACCGACAGCCGGCAGCGGTCCTGTCGGCCAGGTGGTCGGCCTGGTACTCGACCTCGTCCGGCCGCCAGCTACTGGCGGCTCGCGGCTCGCGGCTGGCGGCAGCCGGCGGAGCCGACCGTGGCCGGCGGCGACAGCGGCCGGAGGCCGTCAGTCCGCGGTGCGTCCAGCGATGAGCGGACCGAGTCCGGCCGCACGCTCGGCGGCGCCACCGAGGCCCGTGGTCTCGAGCCAGTTGCCCACCATCCGGTAGCCGCCCTCGGTCAGGACGGACTCGGGGTGGAACTGCACGCCGTACACCGGCGCTCCGCGGTGCTGGACACCCATGATGACGCCACCCGCCGTCCGAGCGGTCACCGTCAGCTCGTCGGGCACGGTGCCGTCGACGATCGCCAGCGAGTGGTACCGCGTGGCCGTGAACGGGTGCGGGACACCGGCGAACAGCAGGCTGTCGTCGTGGTCGACCTGGGAGGTCTTGCCGTGCATGAGCTCCTCGGCGTGCGTCACCGTGGCACCGAGGGCCTCGGCGATGGCCTGGTGCCCGAGGCAGACGCCGAGCAGGGGCTTGTCGGCAGCGACGGCGGCACGCACCGTCGGGATCGACACCCCCGCGTCGGCAGGGGTGCCGGGGCCGGGCGACAGCAGCACGCCGTCGTACTCGGCGATGCGGTCGGCGATCTCGTCCGCGGCGAAGGCGTCGTTCCGCACCACGTCGGTGTCGGCGCCGAGCTGCTGGACGTAGCCGTTGAGGGTGTACACGAAGCTGTCGTAGTTGTCGACGACGAGGATCTTGGTCATGGGCCGTTCACCGTACTCGTGGGGGATGTGAGCAGACTCCGTCGGGCCCGAGCTCACGCGTGGTGACGGTAGGATACCGGCCATGGCCATGGACAAGGACCGCACCAAGCCCGCCCGGAAGACCCGAGCCGACTCGGTCGACACTGCGGGGGACCAACCGAACCCCGTGTGGTTCAAGCCCGTCATGTTCGGCTTCATGCTCATCGGGCTCGCCTGGGTCATCGTCTTCTACGTGTCCGGAGGCACGCTCCCGGTCCCGACGCTGAACTCGTGGAACATCCTCATCGGCTTCGGCATCATGTTCGTCGGCTTCCTCATGACGACCCGGTGGCGCTGACCCCCGGCCACAGCGCTCCCCGACGCCCGTCGCACCTCGTGGTGCGGCGGGCGTCGTCGTCTTCCCCGTCGCTGCCCCCGCCGCAGCGTCTCTCCACAGGGGAAGGTCGCCTTTGGCGCCGGTCAGGAGGCTTGACCCGCGTTCTCCACAGTTCCGCACGTTCTTCACACGGTTTTCCACACCATGGCCGCTGAGTTCTCCACAGGCTCGTCCACAGTGGGGATAATCACACCCGTGTAACTCACCGGTTTGTCCACAGTTGTGGAGAACTTCGAGGTGGAGTGTGGAGAACGGCGTTCCACGGGAGACACCCAGTACTACCGATGCGCGCGGCAGCCTCTCCGTCGCTGACGGCCTTCTCCGCCGGCGCCCGGATGTCCGCCAAGACTCCTCCGGAACGCAAGAACGCCCCACTGCCGGAGCAGTGGGGCGTTCTCGGGACCGGCCGGAGGCCGGGCGGCGTCAGCCGACGGTGACCGCGTACCCGACGAAGCAGAGCGCGATGGCGACCACTGCCTCCAGGACGAGCAGTCCCGTCTGCAGGCCGCGCTGCCGGATGTTCCGGGTCCGGGCGAACACGAAGCCCGTCACGAAGCCGGCCAGGATGCCGCCGACGTGTGCCTGCCACGAGATGTTCGTCCCGGGCAGGAACCCGATGACCAGGTTCAGCCCGATGATCACGAGCAGCTGGACCGCGTTGTTGCCGAGGCTCCGCTGCAGGACGAAGAACGCCGCGAACAGACCGAAGATCGCTCCGGACGCGCCGACCACCCAGGTGCCGGGAGCCAGGAACGTCACGAGCATCGAACCGCTGATGCCCGCGATGAAGTACAGCGCCAGGAAGCGCCACGTCCCGAGCATGTTCTCGAGCATCCGCCCGAAGATGAACAGCGCCCACATGTTGAACAGGATGTGGAAGACACCCGAGTGGACGAACAGCACGGTGACGATCCGCCACGGTTGCGTGGGGAGCAGCGCCGAGTTGTACGCGAGCCACTGGCTCAGGAACCCGCCGGACAGGCGGTCCAGGAGCCAGACGATCACCGAGACGGCGATCAGCACGACCGTCGCCTTCTGGTCGAGCATCGCGAACCGACGCCGAGCGACCGTCAGGCTGCTCGGGCCGGAGGCGCGTCGGTTCTCCGTGAACCGTGCGCGCTGTTCACGCACGCACTCGGGGCAGTGCACTCCGACCGCTGCCGGCGTCTGGCACTCCGGGCAGATGGTCCGCCCGCAGCGCTGACAGAGCACGAAGCTCTGCCGGTCCGGATGCCGGTAGCAGGTGTTCGACGAAGCAGCAGTCGGATCGGTCACCCGGGTCAGACGTCCTCGACGTCGATGCTCTGGATGACGACGTCCTCGACCGGCTTGTCGCGACCGTCGGTCGGGACGCCCTCGATCGCGTCGACGACGGCACGCGACTCGTCGTCGGCGACCTCACCGAAGATGGTGTGCTTGCCCTGCAGCCAGGGCGTCGCCACCGTGGTGATGAAGAACTGCGAGCCGTTGGTGCCACGGCCGCCCTGGATGCCGGCGTTCGCCATGGCGAAGATGTACGGGTTCTGGAACGTGAGCTCCGGGGAGATCTCGTCGTCGAAGCGGTAGCCCGGGCCGCCGATGCCCTGGCCGAGCGGGTCGCCGCCCTGGATCATGAAGTCCTTGATGATGCGGTGGAAGACGACACCGTCGTAGAGCTTGTCGGTCGACACCTTGCCGGTGCCGGGGTGCGTCCACTCCTGCGTGCCGGTCGCGAGACCGACGAAGTTCTGGACGGTCTTCGGGGCGTGGTTGCCGAAGAGGTTGACGCGGATGTCGCCCTTGTTGGTGTGGATCGTTGCGACAGCGGTGTGCAGAGACATGACCCGATTCTGTCATGTGGGGCTGGGTCTGCACGGGACGCACAGCGGAGGTTCTGTGACCTGTCAGGCGGTCCGGTGGCAGGATGGGGTCACGTCGACCCATGGAGGTACCGAATGTCGATCGAGATCCCGCGCAAGCGTCGGAAGCAGATCAAGAAGCTCAAGGGCAAGACCGCGTCGCTCCTCGGTGAGCAGCGCAAGGTCCTGGAGCACGCGAACGCGATCCTGGCCGAGGCCCGGGGGCACGCCGCAGATGCTGCCCGGAAGGACCTCGCTCCCCGCGTGCAGAACGCCATCGACAACGGGATCCGTCCCGCGGTCGCAACGGGTGTGCACGCCGCCACCTCGGCTGCGCAGAGCGCGTCGCACCGTTTCCAGTCCGAGGTCGTTCCCGGCCTCATCTCGACCGCTGGCTCCGTGCTCAGCGTCGGGGACCTGGCGAAGGACCCGCGCGTCCAGAAGATCGTGAAGGAAGCGCAGAAGCGCGGCGGGAAGCTCATCAAGCAGGCTCCCGTCCCGCAGAAGAAGGGCATCGGTTTCGGTGGGGTCGCCCTCATCGTCGTCGGTGTCGTGGCCGTCGCCGGTGCTGCGTACGCCGCGTACCAGACGCTCCGCGCTGACGACGACCTCTGGGTCGCCGATGATGCGGACACCGCGGGCAAGCCCGCCGCCTGACCTCCCTTGGTTCGTACGAAGGGCCCCGGCACTGCGCCGGGGCCCTTCGTCGTTCCCCCAGCGTCAGCTGTGGTCGCCCTAGCGGCCGAGATCGCACGACTCGCCACGCCCCCGGCGCTGAGGTCGCACGACTCGCCGCCACCCGGGCGCCCAGGTCGCACGATCCGCCGCACGAACCCTTCCGGAGCGACAGAACGTGCGACCTCGAGTCTCAGGTGGCGCTGTCGTCGACGCGGGGTCGAACGGTGTCGGACCGCAGAGGTCCTCACCGGCACGATGCCGACTCGCCAGCGCCCGAGGTTGCACAACACGCTGCACCCGCGACGCTCACGTCGCACATCCGGCCGCCGCGAGACGATCCGAGCGGCAGAACATGCGACCTCGGCCGCCCACCGAGAGGCATGCGGGCACGCGGGCACGCGGGCACGCGGGCGACGATGACCCGGGAGCTCTTGAACAGAGACCGAACAGCCCGAGTGGCTGCGAGACTCGCCGTCTCACCGCCCGCACCCGAGGTCGCGCAACACGCCGCAACCACCGCGCCGAGGTCGCACGAACCGTCGCCGCACGGCGCGAACCATGCGACAGTCCGTGCGACCTCGGCACCAGACCGCAGCCGGCGTACCGGGGTCGCGCAACACGCCGCAACCACCGCGCCCAGGTCGCACGAACCGTCGCCGCACGTCGAACCAGGCGGCAGTCCGTGCGACCTCGGCACGAGACACCGCCGCCGGCATTCAAACAGCACGCACGCACGGCAGCGCCGACGAACGCGACGACCGACCAGGCCGAACGAGGAACGAGCGGAGCAGAGCTCACGCAGCGGGAGTGGAGCCTAGGAGATTCGAACTCCTGACATCTGCCTTGCAAAGGCAGCGCTCTACCAACTGAGCTAAGGCCCCGGAACGGCCGATCCGGCCGCCGTGTCGGGATCACCGACGCGGGAGTTGAGTTGTGGTGGGGCTACAAGGACTTGAACCTTGGACCTCTTCGTTATCAGCGAAGCGCTCTAACCGCCTGAGCTATAGCCCCTCAGACCGGATGAAAGCCTACCGCACGATCGCGCTGGAGCGAAATCGAGGCGGTCGGCGCCACCCGGACCGGGTCAGTTGTTGGTGAAGCCCACGAGCACGCCGCCCGTGATCCGCACGCTGAGGTTGTACAGGACGCTGATGATGGCGCCGAGTACGGTCCCGACGACCACGTTGAGGATGCCGACCACGATCGAGAACCCGAGCACCTGGCCCAGCGAGAACTGGTCCATGATCGAGTAGCTGTTCTGCCCGGTGACGTCCTTCAACAGGCTGTCGATCTGGGAGAAGACGCCCGTCTGGTTGAGGATGATCCACACCAGCGCGGTGGCGACGATGATCACGATCGACCCGGCCAGGGCGATGAGGAAGGACAGCTTCACCATCGACCAGAAGTCGACGTACACCAGGCGGAGTCGGACCTGACGAGTGCCGACGGGCCGCTTCGCCTTCCGCTGGAGCTTCTCGGCGACACTACTCATTGCTTGACTCGTCCTCTCCGGCCTCGACAGGCGCGGCGTCGGTGGGCAGGCCTTCCGTGGAGACTTCCTCCACGAGCGCTGCGTCGGCGGCGTCGGCGACCGCGTCGTCCGGGCTGACGGTCTCGACCGGGCCCGCGGGCTCGATCTCGGCGTCCTCCTGGTCGTCCAGGTTCCGCTCACTGTTGCGCGCGACGGCGATGATCCGGTCGTTCTCCGCGAACCTCGCGAAGACGACCCCCATCGTGTCGCGGCCCTTGGCGGGGACCTCGGCCACGGCAGACCTTACCACCTTGCCCGATTGCAGCACGACGAGCACCTCGTCGTCCTCGCCGACGATGAGCGCCCCGACGAGGTCACCCCGGTCGGCCGCGAGACGAGCGACCTTGATGCCGAGTCCGCCGCGTCCCTGGATGCGGTACTGGTCGACGGAGGTGCGCTTGGCGTACCCGCCCTCGGTCATGACCCACACGAAGCCGTCGTCCGACACGACCGACGCCGACAGCAGGGTGTCGTCCTCGCGGAAGGACATGCCCTTCACGCCGGAGGTCGACCGACCCATCGGCCGGAGCGTGTCGTTCGTCGCGGTGAAGCGGAGCGACATGCCGCGGCGGGAGACGAGCAGCAGGTCGTCGTGCTCGTCGACGAGCAACGCCGAGCGGAGCTTGTCGCCCTCGCGCAGGTTGATCGCGATGATGCCGCCGGTGCGGTTCGTGTCGTACTCGGTCAGGGCGGTCTTCTTCACGAGACCCTGCTCGGTCGCCAGCACGAGGTACTGCGCGGCCTCGTAGTCGCGGATGTCGAGGACCTGCTGGATCTGCTCGTCGGGCTGCATCGCCAGCAGGTTCGCCGAGTGCTGACCCTTGGCGTCACGGCCGGCTTCCTGCAGCTCGTACGCCTTGGCCCGGTACACGCGGCCCTGGTCGGTGAGGAAGAGCAGCCAGTGGTGCGTCGTCGTCACGAAGAAGTGCTCGACGACGTCGTCCGCACGGAGCTGGGCGCCGCGGACCCCACGGCCACCGCGGTGCTGCGAGCGGTACTGGTCGCTCCGCGTGCGCTTCACGTAGCCACCGCGGGTGATGGTGACGACGACCTCTTCCTCGGGGATGAGGTCTTCCATGCTCATGTCGCCGTCGAAGCCGAGCATGATCTCGGTCCGGCGGTCGTCGCCGAAGCGGTCGACGATCTCGGTGAGCTCCTCGACGATGATCGTGCGCTGGCGCTCCGGGCGGGCGAGGATGTCCTCGAAGTCCGCGATCTTCAGTTCGAGGGCCTCGGCCTCCTCGTGGATCTTCTGGCGCTCGAGGGCGGCCAGACGACGCAGCTGGAGTTCGAGGATCGCGCGGGCCTGGATCTCGTCGACGGAGAGCAGCTCCATCAGGCCGTTGCGCGCCTCCTCCACGTCGGGCGAGCGACGGATGAGGGCGATGACCTCGTCGAGGGCGTCGAGCGCCGCGAGGTAGCCGCGCAGGATGTGCGCGCGCTTCTCGGCCTCGCGCAGGCGGAACTGGGTCCGCCGGACGATGACCTCGACCTGGTGGTCGACCCACGCCGAGATGAAGCCGTCGAGCGCCAGGGTGCGGGGCACACCGTCGACGATCGCGAGCATGTTCGCGCCGAAGTTCTCCTGCAGCTGCGTGTGCTTGTACAGGTTGTTGAGCACGACCTTGGCGACGGCGTCGCGCTTGAGCACGATGACGAGGCGCTGCCCCGTGCGGCCCGAGGTCTCGTCGCGGATGTCGGCGACGCCGGCGAGACGGCCGTCCTTGACGAGCTCGGCGATCTTGATCGCCAGGTTGTCCGGGTTGACCTGGTACGGCAGTTCGGTGACGACCAGGCACGTGCGGCCCTGGATCTCCTCGACGTTCACGACGGCACGCATCGTGATCGACCCACGACCGGTCCGGTACGCGTCGACGATGCCGCGGGTGCCGAGGATCTGCGCCCCGGTCGGGAAGTCCGGTCCCTTGATGCGCTGCATGAGCGCCTCGAGGAGTTCCTCGCGCGTCGCCTCCGGGTGCTCGAGCGCCCAGACGGCGCCCGCGGCGACCTCGCGGAGGTTGTGCGGCGGGATGTTCGTGGCCATGCCGACCGCGATGCCGACCGAACCGTTGACGAGCAGGTTCGGGAACCGGGACGGCAGGATCGACGGCTCCTGCGTGCGACCGTCGTAGTTGTCCTGGAAGTCGACGGTCTCTTCCTCGATGTCCCGCACCATCTCGAGCGCGAGGGGGGCCATCTTGGTCTCGGTGTACCGGGGTGCGGCGGCGCCGTCGTTGCCCGGGGAGCCGAAGTTGCCCTGGCCGAGCGCGAGCGGGTACCGCAGCGACCACGGCTGGACGAGCCGGACGAGGGCGTCGTAGATGGCGCTGTCACCGTGCGGGTGGAACTGGCCCATGACGTCGCCGACCACGCGCGAGCACTTCGAGAAGGCTCGGTCGGGACGGTACCCACCGTCGTACATCGCGTAGATGACTCGGCGGTGCACCGGCTTCAGGCCGTCGCGCACCTCCGGCAGGGCGCGTCCGACGATGACCGACATCGCGTAGTCGAGGTACGAGCGCTGCATCTCGAGCTGCAGGTCGACCTGCGAGATGCGGTCACCGGAGACGACGATGTCCCCGCTGGAGCCGTGCACGATCTCGGGCTCGTCGGCGCCGTTCTCGTTGTCGTCAGCCATGTGCTTGCGTTGCCTTCCTTGACAGCCTGGAGGCTCGTCGTCCGTCGGTCGCGCCGGGCGCGACCACGAGGGGTCGGGACGGGTCGACGCGGCGTGCGCCGCGCCTCCCGGCCTAGATGTCCAAGAAGCGGACGTCCTTCGCGTTCTGCTGGATGAACTGGCGACGCGACTCGACGTCCTCGCCCATCAGCGTCGCGAAGACGCTGTCCACCGCGGCGGCGTCCTCGAGCGTGACCTGCAGGAGCGTGCGGGTGTCCGGGTTCATCGTGGTGTCCCAGAGCTCCTTGTAGTCCATCTCGCCGAGGCCCTTGTAGCGCTGGATCCCGTTGTCCTTCGGGATGCGCTTGCCGGCGGCGATGCCGGACTGCAGCATCGCGTCACGCTCACGGTCGCTGAACACGTACTGGTCGGCCGCGTTCGTCCACTTCAGCCGGTACAGCGGCGGCTGCGCGAGGTACACGTATCCGCGCTCGATGAGCGGGCGCATGTAGCGGAAGAGCAGCGTCAGCAGCAGCGTCGTGATGTGCTGGCCGTCGACGTCGGCATCGGCCATCAGCACGATCTTGTGGTACCGGGCCTTGTCCGGGTCGAAGTCCTCACCGATGCCGGCGCCGAACGCCGTGATCATCGACTGGATCTCCTGGTTCGCCAGCGCACGGTCGAGGCGGGCCTTCTCGACGTTGAGGATCTTGCCGCGCAGCGGCAGGATCGCCTGCGTCATCGGGTTGCGCCCCTGCACGGCGGAACCACCGGCGGAGTCGCCCTCGACCATGAAGATCTCGGACAGCGTCGGGTCCTTGGACTGGCAGTCCTTGAGCTTGCCGGGCATGCCGCCGGACTCGAGGAGGCCCTTGCGCCGCGTGGTCTCGCGCGCCTTGCGGGCGGCCAGTCGCGCCTGGGAGGCCTGGATCGCCTTGCGCACGACGTCGCGCGCCTGCGTCGGGTTGCTCTCGAACCAGTGGGTGAGCTCGGCGCCGACGACGCGCTGCACGAAGCCCTTCGCCTCGGTGTTGCCGAGCTTCGTCTTGGTCTGGCCCTCGAACTGCGGTTCGCCGAGCTTGACGGAGATGACGGCGGTCAGGCCCTCGCGGATGTCGTCACCCGTGAGGTTGTCGTCCTTCTCCTTGATGATCTTCGCCTCGCGCGCGTACTTGTTCACCAGGTACGTCAGCGCCGCGCGGAATCCCTCTTCGTGGGTGCCGCCCTCGTGCGTGTTGATCGTGTTCGCGAAGGTGTGGACGCTCTCCTGGTAGGAGGTGTTCCACTGCATCGCGACCTCGAGCGCGATCTTGCGCTCGGTGTCCTCGGCCTCGAAGCCGATGACGTCCGGGTGGACCAGGTCGGCCTTCTTCTGCGCGTTGAGGTACTCGACGTAGTCGGCGAGGCCCCGCTCGTAGCGGAAGGAGTCCTTGCGCGCCTCCTCGCCCTCGACCGGCGTGCGCTCGTCGGTCAGCGTGATGCGCAGGCCCTTGTTGAGGAACGCCATCTGCTGGAACCGGGTTCGGAGCGTCTCGTAGTCGAACTCGACCGACTCGAAGATCTCGGCGTTCGGCCAGAACGTGATCGTGGTGCCGGTCTCGTCGGAGGCTTCATCCTGCGAGAGCGGCGCGACGGGCACACCGTCGGTGTAGCTCTGGCGCCAGACGTGACCCTGACGACGGACCTCGACGTCGAGCTCTGAGCTCAGCGCGTTGACGACCGACGAACCGACGCCGTGCAGACCACCGGAGACCGCGTAGCCACCGCCGCCGAACTTGCCACCGGCGTGCAGCACGGTCAGGACGAGCTGGACGGTCGAGATGCCCTCGTTCGGGTGGATGTCGACCGGGATGCCACGGCCGTCGTCGACGACGCGGACGCCGCCGTCCTCACGGATGGTGACGTCGATGGTGTCGCAGTACCCGGCGAGGGCCTCGTCGACGGAGTTGTCGACGATCTCCTGCACGAGGTGGTGGAGACCACGGGGACCGGTCGAGCCGATGTACATGCCCGGGCGCTTCCGGACGGCTTCGAGGCCCTCGAGCACCTGGATCTGGTCTGCGCCGTACGATGGTTCGCTCCGGGGAGCCTGCTCCTGCGGCTGGCCCTCGTCACTCTGCGGATCGCGCTGGTCGTCGTCAGATTCAGATGTCATGTCGGGAGTGCTCCTGCCTGCGCACGGAACACCCGCGCACTGCACTCGCCAGTCTACCGCAGAGCGGCCTCCGTCCGGGGGCCGTACGCCTCACAGAGCGACGAATCTCAGACGGATGGATGATTTCGTCTGGTCAACCGTAGGTATCGCGGGGGCCGCGCCCCTGGACGGACCTGAGGCCGCGTTTCCACGTGGGGGCGTCGGGGCCGGAAACCCGGATCGACTCCACGCCCGCCGCCGGGTACCGCTGCGCGATGGTCGTGGTGACCGTCCCCCGCATGAGCCGGAGCTGCGTCGCCCAGGCCGTCGAGTCGCACCGGATCACCAGTGCGCCCTCCTCGATCGTGACCGGCGTCGAGTGCTTCGCGAGCTCCTCGCCGACCACGCTCGGCCAGTCGACGAACAGTTCGGAGCGGGCCAGGGGCTCGGTCCAGCCGAGCTCCGCCGTGAGGGCGCCCATCACGTCGCCGAGTCCGGCCGGCTCCCGCCCGCGGCCGTAGGGCACCGAGTCGGGGTCCTGGCCGGCGGCCCGGCGGCGCCGGGCGTCGATGCCGCGCTTGGAGGGGTCGCCGAAGACGGCCTTGAAGTGCTGGTAGACCCGGGAGGGTTCCGCTGGCTTCCAGGGCTTGGGCATCAGGACGCCGTCCCGGTCGTGGTCGGTCCGGAGGCGTGGCCCGCGTCCGCCACGGCGCCCGCGCCGGACAGGTCCGCGCCGGACAGGTCCGCGCTGTTCGCTGCGCCCGCGCGATCGGAGCCTGTGGTCCGGTCGACGTCCGCGCCGTCGGTGACGATCGCGCCCGCCTCGATGCGGACCGTGTGCGCCGCGAGCTGCGGCGGCACGTCCCCGTGCACGGCGGCCGTGATGAGCACCTGCTCGTAGTCGGCGACCGCTCCGGCCAGGCGTTCCCGGCGGGACTCGTCGAGTTCGGCGAAGACGTCGTCGAGGATGATGATGGGGTCGCCGAGCGAGGACTCCGCGCGCAGGATCGTCGCTGAGGCCAGCTGGACCGCGAGCGCGAACGACCACGACTCCCCGTGACTGGCGTACCCGCGTGCCGGTAACCCGTTCAGCTCGAACAGGACGTCGTCGCGGTGGGGCCCGGTGAGCGTCAGTCCGCGGTCGAGCTCGTCGCGGCGACGGCGCTCGAGCGCTGCCCGGAAGGCGTCCGCCGCCGAGGTGACCGTGACCGGCTCCTCGGGGGTGCCGAGCACCGGGTCGGTCGCGGCCGCGTCCTCCGGGTCGGCGCCGCGGACGCTGAGGACGCCGGCGATCGTCGCCTGGTGCCGCTCGCCGGCGACGGTCGCGTAGGACTCGGTCACGAAGGGTGCGAGCCGGCGGGTGAGGTGGTCACGCGCCGCGATGATCTCGGCGCCGAACGCGACGAGCCGGTCGTCCCAGACGTCGAGCGTCGAGAGCGCCCCGGCCTTCGCACCGGTCGCCCGCGCCGACTTGAGGAGGGTGTTGCGCTGCCGGAGCGTGCGGTCGTAGTCGGCCAGCACGCCCTGCATGCGCGGTGCGATCTGCACGAGCAGCTCGTCGATCATGCGGCGCCGGCCGGACGGTTCGCCGCGGACGAGCGCCAGGTCCTCCGGGGCGAACAGCACGCTCGTGCAGTACCGCGGGAGTTCGCGGGGCTTGATCGCCGACCGGTTCACCTGCGCGCGGTTCGACCCCGTGCGGTTGATCTGCACCTCGGCGAGGATGCTGCGGTCCTCGTGCGCCAGGCGTGCCCGGACGATCGCCGAGTCGCACCCCTGACGGACGAGCGCGGCATCGGTGGGGACGCGGTGGGACCCGAGGGTGGAGAGGTACCCGATGGACTCCACCAGGTTGGTCTTGCCCTGGCCGTTGCGGCCGACGAACAGGTTCGGCCCGCGTGCGAAGTCGACGTCCGCCTCCCGGTAGTTCCGGAAGTCGGAGAGCTGGAGATGGTCGACGTGCACGCGGGCCGAGACGGGTCGAGGGGGTGCCCCGACCGACTACGCCTTCTTGACGGCGTGGCCGCCGAACTGGTTGCGGAGCGCCGCGACGGCCTTCATCGTCGGGGACGCGCTGCCCTGACGCGAGACGAAGCGCGCGAAGATCGACGCCGAGATCGCCGGCATCGGGACCGCGTGCTCGATGGCCTCCTCGAGGGTCCAACGACCCTCGCCGGAGTCCTCGACGTAGCCCTCGATGGCGTCGAGGCGCGGGTCCTCGTTCAGCGCGAGGACCATGAGCTCGAGCAGCCAGGAGCGGACGACCGTGCCGCGCTGCCAACCGGCGAACACGGCGGGGACGTCGGTGATGATGTCCTTCGCCTCAAGGAGCTCGTAGCCCTCGCCGTACGCCTGCATGATCGCGTACTCGATGCCGTTGTGGACCATCTTCGCGTAGTGCCCCGCGCCGATGCCGCCCGCGTGGGAGAAGCCCTCTTCGCGGGGACCCTCGGGACGGAGTGCGTCGAAGACGGGCATGGCGAACTCGACGTCCTCGGCCGCGCCGCCGACCATGAGGCCGTACCCGTTGTCCTTGCCCCAGACACCACCGGAGACACCGGCGTCCATGTAGCGGATGCCGTTCGCGGCGAGCTGCTCGGCGTGGACGGTGTCGTCCAGCCACTTCGAGTTGCCACCGTCGATGACGAGGTCGCCCTCGCCGAGCACGCCGGCGAGGTCGGTGATCACGTCGTCGGTGATCTTGCCGTGCGGGACCATCACCCACACGAGCTTCTTGCCCTCGGGGAGGGCTGCTGCCAGGGCGCCGAGGTCGGCGACGTCGGACACGGCGGGGTTGGCGTCGTAACCGGTCACCTCGATCCCTGCGTTGCGGAGACGGGCACGCATGTTGTTGCCCATGCGACCGAGGCCGACAAGACCGATGTGCATGATTTCCTCTTCTTCGTCGATGTCGCGCTGATGCCGGTGTTCGCGCGTCAGCGCAGGATGCCTGTTGCGGCTAGCGCAGCAGCAGGTTGGGCTGCAGCAGGTACCGGTACCCGTCCGTCGCCGGTTCCTCTCGCGAGGACTGGCCGGTGATCAGCACCGGGCCCGGCTTGTTCGGGTTCTCCGTCTTGGTGAAGGAGATCCGGACGAACTCGGAGTGCACCGCGTTCAACCCGTCCAGGAGGAAGGCCGGCTTCAACGAGACCACCGTCTCCTCACCGGTCAGCAACGCATCGATCGACTCTGATGCCTGCGCTTGTTCGGAACCGATCGCCTCGAGCGTGAGCCCGTCGACCGAGAAGGAGAACCGGAGCGCGGCTTCGCGCTCCAGGACGAGGGAGACCCGTCGGACGGCCTCGACCAGTTCCGCGGTGTTGATCACCGCGTGGTCCTGGACCGTCTCGGGGAAGAGCCGACGCACCGGCGGGTAGTTGCCCTTGATGAGCAGCGAGGTCACGGTCTTGTCGTCGGCGTGGAACGCGATGAGCTCGCGGTCGGAGCCGCCGCTGATGGACACGGACACCGTCGAGGCCGAGCCGAAGGTGCGGCCCACCTCCTGCAGGGTGCGTGCCGGGACCAGGGCGTGGAGGGTCGTGGCCGCGTCGCCGTCGGCGGCCGGACGACCCGAGTCCCACTGGATGGTGCGGACCGCGACGCGGTAGCGGTCGGTCGCGATGAGCGAGACGTCGTGCTCACCGACCTCGAGCTGGACGCCCGTGATCACCGGGGTGACGTCGTCGCGGCTCGCCGCGACGGCCACCTGCGAGACGGCTTCCGAGAAGGAGTCGCCCGGGATGACACCCGTCTGCGGACCGATCTCGGGGAGCGTCGGGTACTCCTCGACGGGCATGGACAGCAGCGTGAAGTGCGCCGAGCCACAGGTGACCGTGATGCGGGAGTCCTCGGTGGAGAAGCTGACCGGGGCGTTCGGCAGTCGGCTCGCGATGTCGTTCAGGAGACGGCCGGAGACCAGCACAGTGCCGGGATCGTCGATCTGTGCGGCGATCGAGGTCTGCGCCGAGACCTCGTAGTCGAACGAGGAGAGCGTGAGCCGGTCGCCCTCGGCGTGGATCAGCACGCCGGAGAGGATCGGGAGGGTCGTGCGCTGTGGGAGGAGCTTCACCGCGAAGGAGACGGCTTCGGAGAAGACGTCCCGGTTGACCTCGAACTTCACAGCGTGGACCCCTGTCGATCGGTTGACTGCCCGGCCGCCCCATTGTGGCACAGCGGCGGCAGACCGCGGATTCCTGTCGTTCGGCCCTCCACAAGGTTGGCCCAGGGAGAGGGAGAGAGAAGAGAGGAGTAATGGTCTTAACGCCTGTGCACACTGTGGACAACTCTGGGGATGCCGCTCCACGACTGGGAACTACAACCGTGTGACTTGTTGGTGGCGTGTGAGCGCCCTCTGGATGAGGATGGATCATCTATCCACTTCCATCCCCAGTTTCCACAACCACCCCTCCTGCTGTGTACAAGCGGGCGGCGTGTCCTCCACAGTTATCCACAGGCTTTCCACATTGTGGGGAATCCGCCGCATGGAACCGTCTCAGATGGTGGACGCACGCAGAAGGAGGCCGATCCCGGGTCTGGGACGGGCCTCCTGGAAGGGGGGTGGCGGGCGCGGAACGCGGACCGCTAGCGGTACCGGCGGTCCTGCTTGATGCGGCTCGTGAGCTCCGTCACCTGGTTGTAGATCGAGCGCCGTTCCTTCATCAGCTCCGCGATCTTCTTGTTCGCGTACATGACCGTGGTGTGGTCGCGGTTGCCGAAGAGCTGGCCGATCTTGGGCAGCGACAGGCTCGTCAGCTCCCGGCACAGGTACATGGCGATCTGGCGTGCCGTCGCGATCGCCTGCGAACGGGACGACCCGTAGAGGTCGTCGACCGAGAGCTTGAAGTACTCCGCGGTGTGGTTGATGATGTCCGTCGGCGCGATGACGTTGTCCTCGTCGAGGGTGATCAGGTCCTTGAGGACCGTCTGCACCAGCGCCATGTCGACGGCGGTCCGGTTCAGGCTCGCGAACGCGGTGACCCGGATGAGCGTGCCCTCGAGCTCGCGGATGTTGCTCGACACCTTCGACGCGATGAACTCGAGGATGTCGTCCGGCACCTGCAGGTGGTCGGACTGCGCCTTCTTGCGGAGGATCGCGATGCGCGTCTCGAGGTCCGGGGCCTGGACGTCGGTGATGAGCCCCCACTCGAAGCGGCTGCGCATCCGGTCCTCGAAGCCGGTCAGGTGCTTCGGCGCGACGTCCGACGTGATGACGACCTGCTTGTTGTGGTCGTGCAGCGTGTTGAACGTGTGGAAGAAGGCCTCCTGCGTGGAGTCCTTCCCCTGCAGGAACTGGATGTCGTCGATCAGCAGGATGTCGATGTCGCGGTACCGCTGCTGGAACTGGTTCGAGCGGTTGTTCGCGATCGAGTTGATGAAGTCGTTGGTGAACTCCTCGCTGGACACGTACCGGACGCGGATGCCCGGGTACAGGCTCTCGGCGTAGTGGCCGATCGCGTGCAGGAGGTGGGTCTTGCCGAGACCCGAGTCGCCGTAGATGAAGAGCGGGTTGTAAGCCTTGGCGGGCGCCTCGGCGACGGCGACGGCCGCGGCGTGGGCGAACCGGTTCGAGGCACCGATGACGAAGTTGTCGAAGTTGTACTTCGGGTTGAGCCGGGACTCGGGGCGGCCGCTGGTGCCCGGGGAGTCGACCTGGCTCGGGACGAAGGGCGCTTCGATGTACTGGCGCGGTGCGGCGCTCTGCTGGACTTGCTCCTGCACGGGTTCGGCGTACGAGGGCACGGCGACGGCGTCGACCCGCGGCTCCGATGCCATGTCCGGGTTCACCGTGATGGCGAAGTTCGCGACGGAGTCGTCGCCGATGCGGGCGACGGCCTCGGTGATGGGCACCCGGATCCGCTGCTCGAGCATGCCGCGGGTGAGGTCGTTCGGGACCTCGAGGTACAGGGTTCCGGCCAGCACGCCCTTCGGCTCGACGAGGTTGAGGAAGCCGTGCAGCTGCGGCGTGATCCGGTCGTCGTCGGACAGGATGCCGAGCACTGACGACCAGAGGTCCTCGACGGGGTCGGCCGGCATCGTCATCTCGCGCTGGTCTCCTGGTCTGGTCGCTGGTTGCGGCTTCGGGTGTGCTTCGCCGCTCGGCGGGAGGGCGCGACGTGCTGGGGCTGGTGCTGTGCTGGTGTCCGTGTCACCGCGACGCGCGCACCGTGCCGGTGCCACCCCGCGTTCGTCGGACGGTCGGGACTCCGCGTCCGCACCGGCCCGTGGTCGCGGGCCGGCGGACTTCCCACAGGGTTGTCCACAGTGTGCTCCACGGCCCGCTGGACGGTGACCGAGGGGGTACTCCCCCGCAGTACCGGGCTTCCGGCCGTGCGGTGACACAACTGTAAAGGACCGGAGCGCGTCGCACCGAACGGAAGTTGTCCCCAGTGTGGAGAAACCCGGTGGTGCGTGCGGTGGGCCGGGAGGGGACGACCGACCATTTGACCTCCCAGCCGTCGTCATCTACCGTTGTCCAGTTGACTGCGGCCGTTCGGTCGCGCCTTCCGCGTCAACCAACGCATACGTGACGGCTCGCCGCGAGCAGCCGTGTGGAGATCATCATGAGCAAGCGCACCTTCCAGCCGAACAACCGCCGCCGCGCCAAGAAGCACGGCTTCCGGGCCCGCATGCGCACCCGCGCCGGGCGCGCCATCCTCGCCGCACGTCGCGGCAAGGGGCGCACCGAGCTCTCCGCCTGATCCGCGGAGTCCTCGTCGTGTTGGCCCGAGCCAACCGCATCGTCCGAGGCGACGACTACCGAACGGTCGTGCGCCGTGGCCGCAGGAGCGCCACGGCGCACGCCGTCGTGTCGGTGGTCCGTCGCCTCGACGACGATCGCGGTCCCACCAGGTTCGGGTTCATCGTGGCGAAGACGGTCGGGAACGCGGTCACGCGCAACCTGGTGCGCCGCCGCATGAAGGCGATCGCGCACGGGCTGCTCCCGAGCGCGCCGCTCGGGTACGACGTCGTCGTGCGCGCACTGCCAGCCGCCGCGCAGGCCGGGTGGCCTACCCTGCTCGAAGACATCTCGCGCTCCTTCGCGCGCGGTGTGGAGAAGGCAGCATGAACCGGTTCCTCTGGGTCCTCGCGTTGCTCCCACGCAACGCGTGCGTCGTCGTGCTCCGGGCCTACCGTGCGGTGGTCTCGCCGCTCTACGGCAACGTCTGCCGCTACCACCCCTCCTGCTCCCGGTACGCGCTCGAGGCCATCCAGCAGTACGGCGTCGTGCGCGGGTCGGCCATGGGCGCCTGGCGCATCGCGCGCTGCAACCCCTGGGCCGCCGGTGGCATCGACGACGTCAGGGAACGTCGCCGCCCCTTCAACGTCAGTCGGTTCGGGTTCGTGCTCGCGCCGATCCCGCAGCAACAGCAGACCTCGGGCGGTCCGGTCCGCCCGGTGCTGCTCCCCCAGCGCACTCGAAAGGCGTGACCGTCCCCATGGACCTCATCGGTACGATCCTCTGGCCGCTCAAATGGGTGGTGTCCGCGATCCTCGTCGGATTCCACTGGATCTTCGAGTCCCTCGGGATGGACGCCTCGGCGGGCATCACCTGGGTCCTGTCGATCATCTTCCTGACCTTCGTGGTCCGCGCCGCGCTGATCCCGATCTTCGTGCGCCAGATCAAGTCGCAGCGCCGCATGCTCGAGGTCGCGCCGCAGCTGAAGAAGATCCAGGACAAGTACAAGGGCAAGAAGGACCAGTTCTCGCGTGAGGCGATGTCCCGCGAGACCATGGCGCTCTACAAGGAGACCGGGACGAACCCGCTGAGTTCCTGCCTGCCGTTGCTCATCCAGATGCCGATCTTCTTCTCGCTGTACTCGGTGCTGCACGAGGCGCAGATCAACAAGACCGGCATCGGCCTGCTCTCGAGCGACCTGGCGAAGTCCTTCGGCAACGCGTCCCTGTTCGGCGCCCCCCTGCACGAGACCTTCACGAACGCGGGCGGCTGGGAGGTCCGCGTCATCGCCGGCGTCATGATCGTCGTGATGACGGCCTCGCAGTTCATCACGCAGCTGCAGCTCGTCGCCAAGAACATGTCCCCGGAGACCAAGGAGTCTCCGATGTACCGCCAGCAGAAGATGATGCTGTACATCCTCCCGCTGGTCTTCGTCATCTCGGGTCTCTCGTTCCCCCTCGGCGTCATGTTCTACTGGCTCGCCTCGAACGTCTGGACGATGGCGCAGCAGTACTTCGTCATCCGCAGCATGCCGACGCCCGGGTCCGAGGCCGCCCTCGCCCGCGAGGCCCGACTGGCCAAGAAGGCCCAGCGTCGCGGGACGCCGGCCACCGCCGGGGTCCTCACCGAGGCCGGCACGGGTGCCTCCGTCGCCGAGGTGGAGGCCCGTGTCACCACCCAGCGCCAGCAGCCGGTCGGCAAGAACCGCGCCAAGAAGAACGGGAAGACCAAGTGACCGAGCAGGACACCGCAGCCGTCGTCGACACCACCGACGACGAGCAGCACCTCGGACAGGCAGCAGTGGACGGCGACGAGGAGAGCCGCGACGAAGCGGACATCGCCGCCGACTACATCGAGGAGCTCCTCGACATCTGCGACCTCGACGGCGACATCGAGATCGAGGAGCGCCAGGGGCGGGTCTACCTCACGGTGACGGACGACGGTGAAGCGCTCCGTGTCCTCGCGAAGCCGGACACGGTGTCGGCCCTGCAGGAGCTCACCCGGATCGCCGTGCAGGCGGAGACGGGCGAGTTCAGCCGTCTCATCCTGGACATCGGTGGATCGCGGGATGCCCGTGCGACGGAGCTGCAGCGCCTCGTCGACACCGCGGTCGAGCGCATCGAGGCCGGTTCGACCACGGCTGCGCTGCCCCCGATGTCGTCCTACGAGCGCAAGCTCGTGCACGACCTGGTCGCCGAGAAGGGCTTCCGCTCGGAGTCCGAGGGCGAGGGTCGGGACCGTCACACGGTCATCACGCGATGACCGAGGTCGGTTTTCCTGACGCGCCGGTACTCGAATCCGAGCCGGCGGTCGCCGCGACGCTCTTCGGAGACCGCATCGACGTCGCGCGCTCGTTCACGAACGAGCTCGCGCGCCGCGGTGAGGAGCTCGGGCTGATCGGCCCACTCGAGCTGCCGCGGCTGTGGACGCGACATATCCTCAACTCTGCCCTTGTCGCTCCGCTCCTGGAGGCAGGAGGCACGGTGGGAGACGTCGGTTCCGGTGCGGGCCTCCCGGGCTTGGTCCTGGCCATCGCCCGTCCTGATGTGTCGATGACGCTCATCGAGCCGATGGAGCGCCGGGTGGAGTGGTTGTGCGGTGAGGCCGGTCGGCTCGGTCTCGAGAACGTCACGGTCGTCCGAGCCCGCGCTGAGGACGTGGCCGACGAACTCGTCCTCGACCAGGTGACTGCCCGGGCCGTGAGTGCTCTGTCGAAGCTCATCCCGCTGACCGTGCCGCTCGTGCGTTCGGGCGGGCAGCTGATCCTCATGAAGGGCGCACGCGTCGATGACGAGGTCGCCGCGGCCCGCAAGGTGATCCTTCGCAAGCGCCTCGAAGACGTCGAGGTCCTGGAGCTCGGAGTGGGTGTGGTCGAGGAGACCACGCGCGTCTTCCGGGCTACAGTTGACTGACGCCACCGATCCGGTCTGATCGGAGCCGGTCGCCCACGGCGGCTGTGCGATGCCGCTTCGTCGGTCTGCGCGTCGGGGCGACGGCCCAATGTTCCACGTGAAACACAGACCGGGGAAGAGGCACTCGTTGAGTTCATCGACCGACTACGACGCGTCGACGCCCTTGGCGCGGGAGATCGCCGATCTGAACCGCCGTCGGCGTGCGATCGCCACCCAGCAGTTCCCGCTACCGGACAAGACCCGCGTGGTGACGGTGTCGAACCAGAAGGGTGGCGTCGGCAAGACGACCACCACGGTGAACCTCGCGGCGGCGCTCGCACACGGCGGAGCGCGGGTGCTCGTGATCGACCTCGACCCGCAGGGCAACGCCTCCACCGCACTCGGCATCGACCACCAGGCGGAGGTCGCGAGCATCTACGACGTGATCGTGGACGAGGCGCCGATGGCCGACACGGTCCAGCGCTCCCCCGAGTCCGACACCCTGTGGTGCGTGCCGGCGACGATCCACCTCGCGGGCGCCGAGATCGAGTTGGTCTCCCTGGTGGCGCGCGAGCAGCGACTCCGCACCGCCCTCGACCAGTACCTCGCGTCGGTCGACGAGCCGTACCACTACGTCTTCATCGACTGCCCGCCCTCGCTCGGCCTGCTGACCATCAACGCGTTTGTGGCCGCGAAGGAAGTCCTGATCCCGATCCAGTGTGAGTACTACGCACTCGAGGGCTTGAGCCAGCTCCTGCGCAACATCGAGCTCATCGAACGGCACCTCAACCCGAACCTCGCCGTGTCGACGATCCTGCTGACGATGTACGACGGCCGGACGAATCTGGCGAACCAGGTGGCGAACGACGTCCGGACGCACTTCGGCGACCAGGTGCTGAAGGCCATGATCCCCCGCTCGGTCCGCGTCAGTGAGGCGCCGAGCTACGGGCAGAGCGTCGTGTCCTACGACGTGAACTCGTCCGGATCACTCTCTTACCTGGAAGCGGCGGCGGAGATCGCAGAACGAGGAGCGAAGCACTGATGGCACCCAAGCGGACTGGCCTCGGGCGCGGTATCGGCGCTCTCATCCCGACGGTAGACGAGCACCAGGAGCGTCCCGTCGACGTCTTCTTCCCGACCGGCGGTACCTCCGCTGCCGATGCCAGCGCGGCAGGCAGCCAGGTCGGCACGGCTGAAGAGCTGCTCGCGGTGCCGGGCGCTCGGCTCGCAAAC
Source organism: Curtobacterium sp. L6-1 (assembly GCF_018885305.1). Taxonomy (NCBI): domain Bacteria; kingdom Bacillati; phylum Actinomycetota; class Actinomycetes; order Micrococcales; family Microbacteriaceae; genus Curtobacterium; species Curtobacterium aetherium. Next base: position 2,890,967 of record NZ_CP076544.1, read on the forward strand.
CTCAACCCCCTCGACATCGTGCCGAACGCGCAGCAGCCGCGGAAAGAGTTCCGCGAGGAGGAGCTGCAGGAACTCGTGCACTCCATCCGGGAGATCGGTCTCCTGCAGCCGATCGTCGTGCGCCCGATCCCCGGCGCCTCCGGCACGGATCCGCAGTACGAGCTCATCATGGGCGAGCGCCGTCTCCGCGCGACGAAGGAACTCGGTCTCGCCACGATCCCCGCGATCGTCAAGGACACCCCTGACGACGCCATGCTCCGCGACGCCCTGCTCGAGAACCTGCACCGCGCGCAGCTCAACCCGCTCGAGGAGGCGTCGGCCTACCAGCAGCTCCTTGCCGACTTCGGCATCACGCAGGAGCAGCTCGGACAACGCATCGGTCGCTCGCGGCCGCAGATCACGAACACCATCCGCCTGCTCCGGCTCCCTTCCCCCGTCCAGCGTCGGGTGGCAGCAGGTGTGCTGTCGGCCGGGCACGCTCGGGCGATCCTCGCGGCCCCCGACGCTGAGGCGATGGAGTACCTCGCCGAGAAGATCGTGAACGAGGACCTGTCGGTCCGCGCGGCTGAGGCGATCGCGCAACAGCTCTCGACGAAGACTCCGGCGAAGACCCCGGCGGCGCCGTCGAAGCGGCAGGTGCACTTCAACGACATGGCTGAGCGGCTCGGCGATCGTCTCAACACCCGCGTGAAGATCGCCGTCGGTGCTCGAAAGGGCTCGGTCACGATCGACTTCGCGACGCCGGCCGACCTCGACCGCATCCTGGGTGAGCTCGGGGTGCAGGACCTCGCGGGCTGAGGAGCCCGGCCCCACGGCGCTGTGCGCTCGTGTGGGGCTGGAGCACGGGTCGAGCCGACTCGGGATAGGGTCCGCGAGCGCAGGGCGGTCAGGCGCCCGTGCACGGCGTCGATGGACCATGCTGCGGCGGCGCGGAGGTAAGTCCAGACCCGGGCGGGTGGTTCGAACGCGCGGCGACGAGGTGCGAGCGTTGGACGCAGCACGCGCTGGCGGAACCAGGAGCGCTGACGGCCGCGGCGCTGGTCCTGATGTCCAGGCCGTCCTCGACAGGCGGTCTCCACCCGACCGCTGAGCGTGCGCCGTCAGCGGATGACGGTCGTCGGCACTCCAGAAGGACCAGGGTTGCAGTCGGAACGGTGTCGTCAGCTGAGCCACAGGCCCGCTCGGCGCCCCGTAGCGACTCGGTGGACAGGGCCCCGCGTGATCTGCAGCACACGGAAGCTCTGTGGATGATCGCTCGGTAGCTCACCTGTGTCCCGGCTCCGTTGATCGGCGAGTGGTCCTGCGTCGGACCGCTCGTTCCTCGCTCGGCGGCCTCCGGTCCGGTCACCTCGTCGTCCCGTCGTCTGATCACCACGACGTGCGTGTGCGACCGCGGCCCGACGGGGGTCTCTCCTCGCTTGCCACTCGACCCTCTGCCCACAGTCGTTCACAGTCGATCGGAGCCGCGCTCCCCCGTCACCGGACCCGTGGCACGCAGCACTCATCGTCGGACTCGTGGTACCCGGCACCCGCTAACCGCCGACCGGTGCCGCTCCGCGGTGATGGTCAGCGGCGATCGGCGATCGCCGATCCGCGATCCTCGACTACGGCCCGTCCCCGCCGCCCGTCGTTCGGCCGCTCCCACGCGCCGCCGAACGTTCGTCCGCCCCGTGCGCCGCCGGATGTCCGTCCCCTCCTGCGTGCCGCCGGACGTTTGACTGCCCCTGCGCGCAGCCCGGTGTCTGTCCCCTCCTGCGTGCCGCCGGATGTTCGTCCGCCGCCGCGCCGCCCGACGTTTGGCCCCTCCTGCGCGCCGCCGGATGTTCGTCAGCCCGCGCGCCACCCGGTGTGTTCTGTCCGCCCCGCGCGCCGCCCAACGTTTGTCCGGCCCGCGCGCCCGTCAGCTCAGCGCCGGCCGGCCGATCGGGGTCCCCGAGATGTGCCCTGTCGTTGAACTGCGCACAGATGTGTCGCCCGCTCACTGGAGAGCTGTCGCCCGGGCATCGGTACCGAGCGCTGGATGCCGAGGTCCGGTCGCATCTCCCTGTGCGGACAGTGCCATCTCTCCTGCTGAACTCGTTGCAGGACCCTGTGAGCGCAGTTCTGGCGAGATGGATGAATCTGGAAGCGTCGGCATCGGGGTCCGCTTTTTGCCGGCTCAGGAGGGCTGGTTGAGGTTCCGTACCCATCTCGTGGCCGGTGGGCAGCTTCCGCGGCGGGAAGAGCGGGCCGATGTTCCACGTGAAACCTGTTTGGAAGGCCCAGCTAGACGCCCACGAGGCACCCTGCCGGGGTGGATGCCACGCGGGAGCATCGCCCCCTCGCAGAGAGGGCGGCGTTGCCCCGACTTCGCCGCGAAGTTACGGCTCCGCGGGTAGCCATGGGTTGAGAGCGCACTGCCCAGCTCCCCCCAGACCTTCTGTGCTTGCCGAAGCCTCCTGCGCAGAGCGCCGGGTGCGCGAGTCGCTGGCCGCAGCAGCGGCGTGGAGCTCGCTAGATCCCTCGCGAGAGGTCCGGGTAGCGGAAGCTCCCGCGATGCGGGCCCGCAGTCGGGTGGAGGTGTCGGCCAGACAAAAATGTTTCACGTGGAACCGGCTTCCCCGAGGCCTCAGCCCCGACGGCTAGGGCGACTGCGCTGTGCAGCCGGAGCGCAGTCAGGCGGAACTCTGACGGAGTTGCCCAGCGTGGGTGTCTGGATCGCACACCGTGCCGGGGTCAGGCATCGCACGGGCGCCACTCTGAGTCGGAAGCGATCGTCGTGTCAGCGGCTCGGACGTTGAGGGCACGGTGCTCGGGCTGCGGGGGAACGGAGCGATCAGCGCAGGGATCGGGGTCGCCGGGATGGCGACGGTCGGGAGGGCGATGGTCGGCCCGCTGCAGTCGCCGATCAGGGCTGAGCCGCCGACGTGACGGAGCGAACGGATGACACTCGCTCCCTCGGGTCTCGACGGTGTAGCCCGAGGCGACACACGCTCCGTTCCGTGAAGAACCGGTATCGGTCGACGCGGAGCAGGACCAGTGCCACCTGTCCTGGAGCGGCGGCGGAGCATGACCACGGTCGGCAGTGCGGTGCGCGAGAGACGCCGCGCGCTCAGGCCGACTTCTGCGTCGGGGTCGTCGCGGGGACATTGTCGCGGTCGGCTGGTTCCTGGGCGGGCGATTGGCGGTCCGCGATCCTGGCGGGGCCCAGACTGCCGGCTGCCGAGAGCTCACATCGCGATAGGACCATCGTGGGCGGCCGGGGCGCGAGCGAGTGCCCGAGGCACGGTACGAGGTCACGGAGCATCTGCGGCCGCAAGCCGGAAGGCGGGCGCCCTCTGGCGAGATCGCCCGGCCAGATAGCGGATCTACCCCGAGCCGATATCCGGCTGTCCGGCTGTTCGGCGAATTATCGGGGCGGCCACGGTCGCGAGAAGGACCACGCCGCCACGTACATGATCGACTGCGGCGATGCCTGCACGGGCGACCCGCAGCGCTCCGACTCTGAGTCAAGCCGCTCCTGGTTGAGGAAAGCCAGCGGAGCCGCTCCTGTCCACTGCAGCGGATTCGTGAAGCGGACCCTCCCGCTGGGCCTGCAGGACGGCCAGCTCGCATCGGGCGCAGTCGCCCGCTTCGCCCGCGGAGTCTGGTGCCGCCCCGAAGCGCTCACAGTGCGTCAGGACGGCCTCAGACGAAGGGGAGACGCCCGACGCTCGCCCGAGGGGCTCCGTGGCCCAGGAGGCCGTCTCAGGGCCCGGAGGACAGCGCTACCGCCGCGCTCCCCTGGCCGCCTCTGCACGACGATCGGACGGAACCCTCTCCCGCACGAGCAACGTCCCACGGCGGCCATCAGCAGAGGGCGGTCAGTCTTCCGTTCGACATCAGGGGATGTTCCACGTGGAACGTCCGACGGATCAGGCCGAGTGGTCCCGGATCGCCTGCTCCGCGAGCTCCGCGTACGTCCACCCGAGGTCGAACCCCGACGCTGACAGCGCCTGCGGCACGAGCGACGTCTCCGTCAGCCCCGGCAGCACGTTGGCCTCGAGGAACCACGGCGTCCCCGCCCCGTCCACGATGAGGTCCACACGCGACACGTGCCGCAGCCCGAGCGCCCGGTGCGCGAGCACGGCTGCCGCAGAGGCTGCACGCAACTGCTCCTCGGGCAGGCGAGCCGGCGTGTAGAACGTCGTCTCCCCCGCGTTGTACCGAGCCTCGTACCCGTACACCCCGTTGCGCGGCACGATCTCCACCGGCGACAGTGCGAGGGGGCCGTCGCCGGTGTCGATGATGCCGACGGCGATCTCGGTGCCACGGATGAGCTGCTCGACGACGGCGTCCTCGCAGTACGTGTACGCCGACACCATCGCGCGGGGCAGGTCGTCCGCGTGCTCGACCAGGGTCACCCCCTGGGCGCTGCCGCCGCGGGCCGGCTTCACGGCGAGCGGTACCGGGTGCTCTGCGGCGATCGCCTGCAGGACGCCCACGGCGCCGAGCTCGCGGAAGACGTCGTGCGACAGGGTGACCGACCGCGGGGTCCGGACGCCGGCGCGGGAGACGAGCGCCGAGGCGGTCGGCTTGTCCCACGCGAGCCGGGCCGAGGTGGACCGCGAGCCGACGTACGGGATGTCGAGCGCCTCCAGGATGCCGCGGAGCGCGCCGTCCTCGCCGGAGGCACCGTGCAGTGCGGGCCAGACCACGTCGGGTCGATCGTCGGTCAGGGCCGGCAGGAGGGACGCGTCCGCGTCGCGCAGGTCGACCTGCCAGCCGTACCCGGCCAGCGAGTCGGCGACACGGCGTCCCGATCGGAGCGAGATGTCACGCTCGTGGGAGATGCCCCCAGCGACGACGACGACGTGACGGCGGGCGAACTCGGCCATGGGGTTGTTCCTCCACGAGGGGTCTGCGTCACCGTGCACGGCGATGCACGGAGGTACGGAAATGCCCGGTCAGGACAGGTTCGGCGGCGGCGAGCTGACGGTCGAGGTGCTCACCGTGGTGGCCGGTCGTGTCGCGGGCCCGAAGGTCTCGACGAGCTCGAGCTCGTCGTTGACGACCGTCGCGAGCCGCTTGACGCCGACCCGGATCTGCTCCGGCGTCGGGTAGCAGAACGAGAGGCGGATGTTGCCGGCCCCGCGGCCGTCGGCGAAGAACGCCGTGCCCGGTGTGTAGGCGACGAGCTCCTTGACCGCGCGGGGCAGCATGCCCTTCGAGTCGAGGGAGTCCGGCAGCGAGAGCCACACGAAGAAGCCACCGTTCGGGACGGTCCACCGCAGGTCGGGCAGGAACTCCCCCAGCGCGGACAGCATGGCGTCGCGGCGCTCGGCGTAGATCCCCCGGAACGAGTCGACCTGACCCTTCCAGTCCGCGGCGTCGAGGTAGGCGTTGACGACGTACTGACCGAACGAGTTCGGCGCGAGGACGGCCGACTCGTTGGCGAGGACGAGCTTCTCGCGGATGGCGTGCGGTGCGAGGGCCCACCCGACACGGAAGCCGGGTGCCAGGGTCTTCGAGAACGACCCGAGGTACACGACCCCCTCGTCGTCGATGGACCGGATGGCCTGGGGTGCGGGCTCGTCGAACCAGAGCAGCCCGTAGGGGTTGTCCTCGAGCACCAGGATGTTGTTCGAGCGGCAGATGTCGAGCACCTCGATGCGGCGCTCGCGGCTCATCGTGACGCCGGCCGGGTTGTGGAAGTTCGGGATCGTGTACAGGAACTTCATCCGCTTGCCAGCGGCCCGCAGACGGCCGATCGTCTCGCGGAGTGCCTCGGGGACCAACCCGTGCTCGTCGGTCGCCACGTGGACGGTCTCGGCCTGGTACGACCGGAACACACCGATCGCGCCGACGTACGAGGGCGACTCGGCCAGCACGACGTCGCCCGGGTCGATGAACAGGCGCGTCACGAGGTCGAGGGCGTGCTGGGACCCCGTGGTGACGACGACGTCTTCGGCGCTGGCACGGATGCCCTCCAGGCTCATGACGTCGACGATGTGCTCGCGGAGGGAGCGCAGGCCCTGTCCCCCGCCGTACTGCAGCGCCATCGCAGCGTCCTCGTTCATGACGCGGTCGATGGAGCCGGTGACGAGCTCACGCGGCAGCGCGGAGACGTAGGGCATGCCGCCCGCGAGCGAGACCACCTCGGGCCTCGACGCGACGGCGAACAGAGCTCGGACCTCGGAGGCGCTCAGCCCGGCGGTGCGCTGGGCGTAGGAGTCGTACCACGGATCGAGACTGTTGCCGTTCGTCATCGAGTTTCCTCCACTCGGTCGTTCTCGCCACAGTACGACATGCAGCCGGGCATCCGTCGCTGCGTGTCACGGGCCGATCGCCGATCCGTGGCCTGGCACCGGCCTGGAGGCCCACCCAGCGTCCGCCGCGTCGGCGGACCTGGGACGGGCCTCCGGACAGGCGAACGCCCCGCCCTCCGATGGAATGGAGGACGGGGCGTCCGGGTCTGTGCGCGGTTCCCGCTGTGCCGGTTCCTCAGGCGAGGAAGTCGGCGAGGTCCGCCTCGAGGGCCGGCTTCGGCTTGGCGCCGATGACGGTCTTGACGACCTCGCCGCCCTTGAACACCTTCATCGCCGGGATCGACGTGATCTGGTAGTTCATCGCCGACTGGGGGTTGTCGTCGACGTTGAGCTTGACGATCTCGATCTTGTCGGCGTGCTCCGCGGCGATCTGGTCGAGGATCGGCGACACCGCACGACACGGGCCACACCACTCGGCCCAGAAGTCGACGAGGATCGTCTTGTCGGACTTGAGGACTTCGGCCTCGAACGTGGCGTCGGTGACGGCCTTGGCGCTGGACATGTTTGCTCCTTCGACGGAAGTCGGTTCGGTGAGGGGAACGTGGTCGGCCGGCGGGGCATTCCCCCGGTCGGCCGCGCCGGGGTCAGACCCGGGCGGTGACGTCGATGATCGCCTCGGTCGGGGTGACGCCCTCGGCCTGGTCGGTGAGACCGTGGTCGAGGTCGGCGAGGTACTTCTCGGCGTCGAGGGCGGCCACGGCACCCGAACCGGCAGCCGTGATGGCCTGGCGGTAGGTGGGGTCGAGGACGTCGCCGGCGATGAACACACCGGGGACGCCGGCCGCGCGGGAGGAACGACCCTCGACCGCGAGCGTGCCCTCGGGTGCGATCTCGAGCTGCCCGTGCACGAGGTGCGTGCGCGGGTCGTTGCCGATCGCGATGAACAGGCCGTCGAGTGCCATCGAGGACTCCTCGCCGGTGACGGTGTCCTTGAGCGTGACGCCCTCGACCGCGGAGTCACCCGTGATGCCGGTGACCTCCTTGTTCCACGCGAACGCGATCTTGGGGTCGTTCATCGCGCGGTCCTGCATGATCTTCGACGCGCGCAGGGAGTCCTTGCGGTGGATGACCGTCACCTTGTCGGCGAAGCGGGTGAGGAACGTCGCCTCTTCCATGGCGGAGTCACCGCCGCCGACGACGGCGATGTTCTTCTGGCGGAAGAAGAAGCCGTCGCACGTGGCGCACCACGAGACACCGTGGCCGGACAGGCGCTCCTCGTCGGCGAGGCCGAGGTGGCGGTAGGCGGAGCCGGTGGCGTAGATGACCGAGAGGGCCTCGTAGGTCTCGCCGGAGCCGACGGTGACCTTCTTGACCTGACCGGTGAGGTCGACCGAGACGGCGTCGTCGTACAGGACCTCGGCGCCGAACTTCTCGGCCTGCTCCTGCATCTTGATCATGAGGTCGGGGCCCTGGACGCCCTCGGGGAAGCCCGGGAAGTTCTCGACCTCGGTGGTCTTGGTGAGTTCACCGCCGGTCTCGACACTCGAGGCGACGATGAGCGGCTTCAGCTCAGCGCGCGCGGCGTAGATGCCGGCCGTGAACCCGGCGGGGCCGGAACCGATGATGATGAGCTCGCGCATGACTGCCCTTCCGTTGCGTGCTACCGGGAGAACCCATGGTAGCGACGGGACATTCCCCGGCAGCCGTGAGCGACGGGACGCGGATCAGCGGCCGAGACGGGCGCGGACGAGGTCGACGGCGCTGCGGACCTCGGCGTTGCGGAGGAGGGCCAGGACGCCGAAGTACACGGCCACCATGACGACCCCGCCGAGGACGACGGTGATGACCGCGCTCGTGAAGTCCGCCATCGCGAAGCCGTCCTCGCGGAAGGCGCCGAAGAAGTTCACGACGACCAGACCCACCGCGCCCGCGACGAGTGCCGCGACCACGAACTGCAGGTGGGAACGCGTGACGATCGGCCCCTCGATGCCGTGCAACCGGCGGCGGACGATGACGAGGGCGACGACGGTCTGGGCGGAACCGGCGACGGTCGTGCACGCTGCGACCGCCAGGCCGATGACGTCACCCGGCAGCGTGGTGACCGCGAGGGCCCCGACCACGAAGAGGCCCGACTGGACGAGCTGCATGAGGAACGGCGTCCGGTGGTCGTGCATCGCCCAGAACACCCGCTGGATGATGAAGAGCATGCTGAACAGCACCAGGCCGGGCATGTAGGCCAGCAGCACGCCGCCGATGGACAGCGCGCCCTCGAACGTGCTCGAGAACATCCGTCCGAACGGCACCGCGACGACCATGAGCGCGACGCTCGAGAACACCGTGAACAGGCCGACGATCCGCAGGGACAGCGACAGGTTGCGGCGGACGGCGTCGAGGTCGCCCCGGTCGGCGTCGTGGCTCATCCGCGTGAAGTACGCGGTGGCGATCGACACGGCGATGATCGAGTGCGGCAGCATGAACAGCAGCCAGGCGTTCTGCAGCACCGCGTTGCCGGCGTTGCCCGAGCCGAGCGACGCCACGCGGGACTGCACGATCCCGGCGAGCTGCGTCACGAGGATCATCGCGAAGAGCCAGCCCGCGGCGGTGCCCGTGGCCTTGAGGCCGACGCCGCGCCAGCGGAAGTCGGGGCGGAACGTCAGGCCGGCGCGCTTCCAGAAGAAGGGCAGGAACGCGGCCTGCGCGAGGACGCCGAGCGAGGCGCTGCCGGCGAGCACCGCGATCTTCACCGGGGTCCAGTCGTCGGTGCCGGCGTTCACCGTGCGGGTGCCGAACAGCGCGATGAAGACGACGAGGCCCGAGATCGCGATGACGTTGTTGATGAGCGGCGCCCAGGTGAACGGCCCGAACACCTGCTTGGCGTTGAGCACCTCACCGAGCAGCGAGTACACCGCGTAGAAGAGGATCTGCGGCAGGCACCAGAAGGCGAACGCCACGGCGAGGTCGGTGGTGGCGGGCGAGAAGCCCTTGCCGTCGTGGGCCTGCGCCGAGTACAGGCGGACGAGCACCGGTGCGAGCAGGGTCGCGACGATCGTGATGACGACGAAGACCGTGGCACCGAGCGTGACGATCTTGTTGACGTACGCGCGGCCGCCGTCCTCCTGCTTCATCGAGCGGACGATCTGCGGGATGAGCACCGCGGACAGCAGACCGCCGGCGATGAGCGCGTAGATGTTGTTCGGCAGCTGGTTCGAGACCGCGAAGGCGTCGGCCGACGGCGAGTTCGTCTGACCGATCGCGTACGCGAGCACGAACGTCTTCGCGAAGCCGAGCAGCCGCGAGATCATCGTGCCGGCTGCGAGCATGGCGCTCGCCCGCCCGAGGTTCCGCCCGCCTTCCGGAGCGGTGGCGGCGGTCTCGGCGGAAGGGGTGGCGCTGATGGTCGGCTCCTCGTGCTGGCGACGGTCCGCGGACCGGCCACGGTCGTCGCGGGTGCGGTCGTCGTCCCGGTCGTCGGACGGGAGGCTCGCCGTCACCCCGGCACGCATGATCGCGTCCTCGAGACGGTCGCCGTCCCCACCGACGGTGTCGGTGCCGGAGCTGGCCGCGGCGACGGCGGTGGCCGCCCCGGGGACGGGGGTCGCGCCTCCCGTCCGGGTGTCGGCGGCGGACTGCGCGACGGTGGTCCGCCCCGTCGTGGCGGCAGCAGGGCCGGCAGCAGCCGCAGCGGACACGGGGCCGGCGGCCGACGCGGTCGTGGCGGCGGTCTCGCCGGGGCCGGCGGGCTGCACCTCGAGCGGGCGGTTCGGGTCCTCGTCCTCGGGCTCGACCTCGCCGTTGCGGCGGCGGAGGCGTCGGCGCACGTTGCGGACGATGCCGAAGCCGAAGACGGCGATGACGGCTGCGGCGGCGACGGCCGTGATGACGGTCTCCCACTGCGCCTGCACGTTGATCTCGACGGTCGCGGGCGTGGCGATGCGGGCGCCGGTGGCGCTGGTGAGCGACATCGACAGCTCGACCTTGCCGTTCGCGACCGACTGCACCGGGAACGTGGTGCGGGTCGAGGAGCGCGGCTGGATCGTGACCTCGACGGCGTTCCGCTCGATGCGCAGGAACGAGTTCGACGGCGTGACCGTCAGGAAGACCGTGACGGGGTGGTCGGAGCGGTTGCGGACCGAGATCGGCAGCGACGACCGGTCACCGAGCAGCGTGATGTCGCTCGAGTTGACGATGCCGACGCTGCGGATGGTCTTCTCGTTCGCCGCGGTGATGCGGTCGACGAGCGCGTCGAGGCCGGTGGTGTCGGTGCGCCAGGCGTTCGAGGCGGCGGCGAGGGTCGTCAGGCGGGCGGGGGCGGTGACCGTCGCGGGGTCCTGGACGGCGCTGGCGAAGTCGGTCAGGTCCTGCTCGGACCGGACCAGGCGGCGGAGCGTGTCGAGTCGCTCGTCCCCGACGCTGCTGCTCTGCAGGGTGAGGGAACCGGGGGTGGCGTCGACGACGGTGGAGAAGTCGGTCGGGGAGACCCAGGCGGTGCTCTCGAGGGCGCTGAGGGCCTGGTCGATGCGGGCGGAGTCGGTCGGCCAGGTGCGGTCGAGCGTGAGGAGGACCGGCCCGCTCGCGGTGCCCTGGACGGCGACGGTCGCGAGGGTGGCGGAGAGCTTCGTCATCGCCTTCCAGTACGCCCGGCCGTCGGTGGCCGTGGCGGCGTCCTGCAGCAGGTCGGACATCGCCTGGTCGGAGACGAGGGCCTGGGTGCCGCCGATCTTCTCGGACGCGGCGATCGTGGTGCTGCCGCCGGCCGAGGTGTTGCCGCTCGAGACGATGGCGGAGCGGTAGCCGGCCTCGCGCAGGGCTCCGAGGTCGTCCGAGGCGACGCCGCCCTCGGCGGGCCAGGCGACGGTGTCGAGCGTCCAGGGGAAGTCGACGAGGGACTGGGACGTGGGGAGGGTGCTCGGTGCGTCGGCCCCGGGGTCGCCGGTGCCCGTGCCGTCGCCGGGCGTGCCGTTGCCGGACGTGCCGTCGTCGGACGTGCCGTCGTCGGACGTGCCGTCGTCGGTCGGGGCGGAGGCGCTGCCCCGACCGGTGCTGTCCCGGGTCGTGGCCGGGGCGGTCGCGTCGGTACCGTTCGCATCGGTACCGGTCACGCCTGGGGTCGCGCCGTCCGTGGGTGCGACGGTCGGGCTCGGGGTCGCGCCGGGGAAGCGGTCGGCGTCGACGGCGGCGGCGATCGCCTGGTCGAACGAGATCGGCGCGGCGATGCCGGGCGACCCCGCCTGCCGCAGACCGGCCACGTCCGCGTCGGCGTAGGCGAGCGGGAACTTCTCGTTCCGGAGGCCCTCCAGCCGGTCGAGCCAGGCCGTCGCGGAGCTCGGGGCGTCGTCGCCGAGGATCCGGATGGACGCGATGATGCGCGGGTCGACCGCGAGGGCGACGCTGTGCCCCTCCGCGGCGTCGAGCTGCTTCGTGAGGGTGCCGTCGACGGCGGTGTCGGCGGCGAGGGTGCCGGCCGGCAGGAGGCCGTCGTCGGTCGCGGGGACGGTGACGGGCATGGCCACGGCGACGTCGACCGGGGCGTGGTCGAGAGCGGGGTTCCACGTGAAGGCGGAGCGGCCGACGGCGAGGGTCGAGCCCGCGACGTACGAGGCCGCGATGCGTCGGGCGCCGAACGGGTTGAGCGTGCCGAGCCGGACGTCGGCGAACGGCACGGAGATGGAGCTGATCGTGACCGACCGGTGCGCCGGAACCTCGGGGACCTCGACCTCGTCGATCGTCGGGCCCGTCCACCCGTCCGTCGTGGTGTCGCCGAGCCAGTCGGTGAGGATGTCCCGCGTGCCGACGACGGACCGGTTGATGTGGAGGTCCGCGGCCCCCGGCGGCAGGGCCGTGTCGGTGTCGTTCGTCACCGTCAGGGAGAGCGAGAGGTCGTCACCGAGCTCGAGGACACCACGCCCGGTGGGCGTCAGCTCCACCGAGGTCGTGCCGGTCTGGGCGGGCGACGGGGCGGCCGGCGTCGTGGTGGTCGCGGCGCCGGCGAGGTCCCCGGCGGCTGGCGCGACGACCAGTCCGGCGGTGACCAGAGCGGTCGCGGCGGCGGCGAGCACGGTACGGAGTGTCTGCATGTGAGAGGGCCCTGGTCGGAGCGGGCCACGACGAGTGTACGAGGGCGGACCATGGCGGCAGGCGGGCGCGCAGGTGCTCGACGCCACGATCTGGGATGATCGACGGCGTCATGCAGTCCGTAGCCCAGGCCGTCGAGCGACTCGACGCACTCGCAGCCACCGACACCGTCGACGTCCTCGCGCGGGCGTTCGCGGCTGCCGGTCACGAGCTCGCCCTCGTCGGCGGGCCCGTCCGCGACGCCTTCCTCGGCCGTCCCGTCACCGACCTCGACTTCACCACCGACGCCCGTCCGGACACGATCCTGTCGATCGTCGGACCGCTGGCGAAGACCACGTGGGACGTCGGCCGGCAGTTCGGCACCATCGCCGCACTGGTCCGGGGCGAGCAGGTCGAGATCACCACGTACCGCAGCGACGTCTACGACGGCGAGACCCGCAAGCCCGAGGTCACGTTCGGCGACACCATCCAGGACGACCTGCTCCGCCGCGACTTCACCGTGAACGCGATGGCGCTCCGACTCCCCCAGCGCGAACTCGTCGACGTGCACGGCGGTGTCGAGGACCTGCTCGCCCGTCGGCTCGCCACCCCGCAGGCCGCCCGCATCTCGTTCCGGGACGACCCGCTCCGCATGATGCGTGCCGCCCGCTTCACCGCGCAGCTCGGCTTCACCGTGTCCGACGACGTGCGCGACGCCATGGCCGAGCTCGCCGACTCGATCGACATCGTCTCCGCCGAGCGCGTGCGGGACGAACTCGTGAAGCTCCTGAACACCTCCGAACCCGTCGAGGGGTCCGGCTGCTCGTCGACACCGGGATCGCCGAGCGCTTCCTGCCCGAGCTGCCCGCGATGCGGCTCGAGATCGACGAGCACCACCACCACAAGGACGTGTACGAGCACTCGCTCACCGTCCTCACCCAGGCCATCGGGTACGAGGCCGAGCGGCACCCCGGGGACGCCCCGGACACCGTGCTGCGCCTGGCCGCCCTGCTGCACGACATCGGCAAGCCGGCGACGCGGAAGCTCGAGCCCGGCGGCGCGGTGAGCTTCCACCACCACGACCTGGTCGGCTCGAAGCTGGCCAAGAAGCGGCTCCGCGCCCTCCGCTTCGACAACGACACGATCGCCGCGGTCTCTCGGTTGATCGAGCTGCACCTGCGGTTCTTCGGGTACACCGAGGGCGCCTGGACCGACGCGGCCGTCCGCCGCTACGTCCGCGACGCCGGCGACCAGCTCGAGCGGCTGCACGAGCTCACGCGCTCCGACGTCACCACCCGGAACCGCCGGAAGGCGGACCGGCTCGGCTTCGCCTACGACGACCTGGAGGCCCGGATCGCCGTCCTCGCGGAGCAGGAGGAACTCGACTCCATGCGTCCCGACCTCTCCGGGGACGACATCATGCGCATCCTCGACATCCCGCCGGGGCGGGCCGTGGGCGAGGCGTACCGCTTCCTGCTCGAGGCGCGCATGGACGAGGGGCCGCTCGGGCCGGAGGACGCCGAGGCGCGCCTCCGCACCTGGTGGGCGTCCCGCGACGAGGGCTGATCCACTCGACGGTGGCGTGCCTCCAGGCCGTCCGCTACGATGGGCAGGTTGTCTCGCGCGCCTTCTGCGTGCCGGGGCATATGCATCAACCCTCCTGTCCCGGGAACTGCCCGGGGCCGCTGAGACCAGAGGAGGTGGGTTCCGCATGCACCAGTACGAACTGATGGCGATCCTCGACCCCGAGATCGATGAGCGCACCGTCGCTCCCAGCCTGGACAAGTTCCTCGCGGTCATCCGCAACGACGGTGGCACCGTCGACAACGTGGACGTCTGGGGCCGTCGCCGGCTCGCTTACGAGATCGCGAAGAAGAACGAGGGCATCTACGCCGTCGTGAACTTCACGTCGTCCGCCGACTCCGCCAAGGAGCTGGACCGCCAGCTCGGTCTCTCCGAGGCCGTCCTGCGCACCAAGGTCCTCCGCGCCGAAGAGGGCATGGCCCAGGTCGCCGCGCAGAAGCAGCGCGACGAGGCCCGTGCCGCCCGCAAGGCCGCCAACGCGACGGCCACCGCGACCGCGAGCGCCGAGTAGCCCGTGGCCGGCGAAACCGTCATCACGGTGGTGGGCAACCTCACCGCGGACCCGGAGCTGCGCTACACGCAGAACGGGCTCGCCGTGGCGAACTTCACCATCGCGTCGACTCCTCGCACGTTCGACCGTCAGGCGAACGAGTGGAAGGACGGCGACGCGCTGTTCCTCCGTGCGAGTGTGTGGCGCGAGTTCGCCGAGCACGTGGCGGGGTCGCTGACGAAGGGCTCGCGCGTCATCGCGCAGGGTCGTCTCCGTCAGCGTTCCTACCAGGACCGTGAGGGTCAGCAGCGCACGAGCATCGAGCTCGAGGTCGACGAGATCGGCCCCTCGCTGCGGTACGCGACCGCCCAGATCACCCGTGCACCGGGTGGCAGCGGCGGTGGCGGCGGTGGACGCGGCCAGGTCGGTGGCGGCGCCGGGGGCAACTCCGGTGGCGGCAACGGCGGCGGCTGGAACAACAACGGTGGCGGCGGTCAGTCCGACGCCCCGTGGTCCCCGCAGGGTGGTCAGCAGGGCGGTGGCAACGCACAGTCGAACGACGTGTGGAGCACCCCCGGCGGCACCTACGACGACGAGACCCCGTTCTGATCCTCAGCGGTCTGACGACACAACTTCTTCTCTAAGGACAAACAATGGCTGGAAAGAGCACCGGCGACCGCCGGAAGCCTCGCGGTAAGGGCGGCAAGAACGCCGCTCCCGCGAAGGCGATCAAGGTCGGCGTCATCGACTACAAGGACGTCGCGACCCTTCGCAAGTTCATCTCGGAGCGTGGCAAGATCCGCGCCCGTCGCATCACCGGCGTCTCCGTCCAGGAGCAGCGCCTCATCGCCCGTGCCGTGAAGAACGCCCGTGAGATGGCGCTCCTCCCCTACGCCGGCTCCGGCCGCTGATCGGAGGTCGACACATGTCGAAGCTCATCCTCACCCACGAGGTCTCCGGCCTCGGTTCCGCCGGTGACGTCGTCGACGTCAAGAACGGCTACGCCCGCAACTACCTGATCCCGCAGGGCTTCGCCGTGTCGTGGTCGAAGGGCGGCGAGAAGCAGGTCGAGTCGATCCGTGCTGCTCGTACCGCGCGCGAGCTCGCCACCATCGAAGAGGCCCAGGACCTCAAGATGAAGCTCGAGAACGCCACCATCCAGCTGTCGGTCAAGGCCGGCAAGGACGGTCGTCTCTTCGGCTCCGTCCGCCCGGGTGACGTCGCTGACGCCGTCCAGGCGCAGGGCGTCGGCTCGCTCGACAAGCGCAAGGTCGAGGTCCCCGCGACCATCAAGACCGTCGGTGACCACGAGGCCACCGTGCGTCTGCGCGAGGACATCGTCGCGACCATCTCGCTGAAGGTCGTCGCCGCGAAGTAGCAGCACCCAGCACCGCCGAGGGCGGGTCTCCCGAACGGGAGGCCCGCCCTTCGTCGTCCCCGGACGGTGCGTCCGCCGTCGGCACCCGTCGTGACGGTGACCCGCGCGTCGTGACGGCGACCCGCTCGTCGTGACGGGGACCCGCCTGTCGTCCGGTCGGTGCGCCTCCCGGCCGCTCGTCGGCCCGACGGGGAACGCTCGGTGAACAGGGTCTGAACCCCCTCGTCCGGGGGTGGACCGCTCGGTACGGTCGTCGAGGCCTCCGGTTCCGGAGGTGAACGACATCGAGACCAGGAGCACGCAATGCCCAACTTGAACGTCACCTACGGCGAGATGCAGGACGCCGCCACCCGCCTCGTCAACGGCGAGCAGGACATCACCTCGAAGCTCCGTGAGCTCAAGGCGCTGGTGGACTCGCTCATCTCCGGCGGCTACGTCACCGACCAGTCCTCGGTCGCCTTCGGCAACTCGTACCAGGAGTTCAACGACGGTGCCACGAAGACCATCGAGGGTCTCGAGGGCATGTCGATGTACCTGAACAAGGCCGCCGAGGCGCTGCAGCAGACCGACACCGAGCTCGCGAACGCCATCAAGTAGCGCGGGACACCGGGCGGCCCAGAGCCGGGCCGCCCGGTCCACCTCCACCGGCACGGGCATCGATCGGGAGCACCCATGGCAGACCTCATCATCACCAAGGCCGTCCTCGAGGACTCGGCCACCAAGCTGCAGCACATCTCGGACGAGCTCGAGCACCAGAAGTCGGACGACCGCGCCCTGACCGAGGTCTACGGGCAGCACGACGTCCAGAAGGCCATGCACGACTTCTCCGGCGACTGGAAGATCCACCGCAACAAGATGAAGGGCGCGGTGAAGGACCTGCACGACAAGATGCAGAAGTCCGTCGAGAACTGGTCCTCGCTCGAGCAGGACCTCGCCGACAAGCTGACCACCGAGCACACCGACGGGACGGCCGCCTGATGCCCGCCCGCGGAGGGAACTGGGCGCTCCTCGGCGAGGGGTCCGACCCGATCGTCGCCGACGTCCCCGTCGTGCAGGAGCTCGTCACCTACTACCGGTCCATCGCCGACGAGATCCGTTCCGAGGCCGACGTCCTGAGGAAGATCGGCGAGGGCGACGAGTCGCAGTTCAAGGGCGCCTCGGCCGACGCCGTCCGGAAGAAGAGCGGGGAGGTCGCGTCCTCGCTGCTGAAGATGTCCGGCCGCTACGACGCGATCCGCGACGCCCTGACCGGGTACGTGCCGGAACTCGAGACCGCCCTGGACGAGTCCGCCACCGCCCTCCGCGAGGCCGAGGACGCCTCGGCCGCCGGCGCCCGCGCCACCGGCATGCCCGACCCGTCCCAGGGCCGCGCCTCCGACGCACCGCCGATGACCGCGGACGAGCAGGGTGCCGTCGACGCCAAGCACCGCGCCGCCGAGGACGCCCGGTCGGGTGCCGACGCGGCGACCGCCCGGCTCCGACGGGCCGTGGACACGCTGAACGGCGCCGGACGTGCCGCCGCGTCGACGATCCGGGCCGCGTGGGACGACGGGCTGCACGACACCCTGGGCGACAAGATCAAGGCGTTCTTCTCGAAACTGCTCAAGATCCTCGTCAAGATCTTCACCTACATCGGGATCGCGCTGGCGGTCCTGGCGATCATCATCCCCGGCGTCGGCATGTTCACCTTCATGGCCGCGGTGGCCGCGTCCGTGGTCCTCGTCGCGAACATCGCGCTCGCGGGCATGGGCGAGGGCTCGTGGCTCGACGTCATCACCGCTGCGGTCGGGCTCGTCCTGGTCGGGGTCGGCGGGGCGCTGACGAAGGCGGTGTCGACGCTGAAGACCGCGGGTCTGACGAAGAGCATGGCCGGGTTCGAGAAGAACTCGCTCGCGAAGATCCAGCAGCTGCAGAACAAGCGGTCGTTCCAGATCGAGAAGGCCCTGAGCGCGCGGACGACCCCGAACGGCGTGCAGTCCGCGCTGGCCCAGGTGCGCACGATCGGCAAGGACATCGAGAAGGTGCAGGACGGCCTGGCCGCGGCGCGGACGAAGGGCACCATCGGCGGGTTCCGGGAGAAGCCGAACTGGTGGCACCCGGGCAAGGCGCTCTGGAACGACGACAAGGGCAAGTTCCGCGACGTCTTCGTCAAGGGGGACTGGCGGGCCGAGCGGCTGTTCAGCGTCGACCGCCAGAACGAGATGCTGGCGATGCAGAAGGAGATGTGGACGAAGTACGGCGTCCAGATCGCCGCGTCGCCGACCTGGCACTCGTGGGCCGCCGGTGGCCGCGTCGTCGCCAGCTGGGGCAACACGATCGTCTACGGCCAGGGACTCAAGCCGACCGGGTTCGGCACCGACCAGCAGCGGCTGCCGGGCTACAACGAGGCCGCGAAGACCCTGACGCACGGCTTCTAGCCGCCCACCGCCGCTCCACCGAAAGCAGGACCATGCCCGCTCCCTCCGCCGTGACCTCGCGCATCGACGTCGACCTGCCCGAGTGGCTCGTCGTGCCGGCACCCGAGGACGTCACCCCCGAGTGGCGTGCGCAGGTCGAGACGCTGTTCACCGTCATCGCCGAGGTCGACCGCGGTGAGCACGACGGCGAGCAGCCCGACCCCGCGGACGAGTCGGCCGACGACGAGCCGACCGTGTTCGCCGCCGCCCGGCACGTGGACACCGCCGCGACGGTCGAGGACCTGCTCGCCTTCGCCGCCGCGCTCGAGCCCGGGGAGCGACTCGTCGCCGGACTCGGTGTGCCGAACCGCTGGCCGCTACCCGTGGTGGTGTCGGTCGGGGTCGTCGAGCAGGACACCCCGGACCTGCTCACCCTCGCCGGCGCGACCGCTGGCCTGCCGACCGACCCGCCCGACGTGGACGAACTGCCGGAGCACCTGGGCGGCGAGGGGCCCCTCGTCACCCGGCACGACGTCGACGACGAGGGTGCGATCTGGGCCTCGGTGTGCGCGGTCCGGCGACAGGACGGCGTCGACACCCGCGTGCTCTGGCGCACCCGGGAGCTCGAAGTCGTCCCGGTGTTCACCCCCGCGGTCGTCGCCCTGGTCGGCAGCGTCGTGAACGAGGCCGCAGCGTGACCGCGCCCCTGGCCTCGTTCCTGGTGGTCGTCCCGCCGGGGTGGGCGCGGCTGCCCGCCGACGAGGAGCACCGCGCCGAGCTGGGCGCCGAGGTCCGCCGGGTCGTCGACCGGGCGCTGCCCGAGGACCTGCCGCGCGACCGAGCCGAACCGCTGCGCCAGGAGATGCGGAATCGCCTGTTCGCGACGGTCGTCGAGGCGGGTGACACCGGCGCGACGGCGGTCTACCTCCCCGTGCAGCCCGTCGACGGCTTCACGCCCGCGGCCTCGATCATCGAGAGTGAGGTCGACGACGAGTCCGAGCAGGAGCCCGCCGAGGTGGTCGCCGAGATCCTGGCCGACGCCCTGCCGGACCGGTACGACCCGAGCGACCCGGGCCTCCGCGAGGTCGACGGCGGCATCGCGGCGCGGACCGAGACGCTCGTCCGTCGCGCCGTCCCGGCCGAGGTGGCGGGTGAGCTGCCCGCCGTCGACGACCGGCAGGTGGTGTGGACGATCCCGGTCCCGCACCGTCCGGGCCGCTGGGTCGTCATGTCGTTCAGCGCCGTGAGCACCCCGGCCGAGGCCACCCCGGCCGGCACGAACCCGGCCAGCACGACCCCGGCCGAGGCAGCCCCGGCCGCCGTGACCACCGACGCCCGCATCGCCGACGCCCTCGTGACCCTCTTCGACGCCGTGATGACGACCTTCCGCTGGACCGACGTGCCCGGCGTCGAACCGACCACGCTCGAACAGCGTTTGGCCGAGATCGGTGGTCGTGCGTGACCTGGTCGTTCCTGCACCCGGCGTCGCACGCCGTACTTGGTATCGCGGTCCTGGTGTTCGTCGCCACCGTCGCGATCGTCGTGCCGACGGTCATCGCGATGCGCCGGGGCACATCGACGGACGCCGTGGCGTGGGCCGACCTGCTCCGCCGCGACGACGGCTCGGTGTGGACCACCGACCGGGTGCTGCGCAGCGTCGAGGCCTCGTGCCGTGCGGCCGGGGTCGTCTTCCCCGGGTTCGTCCGCGCCTCGGTCGGCCCCACCGTGCGGCTGGACCTGGCCGCCCCCACCGTCGCTCCGCCCGTGCCCTGGACCGCGACGGTCGACGGCCGCTCGTGGTCGGCCCCGATGCCGGCGCTGCAGGCCCTCGGGCTCGTCGGCACCGCCACGGACCGGTTCGCGACGGCGGTCGGCCTGGGCAGCGACACCGACGGCACGGTCGTGGTGGACCTCGCGGCGATCGGCGGGGCGGTCGCGCTCGGCGGTGACCGCGCGGCACGTCTCGCCGTGGCGCACCGGATCGCCGACCAGGTCCGGACCGCCCCGTGGTCGACCGGCACGACGGTCCTGACGGTCGGCATCGGTGACGGTGAGCTCGGTCCCGCGCGGTCCGTGTCGGTGCACGAGGCGGTGGCGACGGTCGCGGCGGACGCGACCCCGGGCCTCCTGGTCGTGCGGACCCTGCCGGGCGGGACGGACGGTCGCGAACTGGCGCGGCTGCTCGAGCGGCCGACCGGACGCTGGGCGGTCGTCGCCCTGCAGCCAGGAGCGCTCGCGCGGTGGACGCTCACCTGCCGACGGGACGGCGTGCTCACCTCGCCGGAGCTCGGGACG
This sequence comes from Curtobacterium sp. L6-1, assembly GCF_018885305.1. Taxonomy (NCBI): domain Bacteria; kingdom Bacillati; phylum Actinomycetota; class Actinomycetes; order Micrococcales; family Microbacteriaceae; genus Curtobacterium; species Curtobacterium aetherium. Next base: position 2,911,388 of record NZ_CP076544.1, read on the forward strand.
GTCCGCTGGGTGGACGTCGCCCTGTCGACGCCCGCGAGCACGCCGACCGACACCGTGGCGGAGCCGGCCGCCTGATGCGGGTCCTGCTCACCGTCGTCGACGACGGCACGGGTGACCGGTCCGACGTCCTCGTCGACGCGGCCGGACACGTCAGCATGCGCACCCTGGTGGATGCGGTCGCGCGGCGGGCCGGGACGGCACCGCTGCCGCTCGGTGCGGCCGACGGGGACGTCACCTTCGCGGACAGCGGCCTGGTGGACGGCGCGGTCCTGCACATCGGCGCGCCTGCCGTCGACGGTCCGCGCCGCGGTCTCGTCGACCTGCTCGTCGCGGGAGGGGTCGGCAGCGGCCGCACCGTGCGCGTGGGCGCCGGGACGGTCCGGATCGCGGTCACCCCGGACGGGACGACGCGGACCGGAGCCGCCTCCGCCGGCCTGCCCGCCCTGGAGGCCCGGATTGCCTTCGACGGGTCCGTCACGGTCCGGCGGGCGGTGGCCCCCACCGCGGACGGGCACGGTGCGGACGGGCACGGTGCGGACGGGTACGGCGCGGACGGCGCGCACACGTCCGCCGGTCCGCACGGCGGCCACGACGGGCCGGACGAGGGGCCCGAGCAGGGCGCGGGGACGGACGTCGGCGGGGTGCCCGGCGCGGTGTCCTTCTCGAGCGCCAGGTCGGTCACGACCGCGGTGCCCGCCGGTGCCGTCACCCCGGACGAGGCCGTCGACAGCACCCTGGTGGACGGGGCGGCGCTCGACGGCGAGACGCTCGGTACGGAGTGGGTCGCGTGGCCGGCGGGAGCGCTGCTCCGCGTCGGCGAGACCGCCCTGACCGTGCAGCCGGTCGCCGTCGTGGACCGGATGCTGCTCCGGCCGCCGGACTCCGGCCAGCTCGACTTCAACCGGCCGCCGCGCCTGCTGCCCCCGCTCCGCCCGACGTCGTTCCGGATCCCGAAGCCGCCCGTGCCGCCGCAGCGGTCCGCCCTGCCCTGGATCATGGTGTTCGTGCCGGCGATGTTCGGCATCGTGATGGCGACCGTCTTCCACTCGCCGTTCTACCTGCTCTTCGCGGCGATGACCCCGATCATGGTGATCGGGCAGACCGTCACCGCGCGGAAGACCGGCAAGAAGAGCCACCGCAGGGCGCTCGCCGACCACGCGGCCCGGGTGACGGCCATCGAGGCCGCCGTCGACGCGGCCGTGCTGGCGGAACGGGACCAGCGGCGGACGGACGCGGCCGACGCGGCGGGGCTCCGGCTGACCGCGACGACACCGACCCGCCGGCTGTGGGAGCGCCGGCCGACCGACGCCGACCACCTGCACGTGCGGGTCGGGATCGGGGACCTGCCGGCGACCGTCACCGTCGACGACGAACGGGACCAGGACCGCCTCGACCAGGGACCGCGGTGGACCCGCGACGTGCCGGTCACGGTGCCGCTCGGCGAGGTCGGGGTCATCGGCATCGCCGGGCCCGGGGCCTGGCCGCGCCGGACCGGGCGGTGGGTGCTCGGGCAGCTCGCGGTGACGCAGAGCCCGCGCGAGGTGCAGTTCGTCGTGCTCACCTCGCGGACGGCGGTCGAGGACTGGGCGTGGACCGTGTGGCTCCCCCACCTGCGCCCGACCGGCGGCCAGGAGGCACTCGCCCTCATCGGCGCCGACGCCGAGACGATCGGCCGACGCCTGGCCGAGCTGACGCAGATCCTGGCCGAGCGCCGGGCCGAGCGCCAGAAGAACGTGAACAGCCGACGCCGGTTCTCGCCGGAGATCGTCGTCGTGCTCGACGGGGCCCGACGGCTGCGGGCGATGCCCGGGGTCGTCGGCCTCCTGCGCGACGGGCCCGCCTGCGGCATCCGGCTCGTCTGCATCGACGGGGAGGAGTGGCAGCTCCCCGAGGAGTGCGTCGCCACCGTGCTGCACCGCTCCGAGACGCAGCTCGTCCTCCGCCGACAGCTCGCGGCCCCGGTCGACCTCGTGCTGGCCGACCGCGTGGACGACGACTGGTTCGAGGAGGTCGCCCGGGCGCTGTCGCCGCTGCGGGACACCTCGGGCTCCGACGGGGACGGCCTGGTGCCGGACGCCGCACGACTGCTCGACGTGCTCGACCTGCCGCAGCCGACCGGTGCGGGCATGGCGGCGCGGTGGCGGTCGACCTCCCCCACCACCTCGGCCGTCGTGGGCATCGGCATCGACGGACCGTTCGAACTCGACCTGGTGCGGGACGGTCCGCACGCCCTGGTCGCCGGCACCACCGGGTCGGGCAAGTCCGAGTTCCTGCAGACCCTGGTGGCGTCCCTGGCGGCGGCGAACCGGCCGGACCGGATGACGTTCGTGCTCGTCGACTACAAGGGCGGGGCGGCCTTCAGCGTCGCGTCCGAGCTGCCGCACACCGTGGGGCTCGTCACCGACCTCGACCAGCACCTGGTCGAGCGTGCGCTGCGGTCCCTGCGCGCCGAGCTCACCCGTCGCGAGCACGTGCTGGCCGCCTCGGGGGCGAAGGACATCGAGGACCACGAGGCGCACCTGGTCCGCGGCGGCGCCGGCGAGCAGATGCCGCGGCTCGTCCTGGTGATCGACGAGTTCGCCGCGATGGTGAGCGAGCTGCCCGACTTCGTCGCCGGACTGATCGGCATCGCACAGCGTGGTCGTTCGCTCGGCGTGCACCTCGTCCTCGCTACGCAGCGACCCGGCGGCGTCGTCGGACCGGACATCCGGGCGAACACGAACCTGCGCGTCGCACTCCGGATGACGGACGGCGGCGAGAGCACCGACGTCATCGACGTGGCCGATGCGGCACGCATCCCGAAGAGCGTGCCCGGACGGGCATACGCCCGGTTGGGGCACTCGTCGGTCGTCCCGTTCCAGTCGGCACGGGTCGGCGGACGCTGGTCGGGCGAGCAGGACCCGGCCGCCGCGCTGCCCTTCGTCCGGGCGCTCGGCTGGCGGGACTTCGCGATGACGCCCCCTGAACGGCCGGCGCGCTCCGGCTCCGGGTCGGCGGCGACGGACCTGTCCGTGCTCGTCGGGGCGATGCGGGAGGCGCGGGACCTGGCCGACGTCGGGCCGCTGCACTCGCCGTGGTTGCCGCCCCTGCCGGAGGCGCTGCCGCTCACCGCGGTGGCCTCGGCAGCCGTCGGAGCCCGGAACGGCGGAGAGGTAACCGGTCCTGACGGTTCACCGATATCCTTCGCATGGGCGCTCGAGGACCTGCCCGACACCCAGGAGCAGCGCGCCGCGACGATCGACCTCGACCGCTTCGGCCACATGTACGTCGTCGGGGCGCCGGGTTCCGGACGGTCCCAGGCGCTCCGGACCCTCGCCGCGGCCGCTGCCGGCGCGATCCGGTCCTCGGACCTCCACCTCTACGCCGTCGACTGCGGCAACGGCGCCCTCGCCGCGTTGCAGACGCTCCCCCACTGCGGAGCCGTCGCCCAGCGCACCCAGGTGGAACGCGCCTCCCGGCTCATCGAACGGCTGACCCGCGAGACGGCGCGACGACACGACGTCATCGCGGCGGCGGGAGCCGCGAACATCACGGAGCAGCGTGCGGGCGCCGTGCCGGCGGAGCGGCTGCCGCACGTCCTGGTGCTGATCGACCGGTGGGAGAACTTCACCACCACGCTCGGCGAGGTCGACGGCGGCTCGCTCACCGACGCGGTCCAGTCGCTCCTGCGCGACGGTGCCGGAGCCGGCATCCACGTCGTCATCTCCGGCGACCGGTCACTGCTCGCGTCGCGGATGACGACCCTGACCGACGAGAAGCTCGTCCTGCGCCTGACGGACCGCCTCGACTACTCGCTCGGCGGGATCAACCACCGGCAGCTGCCCGCGTCGATCCCGCCCGGCCGTGGGTTCCGGGCCGACAGCGGCACCGAGGTGCACATCGCCACCCTCGGCGACGACGTGTCCGGGCAGGGGCAGACGGCGGCCGTGCAGGCCCTCGCCCGACGTGTCCGGACCGACGAGGAGGCACTGGCACTCCCCCGCATCCGGCCGTTCCGTGTCGACTCCCTGCCGAAGGACCTGGACCTCGACGGAGCCCTCGCACTCGACGGGGCACCCGCTCCCGCGCCCATGGTGGCCGTGACCGGGATCGGCGGCGACGACATGGCGCTGCAGACCGTCGACCTGCGCGAGGGCGGCGGCACCTTCCTGGTGGCCGGGCCGTCGCGCGCTGGACGGTCGACGATGGTCGCCGCGATGGCCCGCTCGCTGCTGGCGGGTGGGACGCCGATCGTCGTGTTCGCCCCGCGGCCGGGCGCTGTGCGCGACCTGGCGGAGCTGCCCGGCGTGCTGGCGACCGTGACCGGCGACGACGTCACCCCGGCGGACGTCGCGGTGCTGCTCGACCGGCCCGGTGTGGTGCTCGTCGTCGACGACGGGGAGCTCCTCATCGACTGCTCCGCCAAGGCAGAGCTGCGGACGTTCGTGCGCGGGCTCGTCGACAACGGGCAGGGGCTCGTGCTCGGGGGGAACACCACGGGGCTCGCTGCCGGGTTCGGCGGGTGGCAGGTGGACGCGAAGAAGAACCGGCGCGGGGCGCTGCTGTCCCCGCAGGACACGCTCGCCGGGGACCTGGTGGGGGTCCGGATCTCGCGGTCGTCGATCTCGCCGCGCGTGCAGCCGGGGACGGCGCTCGTGCACCTGGGGACCGGGATCGCGTCGACGGTGCAGGTGCCGATGGTCACCGGGGCGACGCGCACCGGATCGGGTACGGGCAGTGGCGGTGGCTGGGCCGGGGTCGGAGCCGCGGGTGCGGGTGCCGGCGCTGGTGCGGCGGTGGGTGCCGTCGAGGTCGTCGCGGGCGACGCGCCGGGTGGGACGGATTCGGTCGGTCCAGACGGCGTGTCGGCGGGTGTCGCGACCGTCCTGGAGGCGCGGGTCGGTTGAGCAGGTCCGGCCGCAGAAACACGGTTGGCTGGTTACGCGCTGCCCCGATCCGGCTGGCTGGGAGCCAGCCGAGTGGATCGGGACGGAGCGGCCGTTTGTCAAGTCGGTTCTGCACAGTGACAGCCCCGATGGAGAACCTTCGACTCCCACTTGAAGCCGAGTTCTCCACACATGGTGTGGAACAGGAAATCCCCGGTCAAGCATCGAAAGTGTGTTCTTCTGGCGAGTTCTCCACAGCAGAGTGCACAACCATCCACACAGGACCCCGGCGTGTTCCGCAAGCTCTCCACAGAGTTGTCCACAGGGCCTGTTGCTGGGGATAACTCCGTACCCGTAGCTTGGCCCAGCGACTCGGGGATGTCGGTCGCCCGGGGTAGAACTGCTCGGTGGGGAACGGTCCACCGCCGTCCACCAGCACCGTCATGAACACTGAGGAGCACCTGTGTCGATCGCGCACCTGGAGCCGGCCCCGCGTGAGTACGCCGAGCGCAACTCCGACCGGACTCCCCCGCACGACATGCTTGCCGAGCAGTCCACCATCGGCGGCATGATGCTGTCGAAGGACGCCGTCGCCGACGTCATCGAGACCGCCCGCGGTGTGGACTTCTACATCCCCAAGCACGAAGTGATCTTCGACGCGATCCTGTCGCTCTACTCCCACGGTGAGCCGACCGACGTCATCGCCGTCACCGACGAGCTGACGAAGACGGGCCTCCTGTCCCGCGGTGGCGGAGCCGAGTACCTGCACAGCCTGACCAGCATGGTGCCGACCGCGGCGAACGCCGGGTACTACGCCGCGATCGTCGCCGAGAAGGCGGTGCTGCGCCGCCTGGTCGAGGCCGGTACCCGCATCGTGCAGATGGGCTACGCCAGCGAGGGCGAGGTCACCGACCTCGTCAACAGCGCCCAGGCCGAGGTCTACAACGTCGCCGGTGGCGTGCAGACCGAGGACTACGTCCCCCTGACCGAGGCCATCGGCACCGCCATCGACGAGATCGAGGCCGCGAAGGGGCGCGACGGGCAGATGACCGGCGTCCCGACCGGGTTCGCCCAGATGGACGCCCTGACCAACGGCTTCCACCCCGGGCAGCTCATCATCGTCGCCGCACGACCCGCACTCGGCAAGTCGACCCTCGCGCTCGACCTGTGCCGAGCCGCCGCGCTCAAGCACAACCAGACCGCCGCGTTCTTCTCGCTCGAGATGGGGCGCGCCGAGATCGCGATGCGTCTGCTCTCCGCCGAGTCGAGCGTGCCGCTGCAGAACATGCGCAAGGGCACCGTCGACACCCGCGACTGGACGACCATCGCGCAGACCCGCGGCCGCATCAACGACGCCCCGTTCTTCATCGACGACTCCCCCAACATGACCCTGGTCGAGATCCGGGCCAAGTGCCGGCGCCTCAAGCAGCAGCACAACCTGAAGCTCGTCGTCATCGACTACCTGCAGCTCATGACCTCGGGCAAGAAGGTCGAGAGCCGCCAGCAGGAGGTCTCGGAGTTCTCGCGTGCGCTCAAGCTCATGGCGAAGGAGTTGCAGGTTCCGGTCATCGCGCTGTCGCAGCTGAACCGTGGACCCGAGCAGCGCGCCGACAAGAAGCCGATGATCTCCGACCTGCGTGAATCCGGGTCGATCGAGCAGGACGCCGACATGGTCATCCTGCTGCACCGTGAGTCGGCGTACGAGAAGGACAACCCGCGGCAGGGTGAGGCGGACCTCATCGTGGCGAAGCACCGCAACGGGCCGACGGACACCATCACCGTGGCGTTCCACGGGATGTTCTCGCGGTTCGTGGACATGCCGCAGTAGGGGAGTTGTTTGTGACTGTTCAGAGAAAACCGTCGCCTGCTCACCGAAAACGGTCGCAAGACGTCTCAAGCGACCCTTTCGCTGAGCACCATCGGGTAGGACGGGTCGAGGCTGCCTGGGATGCAGGAGGCAGGCCCGTAGGGTTCAGCTCTCGCGCCCAACAACAGATTGAGGTGCGAAGAAGGCGTCCCCGCGAAGGCGGCAGTCCGCCCCCGATTCCTCACGGAGCTCGAGGTTCGAGAGAGCGCGCATTCAAGCGCCTGTGGCGAAGCCAGCGCCCTGTCGCACGCGCGCGACGGCCCGTTCAGCCGACAGTTCGGTGGGGAAAGCTCGGCCAGACCGCGCGAGATCAACGTGGGAACGGCATGCTCGCCACCGCCACTCTCCGACTGCGTTGACGTACACCACGAAACGGACGCCTGAGCTGGCGGCTTTGAAGACCGTCGCCGCGCGCTGGGCGTTAGCCAACGTTTCGAGCCCTGTCCCTGCCCGGGCCATCAGCTCGTTCTTCGATGAGTGCAGGCGCCAGATGAACTGCCCGTTTTGCAGGGGGACCGAAGTGAATCGAAGGGACATCGGGTCCCTACTTCCGTTGCGGCGAGGCTGGCTGCCTCGAGTTGCGATCCTGTCGCTGCGGACAGAGGAGAAGCGTCGCGCTGAGCGGCGGGCGAGCACGGCCGGCGCGAGCTGCTTGAGGCGATGCCACAGGTGGTTCCAGAGGCTTCTTACCACTGGTTCCCGTTCGCCGCTCTCGGGGAAGAGCTGCCCAAACCCTGCTGTCCGGTGAGCAGCCAGATTGGGGGCATTACAACGCCGCGCTCAGACGCGAGCATGACGAAGACCACACCGACGCTCAATCCGTCGTCCGATCTCGGGGTCCAGCAAGGTAGCGGAACTCGTCGCGGCCAGCCGGTAACGGCGCATAGATTTCGGTCCTGACTTACGCCACAAGACACGCCGTCAAAGCATCGCTCGCCGAGCTACGACGTTCACGTGTGCCACGAACGGTCGTTTGAGACACCTGGCACTTGGTCGGTCGGACCACTACCAAACGCGAAGGGGCGGTGGCGACTGCGACTGGATGTCCTGTTCCGCCCCGGGTCTGATGGAGGCTCTCAATCCACGGGAGGATGAGAGTCATGGGAGCACCGAGGAAGTACCCGGAGGAGCTTCGGGAGCGAGCGGTCCGACTCGCGGTGGAAGCGCGCCGCGACCCGAACACCAGAGGCGGTGCGCTGCGTCGGATCGGTGAACAGCTCGGGATCAATCCGGAGACGCTGCGGAACTGGGTGCAGCAGGCCGAGATCGACGCGGGTGACCGGCCCGGCGTCACGACCGACGACGCGCAGCGGATTGCGGAACTCGAACGCGAGGTTCGGGAGTTGCGGCGGGTGAATCAGATTCTGAAGTCGGCGTCGGCTTTCTTCGCGGCGGAGCTCGACCGCCCCTCCAGCAGATGACGCAGCTCATCGACGCGCATAAGCACGAGTTTGGGGTCGAGCCGATCTGTCGCACGTTGCAGGTCGCCCCGTCGAGCTACTACGCGGTGAAGGTCAGACCACCGTCGGCGCGGTCGATCAGTGACGCTGCCCGCACGGTCGAGGTCGAGCGGGTGCACCGGACCAACTACGGCGTTTACGGCGCCCGGAAGGTACACGCACAGCTACGGCGGAGGGGCACGTGATTGCCCGCTGCACCGTTGAGCGACTCATGCGGTCCACCGGACTGCACGCCGTGTCCAAGCGGAAGGGGCCGAAGACGACGATTCCGGGCCCGGTCGGGGACCGGCCGGCGGATCTGGTGCAGCGGGCGTTTACCGCGACCGGCCCGAACCAGCTCTGGGTCGCCGACATCACCTACATCCGCACCTTCTCCGGGTGGGTCTACGCCGCGTTCGTCACGGACGTGTTCTCCCGCCGCATCATCGGCTGGCAGTTGTCGCGGAACATGCGCACCGACCTCGTCCTCGACGCCCTCGAGATGGGCATCTGGACCCGGCAACGCGAGAACCGAGATCTGTCACAGCTGATCCATCACAGCGATCGCGGAGTCCAGTACCGAGCTATTCGCTACACGGACCGGCTCGCTGAGGCCGGTGCGGTCGCGTCCGTTGGGTCCAAGGGCGACAGCTATGACAATGCCCTCGCGGAGGCGAGGAACTCGATCTTCAAGGCCGAGCTGATCCGCAACAAGGGACCGTGGCGCGGCATCGAGCACCTTGAGATCGCGACGGTCAAGTACATCGACTGGTTCAACCACCGCCGTCTGCACGGTGAACTCGGCATGGCCCCGCCGGTCGAGTTCGAGCAAGGCCATTACCGTCACAACCCCGCTCCGACTACCGTCGAAGCGGCACTACCGAGCCTCTACTAAACCCGGGGCGGAACACATCGGTTGCCGGGATGACCGCCCGATGCTCCGCGAGCTGGGCTACATCCGCTTGTCCAGCGTGACAAAGATCGGGCGGTGGTCGCTGCCGCCTGCGTCCTGACCGCCGAGCACGGCGTACGAACGTGCCTTCCAGTTCTTCGTTGCCATCACGTGATCAATAGCAGCACCCACACCACCTGGGAGATTGGCAGGCCACGTGCCCGTCGAATCAATGCCCAGCGAGGAGGCCGCATCATCGCACGCCAGCTGCCCAGCAGACCGGATATTGGTGTCGGTGCCGTTGAAGTCCCCGACCGCGACCACCCCTGCACGTGTCGAGCAGGCGTCGCGGACCCATGCGATGTGCGAGGCCCAGGTCGAAGCGCCGACAATCGACGGCCGCTGCAGGTGCGCCACGAGCAACGGCGGTGCTGCCGCGTCAGACGATTGCGCAAGGAAGCCGGCCCAGGCGGGAGTGTTCGCAGCGTCGACGATGCGATAGTCGCCGAGCTGTTTGGACACGAGAAGCGTTGCCGAAGAATTCTCACTGCCAACAATTTGCATGTCATTCTCGCCAGCGACACTACTCAGCGTCCCCTTCGCGACCTGCGGGAAGTACTCCGGCAAAGCCACAACGTTGGGGTGCAGCTTCAAAATGAGGTGCTCAAGTTGCTCGACCGAGACATCCTGTTGATTAGTGTTCCAGGAGAGGATTCGAAGTTCGCCCGTTTTCTGTATGCCTGCAGGATTCGTCACTTGGGAACGGGTCGTCATTGAGACCATCAGTCCAGCGGTTGCTACGAGCGAGACAACCGCACTTAGCACCAAAAGGTCCCTCTTCCGCGAGAGGGCCGTAATCGCCAGCCCGATAAGCAAGACGATCACGGCAGCAGCAAGCAACATTTGCCAAAATGCTTGAGCTGCGAGGAAGATCCCGAGAAGCGGCACTCGCAGGAGGGTGCTACCGGCCGCCAGGGCAATGAGCAAAATACCGCCAACCAGAAAAACAACGGACGCCGTTCGTCGAAGGCGCAACCGTCGTGATCTATCTTCAGAGCTCATGCAGGACCTTCAACTGGGAGTTTGGCGGCACCACACAATGCCCGGGTAGATGACCCGGGCATTGTGTGCAAGCTAGAAGCTTACCTTGACGTCTGCGTTGAGGAAGATCTTCCTCTTCGCGCCGGTCTTCCCGTTGATCGCACTGACTTTGAAGCTGTTGTAGTGCGAGTCGGCCGTGCGCCCGAAGTCGTAGGTCCCACACGCCTTGGTGATGGAGGCGCCTCCGCTCAGGGTGATTCGTACCGATGTGATCCGCTTACTCCCGACGCTCTTGCCGGCTGCGTTCCCCCTGCAGTTGCTGAGGGTGATGATGGTGTGAGCGGCGTCCAGGTTCTTATCAGCCCAAGTCCTGCTCTCGAAGGTGGGCTGGACCTGCGTCATGTCGCTGGTCCAGCTGCCTTCGGCGTGAGCGGCAGTCGCAGTGCCGAGGACTAGCGCCAGTGCCACGCTAACGGCCGCGAAGGCTCTACCGGAACGTCCTGCCACAACTCCGCGCGGAGTCATCTTGTTCTTCATAATCCGATCCCCGCCGGCTCAGTAGACGACTTTGACGTCAGCATTGAGGAAGATCTTTGCGCCGCGGTCCGTGATGCCGTTGATCGCATGGATCTCGAACGAGTTCCCAGTGTCGCGCCCCGAGATTCGTCCAAAGTTGTAGGTCCCGCAAGACTTTTTGATCTTCTTGGGCTTGGTGTAGGCGTCGCCGTAGTGCAGCCAAATCTCGACCGATGACAGCTTAGTGCTGCCGACTCTTGCCCCACCCTTGTTCACCTTGCAATGCGACAGCGTGATTACCGTACTGGTCGCATCACGGTTATTATCCGTCCAATCACGGCTATAGAATGTCGGCTGAACTTGCGTCATGTAGGAAGTGAAGTTCCCTTCCGCGTGCGCAGCCGTCGCTCCCCCAAAGACGAGCGAAGCCGTTACCAGCGCCGCCGACCCCACCTTTGCCTTGGTACCGAAAACAAACTTTTTTCGTTGCTTCACCGTTGTCCCCTCCGGAGGGGAACTTTCCCCCGCAGTTGCAAGCTATGAGGAACTGCCAATACTGCGCAAGCCATCAGATCGTCTTTAGCGTCCGCAAGCACTGAAGGTATGCACAGACTCCATCGCAACCGCTCGGCAGGCCAAGTGGTCAAAGCGAGCAGCGCACTCAGTCGCTCGCCATGCTGTGCGGTGCATAGACCCAGGCATGAGCAGTCATAGCGGCAGGTCCGCGCAAGCCCTCGCAGGAGCGCAGTGGTCCGGACGCACCCTCGTCATCGAGAATCCGGCCGCGCTGAAGCGGATCCGGCGGAAGGAGATCAGCCCGTCGGCAGTCAGCGGGATGATGAAGTGCCCGGCGTCGTTCGCCGCGGACAGCGTGCTCCCCCGATCGACTGATCCGTTTCAGCCGTTCCTCATCGGCACAGGCGCGCACGAAGCGATGGAGCACCTGTTCCAGCTAGGGCCGTGTCTCCTGTTGGTTTTCGGTCGTGGCTGCGACGCTGGGACGCGTGTCGCGGTTCGAGTTGTTGTCGGATGATCAGTGGGCGATGATCGGCCCGTTTCTGCCGGGTCGGACGGGCCAAGCGGGCCGACCGTTCTTGGACGCCCGGACCATGGTCAAGGGGATCGTCTACCGGTACCGGACCGGCATCGCGTGGCGTGACCTGCCTGCGACGCTCGGGCCGTGGCGGACGGTGTGAAAGTGGCTCCGCCGGATAAGCGCGGACGGGTCCTGGGACTCGGTGCTTTTCGCGCTGACCGCACAGGCCGACCGAGTCGGCGCGGTGGACTGGTCGGTGTCGGTGGGCTCCACGATCGCCCGCGCGCATCAGCACGCGACGAACATCACCCGCACCACAGGGGCTTCGTCGAATTACACGGATTCCCGGCTCAAGCCGTCTGACCACGGGTTTGGCCGGTCCCGCGGCGGCCTGTCCACAAAGGTCCACCAACTCGTCGACGGTCGCGGACTTCCGTTGGTGACTCTTCACGCCCGGTCACGCGGGCGATTCCCCGATGCTGCTGCCGCTGCTCGGTGAGCTGCGTGTCGTCCGTCCAGTGGGCCGGCCACGCACGCGACCGGACCGGGTGCGCGGTGACAAAGCGTACTCGTCCCGGGCGTTCCGTCGGCACTTGCGCGGCCGCGGGATCGAGGCGATTATCCCGGAGCCCCGCGACCAGCAGGGACACCGGAAGCGGCGTGGTTCCCGCGGCGGCCGGCCCGTCTCCTACGATCCCGTCGACTACAAGCAACGGAACGCCATCGAGCGCGGCTTCTGCCGCCTCAAGCAGTGGCGGGGCCTGGCGACCCGGTACGACAAGCTCGCGATCGTCTACCGCGCCGCAGTCGTCCTCAACGCCGTAATCGCATGGACCATACGGCCGTAATCGCATGGACCATACGATTAAGAGACACCCCCTTGTTCCTCCTTCCCTGCGCACACCGTCTGGTGAGTCATGTTCAGCCTGGCCGCGCGTGTGCGTGGGATCGCGTGGTCGGCGGCCGAGGCCGATGTGTGGTCGGGGCCGGGGCTTGAATGCTGAAGGGCCACGGCGCGCGCTCCTGCCGATACCCATCCGCGCTCGGACGATCTGGCTGGCGGAGAACGCAGACGGGTTGTTGGCGAGGACGACGACGATGCGTTCATCCCAGACCATCTAGCGCTGGCGTCGACTTGTTGTCCTCCGCCAGCTGACTTGTCCGACTGCCACACAACGTGTCCTGAAATACGGAGTTGGACAGGTTGTGTGGCAGTCCGGTCGAGGAGCATGTCGATCTCAGTAGCCCTAGTCCCGCCGTCTCGCTGGCCGATCGGTGACCAGACAGCGGCTGGTGGTCACGACTTGTGCCATGGTCGCCGGCCGGAATGCGGTCGTGCCTCCGACTAGGGCTTCGCCCCGTTCCCGAACGACCCGTGCAGCGTCGTCCCCGCGAACGCGGTTCCGTCAATCACCCCGTGTACCCGCGCGAGCGTGGCGTCGTCCGCCGGGGAGACCCCGATCGTCAGCGAGCCGTAGTCGATGCGCATCGTCTGCGGAATGCTCGCCTCGAGTCCGGTCACGCCTGGAGTGGCTGCGAGCGTGGCCAATCCGGACGCGACACCGAGGGCGGTTTCGTCAGGGATGTGCTGGTCGAACGTGCCCGAGTAGGTGACGGTGGAGAGGACGTGTCCCGGCCCGGCCGGCACCTGCAGCGTGAGGGTGACACCGGTCCAGGCGATCCGCTCCGCCATCGCGACCGGGACCGCGGACGCTTCCGACGGGGTTGCGTCCGGGTCCATCGTGACCACGAAGGCGCTCGAGAACGAGTGCGTCTCGGTCGCACCGGCTGGGGGTGTGGGACGAGCCGCGGGCGTGGGCGCCGGCGGGAGTTCGGGGTCGTCAGGGGAGACAGCGCCGATCGGGGGCGGTGCGGCCGGGCCGGCGTCGCGGTTGTTCCATGCGTCGAGGCCAGGTGGCGTGACGTCCGTTCCGTCGGCGGCGGTGTAGCGCTGGTGCAGCTCGATCCGGTTCGTCGCGCTCGCGACGCCGGGGCTCGCCTGCACGGTGCGGAGTGCGTCGTCGAGCGTGGATGCGACCTGCGGGTCCAGCTGCGGGACCGCCGCTGACGTGGCGGAGGAGGCTGTGCCTCCCGGCCCGGCTGCGCACCCCGTGACCGAGACGAGCGTGATCACGAGGGCTGCGGTGACGGCGGCGGTTCGCTGGAGCATCTTCCGACCGTACGGGCACAGACGACCCGACGCATCGACCATTCGGCGCAGGTTGCATGAGACGGTGCTGCTCCGGGCAGTCTCTACGGTGGTGGGATGCGTTCTCTCGCCAAGCTTGATGACTGGTCTTCATCTGACGTCGATGCGGTCTTCGACCTGGCTGACGCGTACCGAGAGGGCCGGGGACCGGTGACGACAGGTTCAGCGGCCATGTTCTTCCCACCGACCAGCCTGCGTACGAGGGTCACGTTCGAGCGCGGCGCTTCGCTGATGGGGCTTGAACCGATCGTGTTCCCGGATACGACGCTCGACAAGCCAGAGGCGCTGGCAGATGTCGCTCGGTACCTCGACAACTGGGCCGACCTCCTCGTGGTGCGCCACCATGACCTCGCCGTGGTCGAAGCGTTGGCCGCGGCTCACGCGATGCCGGTCGTGAACGCCATGACCGACGAGAATCACCCATGCGAGGTGCTGTCCGACCTCTACTCCTTGGGACAGCGGGGGGACATCACGTCGCTTCGCTTCCTCTTCGTGGGCGCTGACGGCAACATCGCCAAGGCATGGCAGGAAGCTGCTCGCGTACTGCAACTCGACCTGATCCAAAGCTGCCCGACCGAACTCGCAACCCTGGGAGCTGCGTGGACTGAGGACCTGGAGGCAGCTGTGCGGTCAGCGGACGTGATCCTCACAGATGGTCCCGGTGCGCACGCTGAGGCCCTCGAGCCGTACCGGATCACGGCGGCGCTCCTCGACCTCGCGCCAGCAGGGGTTCGCTTCAACCCCTGCCCACCGTTCGTCCGCGGTCGTGAGCTGAGTGCCGACGCGGTTGAACACCCCGCATTCGTCGGGCACGGCTTCAAAGCGGGACTTCTTCCGGTGCAGCAAGCCGTGATGGCGTTCTGCCTCGACCTTGAATGACGAGGCGTCCCGGTCAACCATCGGCTACCGAGACGTTCGGACCCACGTCTTGTCGGTCTCGCTACGCTGCGAACATGAGCCCGCGGGGGATCGTCTTCTTCGACATCGACGGCACGCTCGTCCCCACGATGTCGAGCAGTAGCTTCCTGGCTCGACGCTTCGGCCATCAGGCGGAACTCGACGCCGCCGAAGCACGCTACGCGCGGGGCGAGCTGACGAACCAGGAAGTCAGCACCATTGACGCTGCCGGCTGGCGAGGCACCTCGGTCCGAGTGGTCGCTGATTGGCTTGACGAGCTCCCGACCATCGATGGCACCGACACCGTCGTCGCGTGGTGCCACGATCACCGCATCGAGCCAGTTCTCGCTTCCCTCGCGTGGACGCCTGTGAGCCACGCCATCGCAAGACGGCATGGTTTCACCGCCAACGGAGGTCCAACACCACGTATCGAAGGGGGCGCCTTCGATGGCACCGTTGAGGTGCACTTCGACGAGTGGGACAAGCGTGACCGAGCGCTGCATCTCGCTGCAGATCGCGGCATCCGGACTGATCGTTGCTGCGCGATCGGAGACAGCCGATCCGACATTCCGCTGTTCGATGCCGTGCCGGCTTCGCTTGCCCTGAACGCCGGCACCGCAGCACGAGGAGCGGCGACACATTCCCTCGATACGACCGATCTGCGAGATGCGCTGCCGTGGCTTGAGGCTTGGGAGCGCGCACTGCCCTGAGGTTCCGTCTCAGCTGACGATCGGACTGTGAGGTAGTTCGATCACGAACCGAGCAGGCCAAGTCCTCCCGAGATGGCGACCCCGAGACCCACGACACGACGGCCGCCCTCGACGACGCCGCTGCACGGCCCCGCGACGCGGACGGACGTCCGGGCGAGGTGCTGGCCGACACCCTGCCGTCCACGATCCAGCGCTTGGCGGAGTCCGAGGGACTCGACACCGTGCTGGTCCCGTACGCGCCGGTCGGCCCGGTGCACGAGCGGCTCGGTGCGCTGCGATCGGCCCTCGCCGCAGAGGGCGTCACGCTCGTCACCGTCCGCCGGCGGTGGGACGGTGCCGCGTGGCCGTACGCGTCGCGCGGCTTCTTCCCGTTCCGGGAGCGGATCCCGGCACTGGTCCGGGAGCTGACGGGCGGCTGACGCGGGTCGTGCTCGACGTCCACAGGTCGACGGCCAGTACGGTCGACCCGTGGACAGTGTGAGTGCGAAGGTGGTGGGCACGATCGGGCTCGTCTTCGGCACGGTGTTCCTCGCCACGTCGGTCGTGCGCCTGGTCCGACCGGAACCTGATCTGGTCCTCGTGGTCCTCAACGTGGCGCTCGGCATCCTCTGGCTCGGCACGGGGACGTGGTTCTGGCGCTTCGGGCTCCGCAGGACGAAGCAGCGGCCCGTCGACCGACCCTGACGGGGCGGGCAGCCGTCCGCTGCGACGAGTGGGGACCCCCGGAACCCGCCGTCCGTCGCCCAGCCGGTCACAGCCTCCCGGCCACGAACCGCAGCTGCTCCGGCGCCACCCGCCGCCAGTAGTCCCAGTCGTGCGCCCCGTGCGTGAAGCTCGACGGAGGAGTCGGGGAGATCCGCCGCACCAACTGCTCGTTCCCTGGGCAGAACGCGTCGGCCGTGCCGCAGACGATCCGCACCGCCAGGGCACCGAGCGCCGCCGTGCGGGTGGTCAGGTCGTTGCGGGCGAAGTCCTCGTCACCGTCGAACGCTCCGCTTGCCGAGCGGACCCGCGTGGGCCACAGCGCCACCGAGCTCGCCGCGACCGCGCGCACCCGGTCCGGTCCCAGCGTGCTGCCGACGAGCAGTGCGCCGTACGCGCCCATCGACCACCCGGACAGCCCGAGTCGGGTGGTGTCGAGCCCGCGCCGTCGGAGGAGGGGCAGGAACTCGTCGACGAGCATCCGCTGCGGGTCGCGTCCCGACGTCCGCGTGTGCCAGTAGTCGTTCCCGCCGTCGACCGAGGCGATCGCGACGGCTGGTCCGCCCTCGGCCCGGGCGTGCGCCTGGAACCGGTCGAGGTGCATGCCGTGGTCGAAGCTACTGCGGTGGTCGCCGCCGTACCCGTGCAGGGAGACGACGACGGGCAGGTGGTCGCCCTCGGCCGAGCCGGGCGGGTAGCTGATCGTCCAGCCGGTCGGCGTCCCGCCGCGGGCCGCCGACGTGAACGAGCCACTGGTCCTCGGACCCGTGCTGGCGGCGGGGACGACCCCGACGGGTCCGGTGATGCCGAGCTTCCGTTCGACGACGGCCCGGCCGGGCAGGACGCCCTCCTCGAGCAGGACGGCGCCGGCTGCGGCTGCGGCGACGAGCGACCCACCGCCGAGCAGGAGGGAGCGGCGGGACAGCGTCGGCATCGGATCCTCTTCCGGTGGGGTGGTCCGCCGACGGTCCCAGGACGTGCTGGGGGAACGCCACACCACCGCTGCGGGAGCGTTCAGCCGGCGCCGGACGGACAACGAGCGTGCTCCCTGGCTACGGTGGAGCCACTGACTGGTCGGGGGGATCATGACGAACGTGCAGCGCGACGACCTGGTGCCTCGGACGGACGGGCGGTCGCTGCGGCCGTGGT
The DNA here is from genome assembly GCF_018885305.1 of Curtobacterium sp. L6-1. Lineage (NCBI taxonomy): Bacteria > Bacillati > Actinomycetota > Actinomycetes > Micrococcales > Microbacteriaceae > Curtobacterium > Curtobacterium aetherium. The sequence goes on from NZ_CP076544.1 coordinate 2,928,711, forward strand.
CCGTCGCCCTGGCGGTCCTGGGCCCGGTGCTGGCGGTCGTCGCACTGGTCGTCCTGGTCGGCTTCGACCTCGACTCCTCGACCGGGGGCAACGCGAACGCGTCCGAGTTCCTCCAGGTCTGGATCGTCGCCATCGTCCTCGGCGGGCTCGTCCCGATGGCGGCCGCCGTCGTCCTCGCCGTCCTCTGCGCCGTCCGGCGGTCCCCGTCCGTCGTGGGCGCGCTCGTCGGCGGCGCCTCGGGTCTGCTCGTGACGGCACTGCTGGCGCCGGCGCTCTTCGCGACCCGCATCCCGGACGCGCAGGAGTACCAGGCCGCGCTCGACCGCACGATGCCCGCGGAACGGCAGGACCCGGAAGCGATGCGAGACGAGTTGGAGCAGGTCTTCGCCGACGCCCTCGCCACCCTGCCGGAACAGCCGGAGTCCGGGTACGCCGCCGAGCCCGGCAGCGAACCGTCCGACGAGGTGGACTGGGGCCGGCGGGACATCTGCGACCTGTCCGTCGGGTACGACGGCGTCGACTGGGTGAGTGTGAGCCTCGAGTCGCACGAGGTCGAGGACGTCCAGGCCGCCCTCGACGCCATCCGACGGGACGCCGAGGCACACGGCCGCTCCGTCGAGGTGGAGACGGACGACGACACCGGTGGCGTCTCGCAGCTGGTCGTCTCGACGCGCGCCGGTGACCTGTTCGTCGACGTGTCGTACCCCGTCGCACCGCCCGGACACGAGGCATCGACACTCAGGCTCGACGCCGTCACGCACTGCGTGGTGGGCTGACGGGGCGACCTCGTCCGACCGCCGCGGACGCCCTGTGTCGGCGCGCACCCCCGGCAGAGGATCGTGGAGACAGCGCCCCCGACCCTCCGGGTCCCGGGGACCCCGGTCCCCGGTGCGGAGCGCGATGAAGGAGTTCCACCATGACCACCGCCAAGCACGTCACCCTCGACCCGACCGGCACACTGCGCACCCTGGTGCTGCAGGACTCCGGAGCCCAGGACGTGGACCTGACCGTCCGTGGCATGGCTCCGGAACGACTCCGCTACCTGGGGCAGATGTGGTCGGCCACGCACGCGCGGCTGCACCGGCCGCTCGCGGCCGACGGGTACGGCTACCGCATCGAGACCCGACTCGGCGTCTGACCACCGGACGGGAGGCGCGGTGCCGGCTGGCACCGCGCCTCCCGTCCGTCCGCCCGCGGGCTGCTGTCCGCGCACGCCACGAGGGCCGGCCCCACCCTGACGGGTGCGGACCGGCCCTCGTGTCGGTCGACGCGGGGTGTGCCCCGGGTCAGACCGATCGGCGTCGGCGGGACCCGAACACCGCCGTCGCCGCGCCCAGGAGGAGCAGCGCGATCGCGGCCACGATGCCCGGCCGCGGGTCGGAACCGGTGAAGGCGAGGCTGCCGGTGGAACCGGTGCCGTTCCCGACCGTGCCCGTGCCGCCGGTGCCGCCGTCCGTGACGTCACCGACCTCGCGGTAGCCGAAGGCCGCCTCGCCGCTCGTCCCGCCGGCGGTGCCGACCGTGACGGCGGCGTCGCCCTCCTCGCAGGCCGGCGTGACGAACGTCAGCACGGTGCCGTCCTCGGAGACGGTCACGTCGGCCGCCTCGATGGTGATCCCGCAGATCGTCACGGTGGTGGCTCCGGGGACGAAGCCGTCACCGGCCACCGTGACGGTCGTGCCGCCGGTGGTGGGTCCGGTGCCGGGGGTGGTGCCGGTGATCGCGGGGACGGGCAGGTAGGCGTAGGCGTCCTCGGCGACGGTCGTGCCGTCCGGGCCGGTGACGGCGACGTCGGCCGTCCCGGTGGTGCCGGCCGGCGTGGTGACGGTGACGCTCGTGTCCGTCGGGGTGCCGACGATCGTGGCGGGGACGCCGTCGAAGGTGACCTCGGTGGTGCCGGCGAGACCGGTGCCGCTGACGACGACGGTCTGGCCGCCGGCGGTCGGGCCGGAGGCGGGGCTCACGCCCGTCACGGTCGTCGCCGCTGCGGGCGCGACGTACCGGAACTGCGTCGGTGCGGTGAGGGCCGTGTCACCGGGGAAGCCGACGGTGACGTCGACCAGGCCGGTACCGGCGGGGGCCGTCACGACGATCGTCGTGCCGTCGTCGGACACGGACTGCACCTCGGCGAGGGTGTCGCCGAAGCGCACCTCGTCGGCGGCCTGCAGTCCGGTGCCGGTGATGGTGACGGGCGTGCCACCGGTGGTCGGGCCCTCGGCGGGGGAGAGCGCGGTGACCGTGGGGGCGACGTAGACGTAGGGGAGGCCGACGACGGTGCCGCCGCTCGACACGACCGCGGTGGTCGTACCCGCGGTCCCGGCCGGGGTCACCGCGGTGAGGGAGGTGCCGTCGGCGGCGACGGTGACGTCGGTGGCCGGGACGCCGCCGAAGGTGACGGTCGTGTCGGTCCCGAAGCCGGTGCCGGTGATCGTGACGGTCTGGCCGCCGGTGGTGGGGCCGGTGCCGGGCGTGAGGTCGGTGACGGTGACCGGCGCTGCCGCAGCGGTCGGGGTCTCGCAGTTCGCCTGCGCCAGGACGACGGTGGCGACGGTGTCGTCGGTGAGGGGCACACCGGCCGCGTCACCGTCGAGGGTGACGGTGGCGACGACCGCGGTGGCGGTGGCGGTCGTGCCCGTGGTGGTCGTGGTGCGTGCCAGGTCGACGGTCAGGGTGACGTTGGCCAGGGCACCCGTGAGCGCCGCCGAGGTCGAGAAGGTGGGGGTGTCGGCGTCCAGGGTGACGCCCTGCCCGAGCACGGTCAGACCGGTGAGCAACGCGTCGCTCGTCGGGGTGCCGCCGACCGGGCAGACCGCGGTGGCGGTCGCCGCGTCGGCGGTGAGGACGTCGAGCCCGAAGAGCTCGACCGAGGCTCCGGCGATCTCCGCGGACGCCGTCGACCGGGCGGCGTCGCTGCTCGCGCTCGTCGTGACGACGTCCGCTCCGATGTCGGCGGCCGCTGCCTGGACGAGGGCCGAGGCGGCGCCGTCGAACTCGTCGGTCCCCGATCCGGCGACCGAGACGGCACCGGCGGACACGTCGGCGGTGACCGCGGCGACGCCGGCGAGGGTCGGTACCGCGACGTCGGCGCTGATCCCGACGGCGGCGGCGTCCCCAGGTGCGGCCGCGGCGGGGCTCGCGACCACGAGCGCGCCTCCCAGGGCGGTCCCGGCGGCGATGGACATCGCGGCGACCCGCATTCCCACGCGTCGTTGCATGGTGTTCCTTCCGTTGCGTGACTCTCACGACGGAAGGTAGGTCGGCGTCCGCCCGGCGGTGCCACCCATCTTCGGGGGGTGGACAGGGTCGGTAATACCTGCAGGACCGCTCAGTTTCGGGGTTGTCTCGCTCCCGTCGACTCCCCTCGGCACGGTCGGCGATGCACGATCCGCGTTCCGTGGCCTGCGCCTCGGGGACACTCGTCGGACGACGGGTGGCGCAGGGGGGCGGCCGCCCCTGGTCAGCCGAGCGGGTTCTTCCGGTACGCGCTGAGGTCGCACGTGTGCACGGCGTCCGCATCGTCGAGCAACCGCAGGTCGTACGCGGCGCAGTCCCCGAACGTCCCGATGCCCGGCGTGCCCTGAGTCCGCTCGAGCACGCCCTTCGACGGACCGTCCGACCCGATCCCGGCTCGGTGCACCGTCCACTCGAGGTCCATCGCCTCGTCTGCCAGGTACCGCATGACGGCTTCGTTGTCCCGGTGCTGGCCGTCGTACGAGCGTGCGACGGTGTTCCGGATCGCCCAGAGCACCGGCGACAGGCGCTGGTGCGGCGGCGCACTCAGGGCACCGGCCTGGTACAGGAACCGCCGCACGCCGGTCCGTCGCATCGCGGGGACGAGACGTCGGACGAATCCGGTGTTGACCTGCCTGGTCCGCTGCGCCTGCACGTCCCCGAGCAGGGACACCACGGCGTCGACGCCGTCGAGCAGCCCGTCCAGGTCCAGCTCGTCCGTGATGGAACCCCGGCGCACCTCCAACCCCGGGCGGGACGGACCGGCCTTCGCGGGTGTCCGAGCGAGGGCGCGGACGCGGTGACCTGCCTCCAGGGCGAGGGACGTGAGGTGGCGACCGGTCTGCCCGGTCGCGCCCAGGACCAGGACCGTGCGCTGCTGCGGCATCAGTCGTCCATCCCGACGACGACCTTGCGGGCGGAGACGCCGTCCCGCAGCGTCTGCAGGGCGCCGGGGAGGGCCTCCAGTCCGTGTCCGACGACCATCGCCTCCGGGGCCGCGCGGAAGCGTCCGTCGGCCAGCGCGCCGGGCAGGAAGTCGCGGAAGACGGCCGGACCGACGGGGGAGACCACCGGGGTCCCGCCCCAGATGGCGGAGACGCGGATGCCGCGGAGGCGCGCGATCCGCGAGCGCACCGCGGTCACCGGGTCCGGGTAGGCGGACGCGATCCGCTTCGTCCCGGACGCGCGCCGGGTGATGCGCAGGGCGTGCCCGAGCGACCCGCTGCCGATGGCGATCGTGCCCGCGAGCAGACGTCCCCGCAGTGCCGCGGCCACCTCGCCGTCCACGTCGTCGTCCCGGTAGTCGAGGACCGCCTCGGCACCGAGGGAGCGGACGAGGTCGTGGTTCGACCGTCCGGCCGTCGCGACCACCGTGTAGCCGCTCGCGCGGGCGAGCTGGACGGCGTTGCTCCCGACGCTCGTCGACGCGCCCCAGACGAGGACGACCTGGTCGCTCCGGTCCGCCCCGTCGCCGGGCAGGGGGAGTGCCAGCTGGTCGGCTTCGTACAGGCCGGCCGCCGCCGTCGCCAGTGCGAGCGGCAGGACGGCGGCCTGCTCGAACGACAGGTCGTCCGGGAGGCGCGTGGTGACGCGGTCGAGGACCGTCACGATCCGCTGGAAGCCGCCCTCGGCCGCGCTGTTCCGCGGCTTCTCCTGTCCGGCGGCGAACGCGGTCACCCGGTCGCCCACCGCGAGGTCCGTGACGTCCGTCCCGACGGCGAGGACCTCGCCGGCGACGTCGCTGCCGAGGACGGTGGGGAAGCGCACCCACGGGGTCACGAGGCGCCGGAGCGGGCCGGTGATCGCGTCGACGGGGTTCACCGCCACGGCACGGACGCGGACGACGACCTGTCCGGCGGCGGGGGTCGGCACCGGGGTGGGACGGACCTCGAACGGGCCGCGCGGGCCGAGCAGCCACAGTGCTTCGTTGGCGGGGGTAGGGGTTGCCATGCGAGCTCCTCGCTCCGGTGGGCCGTGTGCTTGATGACACGTGATGTCATCGTACGCCCGATGGCACGCCGTGTCGTCAGGTACGATCGGCCGATGCGATGGGCTCCGGATGCACGAGGACGGCTCGAGCGTGCCGCGTTCGAGCTCTTCGCCGAGCAGGGGTTCGCCGCCACGACGGTTCCGCAGATCACCGCCCGGGCCGGGTTGACCACCCGCACGTTCTTCCGGCACTTCGGGGACAAGCGCGAGGTCGTCTTCGCCGGGTCCGAGATCCCCGAGACCGCGGCGCGGCTGATCGTCGAGGCACCGGCGGACCTCGAGCCGATGCAGGTGGTCCGCCGCGTGCTGCACCAGGTCGCGGCGGCGCGCTTCGACGGGAACCACGAGCAGACCGCGGCGTGGCGCCGGATCATCGAGGGGAACGACGAGCTCCGCGACCGGGACGCCCGCAAGCGGTCCGACCTGGTGCGTGCCGCGCAGGCCGCCTTCGTCGAGCGGGGGGAGACCCCGCTGCAGGCGACCGTCGTGGCGGAACTCGGCGTCCTCGTGTTCCAGGTCGCCCTCGAACAGTGGGCGGCGGGGGCCGGGGAGCGGTCGTTGGCCGAGACGATCGACGAGGTGTCCACGCTCGTGCGGGAGCGTGCGACCCCGGCGCCGGGTGTGCACACCTCGGCCACGCGTCCGGTCAGCGACCACCCGGAGTGCTGACCGTCGGGTCGCCCTCGCCGGCCGGCCCCGAGGAGCGGTACGGCAGCACCCCGGTGTCGGCGTACCCGCGAGCCAGCCGGATGGTGGCCATCCAGCCCCACACATGCGTCCGCTTGCCGATGTACGCCGGGCCGAACCAGGGCTCCTGTCCGGCGTCACTAGGAGGCACCGATCCGACGACCTCCAGGCCGCCCTCGGTGAACACCTCGATCCGGGTCGCGGCGCGCTCGAGCGGCGCGACGCCGCTGACGGTCTCCGGTGTCGGCGGCCCGTCCGCCCGCCAGTCGAGGACCCCGACGACGAGGTTCACACGGACGCGCGGCTGCAGTTCGAGGACCTGCAGACACGACCACCACCCGCTCTCGCCCTGCACGGGGACGAGGTCCCCGACCCGGAGCGCGGTGGCGCTGCGCGGGGAGAACGGGAAGGTCCTGGCGGTCACCACGCCGTCGACACTACGGGCCGGGATGGGAGGATCGTGCCCATGCGCGCCGTCACCTTCGACACCTTCTCCGCGACCCCTGCCGTCACCGAGGTCCCCGACCCGGAGTGCCCGCCGCACGCCGCCGTGGTCCGTGTGGTCGCGACGGGTGTCTGCCGCAGTGACTGGCACGCCTGGCACGGGCACGACGACACCGTCGCGCTGCCGCACGTGCCGGGCCACGAGTTCGTCGGCGTCGTCGAGCAGGTCGGCGGCGACGTCCGGCAGTGGCAGCCCGGCGCCCGTGTCACCGCTCCGTTCGTGAACGCGTGCGGCACCTGCCCGACGTGCGTCGCCGGACGCCAGAGCATCTGCCCGAACCAGACCCAGCCCGGGTTCGACCGCCCCGGGTCCTTCGCCGAGCGGGTCGTCGTGCACCACGCCGACACGAACCTCGTCGCCGTGCCGGACGCCATCGACGACGCCACCGCCGCGGGCCTCGGCTGCCGGTTCGCCACCGCCTACCGCGCGGTCGTCAACCGTGCCCGCACCGCCGCCGGCGAGCACGTCGTCGTGTTCGGCTGCGGGGGAGTCGGGCTCTCCGCGATCGTCGTCGCCGTGTCCCGCGGCGCGCAGGTGACCGCGGTCGACGTCTCGGCCGACGCGCTCGCCCTCGCCCGGACCCTCGGCGCGACCACCACGGTCGACGCCGGCACCGACGACGTGGACGGCCAGCTCCGCACGGCGACCGACGGTGGCGCGCACGTCGTCGTCGAGGCCCTGGGACGCGCCTCCCTGGTCCGACAGGGCATCGCCGCCCTCCGGCCCGGTGGTCGGCACGTGCAGGTCGGGCTCCTCGCCGGCGAGGACGCCACCCCACAGGTCGACCTCGGCCGCGTCATCGGCCTCGAGCTCGAACTGCTCGGCAGCCACGGCATGTCCGCCCACGAGTACCCGGCGATGCTCGCCGAGATCGCCGCCGGCACCCTCGACCCCGCACCGCTCGTCGGCCGGACGATCGGGCTCGAGGAGGCCGGCGAGGCGCTCGCTGCGATGGACCGCCCGGCGACGTCCGCCGGCACCACAGTCGTCGTCCTGTAGGCGTCACCACCCACCGGACGGGAGGCGCGCTGCGGACGTGCGCCGCGCCTCCCGTCCGTCGGTGGGAAACCGGGGGACGGCCCCCACCACCGCGGGGGCTGGCCCCGGTGTGCCGGAGCCCCGGCGTCGCGAGGCTGGTGTCACAGCACCAGCCCGCACCGACAGAAGAGGTCACATGTCCCGCGCAGTCCCCGCCCCCGCCGTCACGCACGTCGCCGCCCCGCGGTTCCGTCCCGTGCGCGCCCTCGTCGACGGGGCCACCTGGCGGCAATTCGCCTTCCACCTGGCGCACCTGCCGATCGCCGTCGGGGCGGTGACCTGGTTCACGCTGACCCTGTCGGCCGGCATCCCGCTCGGCGTCACGTGGATCGGTCTGGTGGTCAGCGCCTTCCTGCTCGGTGGGTCACGGTGGTTCGCCGCGGTCACGCGCCGCATGTCCGCCGCGCTCCTCGGTCAGCCCGTGTCCGCACCGCCCCGCCGCCCGCACCGCCCGGGCGTCGTCGGCTGGGTGACGGCGCACTTGCGTGACGCGGGGCTCTGGCGGGCCTTCGCGTACCTGCTCGTCGGCTTCGTGGTGACGACCGTCGCCGCCGCCGTGTCGCTGGCGGTCCTGCTCACCGCGCTCGGGGCGCTCACCCACAGTGTGTGGGGGCGGTACCTGCCCGAGCAGGTCGGGAACGACGGGCTGCCGCACCGTGGTGCCCAGGTGCTCGGCGTCTTCGTCGACACCACGCCGCTGCAGTTGGCGTTCGCCGCCCTCGGACTCGTCCTGCTCGTCGCGGTCTGGCCGGCGGTCAACCACGGCCTCGGCGCCCTGCAGCGCGTGGTGGTCCGCTCGATGCTCGGCGCCACCGCCCGCGACCGTCGCCTCGCCGAGGTCACCGCCTCCCGCGACGCCGCCGTCGTCGACGCGGACGCCACCCTGCGCCGCATCGAGCGGGAGCTGCACGACGGTACGCAGGCCCGGCTGGTCGGCCTCGCGATGACCCTCGGCGACGCCCGCGACCGGCTGCAGACCGGACAGGACGCAGCCGACGTCGAGGCGCTCGTCGCCCGGGCGCACACCTCGACGAAGGAAGCGCTCGTCGAGCTCCGCGCCCTCGCCCGCGGGATCCACCCGCCCGTCCTCGACGCGGGCCTGGAGGCGGCGCTCACCTCCGCCTGCGCCCGCACCCCGTTCCCGGTGCGGCTCACGGTCGACCTGCCGGAGCGGCCGTCCACGGTCGTCGAGGGCGTCGCCTACTTCGGGGTGCTCGAACTGCTGACGAACGTGTCGAAGCACGCCGAGGCCGCCACGGCCACGGTCGACGTGCGGCAGGTCGGGACGGAGCTCGTCGTCACGGTGACGGACGACGGCCGCGGCGGTGCCCACGTCGCGCTCGGGACCGACGGCGGTCACGGCACCGGACTCGCCGGACTGCTCGAGCGGCTCCGCGCGGTCGACGGACGGCTCGACGTCGACAGCCCCACCGGTGGACCGACCACCGTGCGGATGACCATGCCGCTCGGGGCCGCACGGTGAAGGTGCTCATCGCGGACGACAACACGATCGTGCGCGAGGGGCTGGCCGCCCTGCTGCAGGGCCGTGGGCACGAGGTCGTGGCCGCGGTCGGCGACGGGGACGCCGCGCTCGCCGCCCTGGCCGCGCTCGGGACGGCGACCGTCGACGTCGTGGTGATGGACATCCGGATGCCGCCGACGCACACCGACGAGGGGGTGCGGGCCGCCGTCCGCCTCAAGGCCGCACGGCCCGACGTCGGCGTGCTGTTGTTCTCCCAGTACGCCGAGGTGCGGTGGGCCCGGACGCTGCTCGACGTCGCCACCGTCGGCGTCGGGTACCTGCTCAAGGACCGCGTCGCCGAGGTCGCCACGTTCATCGAGTCGCTGCAGCAGGTCGCCGCGGGCAACGTCGTGCTCGACCCCGAGGTCGCGGCGGCGCTCGTGCAGGCACCGCGGCCCCTGCACGACCGGCTCGAACGACTGACGGCGCGCGAGACCGACGTGCTGCGGCTGATGGCGGAGGGGCGCTCGAACACCGCGATCGCCGAGACGCTGTTCCTGTCCGGCGGCACGGTCGAGAAGCACGTCACGGCGGTGTTCGGGAAGCTCGGCCTCGAGGCGGCGCCGAGCGACCACCGGCGGGTGCTGGCGGTGCTGCGGTTCCTCGCGGCCTGACGAGGCGTCGCTCGGTGCACGCCGCCCGTCGGCCGGGGCCCGCCGCTGGCCAGCCCTCGCCCGTCGCCCGCTCCCGGTCGTCCGACGGCGACCACAGTGCGGACGGGAGGCGCACTGCGGCACCGCCACGGGCCTCCTGGCCGTGACCGGCCCGGTCGGGCAGACTGCAGGCGGGGGCCGCGCCGACCGTGCGCGGTGACGAGGGGGAGACCATGTCGGAACCGCGACCGCACGTCCGTCGCCGCTGGCGGCTGTTCGCCCTGCTCGTCCTGGTCCTGGACGTGCTGATGGTCCTGCCGCTGCCCTTCGTGGTCGTGAGCCACCCGCTCGGACTGGCTTCGTACAACGGGATCGCGTACGGGCTGCTCACGTGGGGTGCGCCGGCAGCGGCCGTGCTCACGGTCATCGCGCTGGTGGTGGTGCCCGCCCCCCGCGGACTGCTCGATGCCGGGGCGGGCGTCCTGGCCGTGCTGACGGGGGTGGGCGGGATCGTCTGGCTCGGTGTCGCCGCGAGCTTCGGCGGGGCAGCGGGGCCGTTCGGTCTCCTGTTGCTGGGGGCGGCGGTGCTCCTGGTGGTGCTCATCGTCAGGGGCGGTCCGCGTCCCGAGCGCTGAACGGATCCGGCCTGACGTCCGCGCCGGACGCAGATAGCATGCCCGGCATGGGGGTCGGAACCAACGATGCCGTCGCTGGGGCGTCGACCAGGAGCGCGCGTTCGGCTGCTGTCGCGGCTGTCGCTGCTGTCGCGGTCGCGCTGCTCGCCGGGTGCACCGCCGGAGCGAGTCGGCACGGTGTGAGCCACGTCGGCCCCGAGCCGACGGCGATGACGGTCGAGGACGGGGTCGAGACCTGGGACCTGACGGTGCCGCCCTCGGTCGAGGCGTTCGGGATCGACACCGACGTCCCGGGGGGAGCGCGGACCCGGGTCGGGGCGTACGCCTCGGAGTCCGGCGGGGGACGCCCGGTGCGGTTCCTGCTCCCCGGCGGCGAGGAGGTCCGGGTGCAGGCGACCCAGGTGATCTTCGACGCGCTCGACAACGCGCAGGAGGTGACGGACCGGTCGGGCGAGGTGGTCCTGCCGGAGGGGCGGCTGTTCCACCTGCGCGTGAACACCGTGCCGGTGGAGGGCGCGGAGGCCGGCGTCGACGGGTACCGCGACGTCCTCGAGCAGCTCGACCTGCCGGACACGTCCGTCGGGGAGCTCCAGGAGAAGATCGCAGCGGCCGACTCGGTCGACCCCGTGGACGCGTCCCAGCGGGTCAGCGTCGGGGCCGACGTGGCGAAGACGGACGGGCTCGACTTCGGGCCCAGCACGTCGTTCCGGCCGAACGACGAGCCGCTGCGCTTCACCCTCCGGTTGAACGGCGCGTGGGACCCCATCCCGATCCCGTGAGCGGTCGCCGGGCCGCTCGGGTCCGCCGGACCGGGTCTTCCCCGGGGCAGTCAGTGCCTGCTACCGTGCGACCACGGACCCGGGGGGGACACGATGCGGACACTGACCACACTCTGCGCAGCCGTCGTACTGGCGACCGTGACGATCGGCACGACGGGGTGCACCGACGCACCCGACGGCGGGACGACACCGTCAGCCATCGCGGCGAGGCCGACGGCGTCCGCGTCGCCGGGGCTGCCGGAGCACCTGGCGATCCTGCACCGGCCCTTCGCCGCGACCGACGCGTTCCCGGAGTCCGAGGTCGCTGCGTCGACGCTCGAGGAGGTCGTGCCGAACAGCCAGCGTCGCGCCGGCGAGCGGGACGGCACGACCTACTGGGTGGCGGCGGCCTCGAACGGTGGGGCATGTCTGATCGCCCTGGACGTGGACCAGGACAGCCCGGACGACTACGGCATGTGCGGCGGGACCCACGTGCCGGCCGCGGAGGTGCTCGTGACCATGGACGGCGACGACGGACACCGGGTCTCCCTGGTGTCCGACGGCTACACCGACCGGGGGCCGACGGCGCTGCACGAGGTCGTCCCCAACGTCTGGGGGAACTGACCTCGACCGTCCGGACTGCTCACGCGGGCATGCCCGCCGGCGGAGCGTCGGTCCACGACAGGTGCTGGACGAGCCGCGTGATCCGCCAGCCCCGGTCCGACCGAGAGAGCGCGCCGTCCCCGGGATGAGTGACCGGGTCCTCACCGAGCGGCTCGGCGAGTTCGTCGACCTCGGGTTGGTCTCGCGCACGGTGTCGGACGACGGGCCGGTCAGGTACGAACTGACGGAGCGCGGCGCTGCCATGCGGCCGGCGATCACGGAACTCACGCGGTGGGCGGCGCAGAACCTGAGCCCGACCGACGGGGTGTGACCGGGCGCTGCAGCCCTGTCCGGGCACGTCGACCTCGACGGGAGCCGGACACCACGGACGCTGCGCTCCCTGTACAAGTCTTGTACATGTAGTCTCCTCGGCATGCCCGTTTCACCGAAGCGACGCCTCGTCGCCGACGCCCTGCGCGACGCGATCGCGACCGGTCGGTACGCGACGGGCCAGCGCCTCCCCGGCGAGCACGACCTGGCCGAGCGGTTCGCCGTCAGCCGGGGCACCGTCCGCGCCGCGCTCGCCGACCTGGCCGACGAGGAGTACATCGCCATCCACGGCGGCATCGGCTCGGTCGTCACCTTCGACGGTGCCGCGCTCGATCCGCGCAGCGGATGGGCCCGCTCGCTCGAGGCGACCGGGACGGAGGTCGCCGTCCGCGTCCTCCGCATCGCCGCCGTGAGCGCCCCGGCCCTCGCCGCGGAGCTCGGGCTCGACGACGCCGACTTCGTCGCCGTCGACCGCGTCCGCCACGTGGTCGGTGGTCCGGACATCTCCCTGGAACGCAGCCTGGTGCCGCCGGTCGGGAGGCTCGCCCGCGCCGTCGACGAGGGTCTGGTCGACGGGTCGCTCACCGCCACGATCGCGGAGACGGGCCTCGTGCCGGCGCTCGCCGAGCAGTGGGTCGACGTGCTCCCGCTGACGGAGGAGGACGCGGTGCTCCTCCACAGGACGGCGGGGGAGCCGTTCCTCCACAGCCGACGCGTCTCGCGCACGGCCGACGGCACCTTCGTCGAGGCTGTCGACAGCCTGCTCGACCCGAGCCGGTTCCGCATCCACATGACGTTCGGGAGCGCACGATGACGACGACCAGCACCGCCGCCGAGCACGCCCTCGCCGCCTTCCGGGGCCTTGCGATCGGCGACGCGCTCGGCATGCCGACGCAGTCGATGTCGCTCGAGCAGATCCGCGCCGACCACGGGACGATCAGCGGGTTCGTCGATGCCGGGCCGAACCAGCGCATCGCCCACGGCATGCCGGCGGGCAGCATCACCGACGACACCGAGCAGGCCGTCCTCGTCGCCGAGCTGCTCGTGCAGGGGCAGGGTCGGCTGGACCCCGTCGACTTCGCCCGTGCGCTCATCGACTGGGAGCGTGCCATGGCGGCCAAGGGCTCCCTCGACCTGCTGGGGCCGAGCACCAAGACCGCCGTGCAGCGCATCCTCGACGGTGTCCCCGCGGCTGACGCGGGCTCGACGGGGACGACGAACGGCGCCGCGATGCGGATCACCCCGGTCGGGATCGCGACACCGCTCGGCGTCGGCGCAGCCGGGCTGACCGCGCTGGTGGACGCCGTGCAGGACGCCTGCCGGGTCACGCACGACACCGGGCTCGGCATCGCGGGGGCCAGCGCCGTCGCGGCAGCGGTCTCGGCCGGCATCGACGGAGCCACGCGTGCCGAGGCCCTCGACGTCGCGGTCGCCGCCGCCCGGATCGGTGCGACCCGCGGGCACTGGGTCGCCGGTGGTTCGATCGCCGAGCGCGTCGACTGGGCCCGCGGCCACCTGCCGACCGTCCCGGCGGCCCAGCGGACCGACGCGGTGTCCGGTCTGATCGGCACCAGCGTCGCCTCGCAGGAGTCCGTCGTCGCCGCCCTGGCGCTCGTCGCGCTCGACCTCGACCCGTGGCAGACCGTGTGCACGGCGGCCGGCATCGGCGGCGACACCGACACGATCGCGGCCATGGCCGGTGCCGTCCTCGGTGCCGTCCACGGCGCCGAGGCCTGGTCCGCCGACGCCGTCCGCCAGGTCGAGACAGTCAACGACCTGCAGCTCGAGGCGCTCACCACGCAGCTCCTCGACCTCCGCTCCAGCTCCGGCCGGTAGCGCCCCGTACCGCCGGGCGGCGGTTCCCCCCTTGCCGCCGCCCGGCTTCCCCCTCGCACCCTTCCGATGACGTAAGAGGACCTGATGACGATCACCCCGACCGACGCCGGCACCCGCTCCGGCACCCTGACCACCGTCGAACAGCGCGGCATCGAGCCCGTCCCGGTCGCCGAACGCACGGGGACGCCCGGGGCGCTGTTCTGGGTCTGGTTCGCGGCGAACATCTCGATCCTCGGGCTGCCCCTCGGCGCCACCCTCGTCGCGTTCCAGGGCCTGACCGTCTGGCAGGCGCTGCTCGTCGCCGTCATCGGCGCCGCGGGGTCGTTCGCCGTCGTCGGCGTCATCTCCATCGCCGGTCGTCGCGGCGGAGCACCCGGCCTGACCCTGAGCCGCGCGGTGTTCGGCGTCCGCGGGAACGTCGGCCCGACCGCCGTCTCGCTCCTCAGCCGCCTGGGCTGGGAGACCGTGAACACGACGACGGCCGCGTTCGTGCTGCTGTCGCTGTTCGCGATCCTGTTCGGCACCGACGGTGGGTCGAAGGCACACCCGGTGGTCACGATCGTGGCGATCCTGGTGTTCGTCGCCGCGACCGTGCTCATCTCGGGGCTCGGGCACGCGTTCATCGTCGCCGTGCAGAAGTGGGCGACGTGGGTCTTCGGCGCCCTCAACGTCTTCGTGGCCGTGTTCCTCGTCGCCCGGATCGACTGGGACGTCGTCGGTGCGCAGCCCGCGGGTCCCGTCGCCGCGATGGTGATCGGGATCGGCACCATCGCCGCGGGGACCGGCATCGGGTGGGCCACCGCCGGCGCCGACATCGCCCGGTACACGCGCACGAGCGTCCGCGCCGGCAAGCTCGTCGCCGCGAGTGCGGCCGGTGCGGGCATCCCGCTCGTCGTCCTGGTCGGGCTCGGCTCGCTGGTGTCCGCCGGCGACCCGACCCTGGCGCAGGCCGGTGACCCGGTCGCCGCGATCCGCGACATGCTGCCCAGCTGGATGGCGGTGCCGTACCTGATCGCCGCGTTCGGTGGGCTGCTGCTCTCGAACCACCTGTCGGTGTACTCGGCGAGCCTCACCACGCTGACCCTCGGCGTGAAGGTGCCCCGCGTGTGGGCGGTCGCGGTCGACGTCGTCATCACCACGCTCGGCGCCATGTACTTCATGCTCGTCGCCGACGGCTTCTACGCCCCGTTCATCACCTTCATCTCGGTGCTCGCCGTGCCGATCACGGCCTGGCTCGGCGTCTTCATCGCCGACATGCTCCGCCGCACCTGGTACGACCCGGCAGCGTTGCTCGACCTGGGCCGTGGTGGCCGCTACTGGTACGGGGGTGGGGTCGCCTGGCGCGCGGTCGTCGCCTGGGTCGGTGCGATCGTCGTCGGCTTCCTGTTCACGAACGTCCAGGTGGGCGACGCAGACCCGGTGTTCGTCGGCGCGTTCTCGGACACGTGGATCGGCGCGAACGGCCTCGGCTGGGTCGTCACGTTCATCGTCGCGGCCGCCGTCTACCTGCTCACCGGCGGCCCCCGCGGGACGCTGCACGAGCAGCCCGACGAGTCCGCCCCGCTCCCGCACACCGAGCACACCGTCCGATGAGCCGCCTCGTCTCGGTCGGCAACGTCGTCGTCGACATCGTCATGCGCATCGACGCACTGCCCGAGCCCGGTGGCGACGTCATCGCCGACGGCTCGGAGATCACCGCCGGCGGTGGCCTGAACACGATGGTCGCCGCCCGGCGCGACGGCACGGACGTCGTCTTCGCCGGCCAGTACGGCACCGGCCCGTTCGGCGACGTCGTCCGCCGCGCACTGACCGAATCGGGCGTCACCGTCGTGCAGCCCGGGCTCCCGGACGTCGACAGCGGGTACTGCGTGGCGTTCGTGGACGCCACGACCGAGCGCACCTTCGTCACGAGCGTCGGCGCAGAGGGGCAGCTCACCCGGACCGACCTCGACCGCGTCGACCTCCGCGCCGACGACGTCGTCTTCGTCTCCGGCTACGGGTTGGCACACCCGGCGAACGGTGCCGCGATCGCGTCCTGGCTGGAGACGGTACCGCCGTCGGTGCGGGTCGTCCTCGACCCCTCACCCCTCGTCGACGCCCTGCCGGCGCAGGTCCTGGCGACGGTCTCGGCCCGCTCCGACGTGGTCAGTGCCAACAGCCGGGAGGCGCGGCTCATGTCCCCGATGTCGGCCACCCTCGCCGAGGCCGCAACCGCCATCGCCGCGGCCGCGCGGGGGACCGCGCTGGTCCGGGACGGCGCCGACGGGTGCTGGGTGGTCGACGCCGGCAGCGCGCCCGTCCTGGTCCCGGGGTTCCCGGTCGACGCGGTCGACACGAACGGGGCGGGAGACGCACACGCCGGTGTACTGGTGGCGGCGCTGGGACGTGGGGCGGGCCTCCTGGACGCGGTCCGACGTGCCAACGCGGCGGCGGCGCTCGCGGTGACCCGCCGCGGACCGGCGACCGCGCCGACGGCCGCCGAGACGGACGCGCTGCTCGCCGCGGGGTGAGCCCGCGCCGGTCCGCCGGTCGCAGCGCCCGACGGCGTCCGTCGGTCTGCGTTCTGCGGACCAGCCCGAGTGGCAGTGTTTCCCGGCCGTCAAGTGTTGGTTACGAGCCGGTTTCCCACGCCCGCACGGCACCGATGCTCCTCGAAGCTTCCTCATGAGAACCCCTTCACACGAGGAGCCCCTTGTCCAGAACCCTGTCCCGGAGCCGGCTCGCCGCCCTGGCGATCACCGCCATGCTGACTCCCGCCCTGGCCCTGACCGCAGTCCCTGCGTTCGCGGCACCCGCCCCTGATCCCGTCGTCGCCTCCGGTGACGGCTGGGACGTGACCACCACACCCGGCGGGTACCTCGTGTCCCTCGACCTGGACGAACCACTGCCGATGGTCGACGACGCCCCCACGCTCGTCGTGGACGGCGAACCCGTCGGTCTCGCGACCGAGTCGGCGGACGGGAAGACGCTCGAGGTCCTCACCACCGATCGGTCCGTCGCCGGTGCGTCCGACGTGACCAAGGCGTGGTCCAGCGGGGACGCCGAGAAGGCGACCGAGACGACGACGGCTCCGGTCACGCCGCCCGTCCCCGAGAACCGGACGCTGCGGCGCCAGATGAAGTCGCTCGCGACCCCGGCCGCAGTGGACGACCCGTCGACCCCCGGCGCCTACACGGTGACCGAAGCCGAGTACGACTTCGGCGACCAGGCGGTCCCGCTCGCGGCGATCGGCGGCATCCGCGGCGAGCTCACCGGGAAGATGTACCTGACGAGCGCCGCGGGCAAGCGGCCGACGGTCGTGCTGCTGCACGGTCGGCACACCTCGTGCTCCGGCACCGGCGCGAACCCGCTCCGCTGGCCGTGCGGTCCGACGCAGATGAACGTCCGGTCGTACCTCGGGTACGAGGGCACCGCGCGGGCGCTCGCCACCCGCGGGTACAACGTCGTCTCGATCGCCGCCAACGCGGTGAACTCGAACGACAACCAGCTCGCGCTCGACTACGGCGCGCAGGCGCGTGGGCAGCTGGTCCTCGACACGCTGAGCATGCTCCGCACGGCCGACGCAGGCGGGGCCGTCGCGTACGACGACGTCACGACCGCGACGGACGCGGCCCCGAGCACGACGACGACCCGCACGCTCGACGACGCCCTCGCCCGCGCGACCACCCGCACCGACCAGCCGGCCGCCGCCTCGGGCGTGACGGCAGCCTCGCTCCGCGGTCGCTTCGACCTGACGCACGTCGGCATCATGGGCCACTCCCGCGGCGGTGAGGGCGTCGTCTCGGCGGCCACCCTCAACGAGGCGCTCCCGAAGCCCTTCGGGATCGAGGCGGTCCTGCCGCTCGCCCCCGTCGACTTCGGCCGCATGACGCTGCCGGACGTGCCCACGGCCGTCTTCCTGCCGTACTGCGACGGCGACGTGTCGAACCAGCAGGGGCAGCACTTCATCGACGACTCCCGGCACGCGTTCGGTGACGAGGTCCTCCGCTCCGCAGTGTGGGTGATGGGGGCGAACCACAACTTCTTCAACACCGTGTGGACCCCGGGCCTGTACCCGGCGGCCACGGGCGACGACTGGCGGACGAGCGACACCACCTCCACCTGCTCGACGACCGACCCCACCCGCCTCACCGCGGCGCAGCAGTACCAGGTCGGCGTCAGCTACATGACCGGCTTCTTCCGCCTGACCATGGGCGGCGAGACCCAGTTCCAGTCGATGTTCGACGGTTCGGTCAAGCCCGCGACCACCGCGACGCCGTTCGCCGACGTCCGGACCACGGCCACGCAGCCGACCTCGAAGACGAAGCTCGTCACCGACTTCACGAAGTCGAGCTCACTCGTCCGCACCGTCGGGGGTGCCACGGCCGCGGTCTGCTCGAACCTGACCGGTCGCACGCTGCCGCAGTCGAACCCGTTCTGTGCCACCACCAAGGCCTCGGCCCAGGTCCCGCACTGGACGCCCGGCTCGTTCGCGCCGAACGTCCCCGCGTTCCCGACCACCCGGTTCCTGTGGACCGGTGCCTCCGCCACCGACCCGGCAGTGCCGAGCACCGGTGAACTCCGCGTCTCGGTCCCCGCTGCGGCACGCAACGTCTCCGACAGCACGCAGCTCACGCTGAAGACCGCGCCCGACGAGGCCGTGCCCACCGGCACCGACTTCCGGATCACCGTCCTCGACGGCTCCGGTGGCAGCTGGTCGACCGCCGCCTCGGCGATCAACCCGCTCGCCGTCAACCGGATGCCCGGCGGCACGAACACGACGCTCAACAAGATCGTCCTGCAGCAGCTCACGATCCCCACGTCGTCGATGACCGATCTGGACCTCACCGACGTCCGCGAGGTCCGCCTCACCGCGGGCGTCGGCGCCGACGGCACCGGCACGGGCGGGGTCTACCTGTCCGACCTGGCGTTCGACACCCCCAGCGTCGGCACCGCGGTCGCCCGGACGCGCACCACGGTGGACGTCACCCCGACCGCGGTGGAGGAGGGCGCCGGCCCGGGCACCGCCGACGTCGCCGTCTCCCTGTCGCGTGCCGAGACCCGTCCCGTCACCGCGTACGTCAGCGTCCTCGGCTCGGCGACCGGCACCGTGGGCGTCGGCATGGAACGCGTGACCTTCGCGCCCGGCGAGACCTGCCGCGCGGTCACCGTGCCGACGGCCGGCAACACCACCGCCTCGGCGACGCCCAGCTCCGCCCTGAAGGTGAGCGTCACGAACACCAGCAACGCCGTCATGGGCGCGTCCGCGTTCACGAACCTCACGGTCCGCGAGGACGACGGCGTCACGGCGCCGGCGAAGGCGATCGCACCGGTCGGGAAGCAGGGCGACGTGTGCGCCGAGCGCGCCGCTGCCTCCGCACCGGTGGCGCTCGGTACCTCCGCGGCCAAGGTCGTGCGGGGCGGGTCGGTGCTGCTCACGGGCACCGGCTTCCGCCAGGGCGAGGGAGTGACCTTCCGTTCCGGAGAGACGGTCGTCGACACGGCCGTCGCCGGGTCGAGCGGCGCGGTCGCCGGCACGCTGCCGATCCCGGCCGACGCCGACCTCGGTGCACTCGCCGTGTCCGCCGTCGGCGCGGGTTCCGGCCGGGAGGCCCGGGCCACCGTCACCGTCGTCACGACGCCGGCCACACCGAAGCTCGCGCTGAAGCCCGGCAGCCGGGCGACCGTCGTCGGGTCGTGGAAGGTCGGCGGCACCGTCACCGCGAAGACCGGCTCCTGGAACACGAGCGGGATCACGTTCAGCTACAAGTGGTCCCGAGACGGGAAGTCGATCCCCGGGGCGACGAAGGCCACCTACAAGACGACGTCGAAGGACGTCGGCGAACGGCTGACGGTCACGGTCACCGCGAAGAAGTCCGGCTCCACGAGCGGGACGACGACCGCGATGTCGGGACGCATCCGCAAGTAGTACCGACCTGATCGACGAGGGCGGGTGGTCCTGGGACCCCCCGCCCTCCGTCGTGGGGCGCCCCGTCGTCCGGCTGCGCACGGGACCGCTGCACCCCCGGGCCGGCGACGGGTGTCGGGTGGGTGGACGGACGTCGTCGGCGGGCGGTAGCGTCGGACCGGGCACGGGGTGCGCCCGAGGGGGGACAGGCATGGGATCGATCGACTTCGACGACGGAGCGGCGGACGGACTCATCCGGAGCGCGCGCGATGCCGGCACCGAACTCCGCAGCCAGGGAGCTGGTCGCCGGAGTGCCGCCGAGGAGGCCTCCGTCGACTTCGCGGGCGCGTACGCCGACCGGTTCCTCGAGTCGGTGGGGATCGAGGCGGCGGACCGGCCGAAGCTCGCCGCGGTGCTCGACGACCTCGTCGAGCAGGTCGGACAGGCCAAGCGTGACGCAGCGGCTGAACGGGAACGCCTGCGGGACGTCGCCGCCTGGACGGAACGGGACGAGCAGCGTCGACGGTCGGCGGCGGACTCGCTGATCGCGCCGTCGGCACTCCCCGAGGTGTTCGACCCGAAGCCCTCCGAACAGGCGACGGTCCCGGCCACCATCGAAGCCGCCTTCGCGGCGCGCGGTCGGACACGGACGGGTGGCGGCACCGGTCACGGGCGGAGCGCTGCCGATCCGGTGCGCCTCCGGGCGTTCGCCGCCTCGAGCACGATCGCGGACGACACCGCTCGGTCCCGGGCGGAAGCCGTCGCGAGTGCGCTGTCGCGGTTCCGCACGTCGTGCACCTGGACCCCCGTCGGCGACGTGTCGTTCGTGCAGGGGTTCGAACGCCTGCTCGAGGAGAACCGTGCCGACGCCGCGTGGGTCACGCGCATCGCCGAGGCCTTCGAGCGTGCGGGCGGCAGCGGTGCGCTCGCGAACGCCTCCGTCGACGCCACGATCGCCCAGGACGTCTCGACCGAGCTCCAGGCCCTGCTGACCGACGACCTCACCCCCGCGCAGGTCGCGGATCGGTGGTCCGGGCTCGGGTACACGCGCGACGACGCCGCAGGGCTCGCGGCACTCCCGACGTCCCTGCTCCGCGTGCTCGGCAACCTCGAGGGTGTCCCGTACTGGGCGCGGAGCTCGGCGAACGTGTCCGTGCTGGACCGCCGCATCGCATCGGCGAAGGAGTTCCTCGACGACCTGGACCAGCCGGGACGGGTCTACAGCCCCGAGGCGCGGCGGGACGCGGAGAACCTGACGGCACTCGAGAGCATCAAGGACTCACTCCTCGCCGGCACCGGTTCGGCTCCCCGGTCGCTCGTCCTCCTGTCCGACGACGAACCCCCGCTCGCGGGCGTGTCGATCGGCGACCTGGACACCGCGAGCAACGTCACGGTCTCGGTACCCGGGATGACCTCGTCCTCCGAGGAGATGTTCGACTGGGTGGACGCGTCGCAACACGTGTACGACGAGCAGTTGCGCGTCGGCGGCCCGCCCGACCGGGCAGTCGTGGCGTGGATGGGCTACGAGGCGCCGGCCCTGCCCATCGGGAACCTCGACGTGCTGCACAGTGACCACGCGAAGGCCGGAGGGCCCAAGCTCGCGGCGACGATCCGGGGGCTCGACGCCACCCGCGCGGACGACATGCCGACGGTCAACGTGCTGGCGCACTCGTACGGGTCGACCACGGCGGCGTACGGGTTGGCAGAGGAGGGTGTCCACGTGGACACCTTCACGACCATCGCCTCGGCCGGCATCCCCGACTCCCTGCCCACCGCGGACGCCGTGCACGCCGACCACTTCTACGCCGGGCAGGCGCGCAACGTCTGGGCTCCGAGCCAGGGCACGATCCCGCTCATCGGTCACGGTCAGGGCGACCAGTACGCCGTCATCGGGCGGAACCTGAGCGAGGACCACCACATCGACCCGACCTCGCCCGGCTTCGGCGCCACGCCGTTCGGCGCGGACGGCAGCGACGGCCTCGCCGGGGTCACCGACCACGGCGTGCACGTCGCGGGGGACACCGGGTACCTCGACCGCGGCACGGAGTCGCTGCAGAACGTGGCCTTCGCGACGACCGGCCAGCCCGAGCAGCTCTCGGCCTACCACCGGCACGACCTGGACCTCGGAGACGCCCTGTTCGGTCGTCTCGCGAACGGAGACTGATGACCCTCGGACACCGATCGACGACCTGCCTCCGCGGTCTCTCCGTCGCCTCGGCGGCCGCGATGGTGCTCCTCCTGACCGCCTGCAACGGAAGTGCGAACGTGGAACCTGCACAAGCGAAGAAGTCCATCCTCAGCATCGTCGACGAGACGACGACGGCCGTGGGCGGGGAGTGGTCCGTCTACAGCGAGCCGACCGCGGAGTCGTGCGGGGACGGCGCCGGGGACGGCTTCACCTACACGACCATCGTTATGCAGGAGGCACCGACCGCCGATCCGGCCCGGGCGGTCGCAGCGGTCGAGCAGCTGTGGAAGGACAAGGGCATCACGACCGAGCGGTACCGCACGGGGGCCGCCGACCCGATCGTCGGTGTCCGAGGCCGAGGCGGTCCGTCGACCTCGATGGACTTCCTCGCCGACCAGCGTCGGTTCAGCGTCGTCGGCGTCTCCGAGTGCGCGGCGGGCAGCGCCGTCGAGGAGCGGAAGAAGGAGAGCGGCACCCCCGCTGCACCCTGATCGACGCGAGCCAGCAGCGCAGGCTGCTCCACCGGCCACCGGCCACCGGCCACCCGCCGGACGGGAGGCACGCCACCCGCTCGGCCCGTGCCTCCCGTCCGGCGCACCGCGCCACCGCGACCCGAAGACGGGGTGGTGTGCGACGCAGTCAGGCGCTTGACTCGTCGGAGACCGTCCACCCTCGACCAGGAAGGCCGCCATGCGCTCGCTCGTCTACACCAGCACGCAGACCCGACCGATCTCGGACTCCGAGCTCGCCCAGATCCTGGCGGTCGGCCGCGAGAAGAACACGCGCCTCGGTGTCACCGGCATGCTCGCGCACCGCGACAGCAACTGCATCGGCATCATCGAGGGCGAGGACGACGTCGTCCACGAGCGCTTCGAGCAGATCCGCCTGGACCCGCGCCACACCAACGTCCGGGTGCTGTGCGACGACCCGGTGCAGCAGCGCTCGTTCCCGGACTGGTCGATGGCGTTCCAGCCGCTCGACCCGCTCATGCGCGAGGTGCCGGGGTTCAGCGACCTGTTCGACGCTCCCCGCCCGTCCGACGCCGAGTTCGGCGCCTCGCGGGCCCGCGCCCTGCTCGAGTGGTTCCGCAAGCACCCGCTCGCCCCGCTGACGAACCAGCACGCCGCCGACGACGAGGTCCCGCGCACCCGTTCCCTGAACGGCGCGATCGCGGTCCTGCACGACGGCGGCACGACGAGCTTCTCGATCGAGGCGGTCGCCGAGCGCAGCGGACTGTCCGTGGCGGAGATCGAGGGGCTGTTCCCGAACCGGCACGCCCTCCTCGCCGCGACGGTCGAGCGCTGGACCCAGGCGGTGTCGGCGCCGCTGCTGCCGATGATCACGACGCAGGGCACGGTGGCGTTCCTGCACACCCTGCTCGCGGCGCACGTCGAGGAGCCGGGTCTCATGCGGCTGCTCGCGTCGACGCTCGCCGCCGCGACGGACCCGAAGGTGGACGGCGCCGACTACTACCGCTCGGCCTACGGCCAGTTCCGGCAGACGATCCGCACGGCGCTCGCCGCGGACGTCCGGGACGGCCGCGAGCCCGCCACGATGGACCCGGAGCGGGGTGCGCAGCAGCTGCTCGCCCTGTACGACGGGCTGCGCCTGCAGGCCCTGCTGACGACGGACACCGATCCGGTGGACGCGTTCGACCGCGCCGCCGCCCGCATGCGCCGTGGATGGTCGGAGCACTACGAGCAGCCGACCTACTGGGACATCCCGGTCGCTCCCGCGCCCTGACCCCGGCCGGGAGGCGCGGGTCACCACCATCACGCTCGTGACCCGGCCCCGGCTCCGTCCCCGCTGAGAACAACCGTTCTCCCCCGTGGAGTGGGGGCGGTGGAGCGCTCCTGGCTCCGACATGATGGTCGTACGGGCGTGGACCGGGTATCCGCGCTCCGCTCGCTCACCCAGGGTGGTGAGCTGGTCGCCTGGTCGCCTTCGGGTGGTGATCAGGCGGCCGAACGCCCTCCGTCGTCGCAGGCGCTTGTCCGCCGTTCGTCCGACTGCGGAGCGTGCTCGATCGGGTCTACCGTCGCGTCCGTGCGGCAACGACGCCGCACCGGTCATGAATCGAGCATCATGCAACGACGGATGAGAAGTCTCGTCGCCCTCGCCGTGAGTGCGGGCGTCGTGGGGGCCCTGGTCCCGGCGATCTCGGCCCAGGCGGTCACGACGAGTGACACCCCGGACCTCGGGAGCAACGTCAAGGTCTACAGCCCATCGACCCCGACCTCGACCATCCAGGCCGATGTCGACGCCGCGTTCAACGCGCAGCTCCGCAGCACCACGGCGCAGTTCGGGTCGCAGCGGCACGTCTTCCTGTTCAAGCCGGGCAGCTACAACCGCGTCTGGGCGAACCTCGGCTTCTACACGACGGTCGCCGGCCTCGGGAAGAACCCCGACGACGTCACCATCACCGGCGCGGTCAACGTCGACTCCGGGTGGAACGCCGGCGACGAGAAGAACGCCACGCAGAACTTCTGGCGGTCGGTCGAGAACGTCGCGGTCGTCCCCGAGGGCGGCACCGACCGGTGGGCCGTGTCCCAGGCCGCCCCGATGCGGCGCGTGCACATCAAGGGCAACCTGACGATGGGCCCGTCGAACCAGGACGGCGGCCAGGGCTACTCGTCCGGCGGCTACATCGCGGACAGCAAGGTCGACGGTACCGTCACCTCGGGGTCGCAGCAGCAGTGGTACACCCGCAACTCCACGCTCGGCTCGTGGCAGGGCGGCAACTGGAACATGACGTTCTCCGGTGTGCAGGGCGCTCCGGCGAACGACTTCTCGAAGAGCTACACGACGCTCGCCACCACGCCGACGACGCGCGAGAAGCCGTACCTGTACGTGGACTCGTCGAACAAGTACCACGTGTTCGTCCCCTCGCTCAAGCAGAACTCGAGCGGCGCCACGTGGCCGAACACCGCTGGCACCGACATCCCGATGCGGAACTTCTACGTGGCGCACCCGGGCGACTCCGCGGCCACGATCAACAGCGCGCTGTCGCAGGGCCTCGACCTGTTCTTCACGCCGGGCACCTACCAGCTCGACTCGGCGATCACCGTGACCCGTCCCGACACCGTCGTGACGGGCATCGGCTTCCCGACGCTCGTCCCGACCCGTGGCAACGCGGTGCTCACCTCGTCCGACGTGGCCGGCGTGAACGTGTCGAACCTCGTCGTGGACGCCGGTCCGCAGAACAGCGCGCAGCTGGTCCGTCTCGGCACGACCGGCTCGCACGTCGACCACGCGGCCGACCCGCAGAGCATCCAGGACGTCTTCTTCCGCGTCGGTTCGAGCATCCAGGGCAAGGCGACGACGACGCTGCAGGTCAACGCCGACGACACCCTCGTCGACCACATCTGGGCGTGGCGTGCCGACCACGGCGGAGCGGCCACGGGCTGGACGGTCAACACCGGCGCGACCGGCGTCGAGGTGAACGGCAACGACGTCCTGGCCACCGGACTCTTCGTCGAGCACTACCAGAAGTACGAAGTGCAGTGGAACGGCAACAACGGCAGGACGATCTTCTTCCAGAACGAGATGCCGTACGACGTGCCGGACAACGCCTCGTGGCAGAGTCCGACCGGCGCCGGGTACGCGGCGTACAAGGTCGCGTCGAACGTCACGAAGCACGAGATCTGGGGCGGCGGTGTCTACTGCTTCTTCAACACGAACCCGTCGGTGCACGCCGACCGCGCGTTCGAGGTGCCGCAGACGGCCGGCGTGAAGGCGCACGGGTTGGTCACGGTGTCCCTCGGTGACGTCGGCACCATCTCGAGCGTCATCAACGGCGTCGGCGGCGCCGTCCCGACCCCGGCCGGCAACACCTCGCCGAACCGGGTGGCCAGCTACAACTGACCGGCGGTCGCGACGCGACCACCTGACGGACGGGAGGCTCCTCACCAGCTGGTGGGGAGCCTCCCGTCCGTCACGGCATCAGCCGGCGGCCCGCACCCGTCCGACGGCGCCGATCGCGGCGGCGACCCGATCGACCGTCATCCCACGGGCCACGAGGGCGTCCGCTGCGGGGGCGGAGACCCCGAACTCGTCGATGCCGACCACGACGCCGGCCGGGCCGGCCACGCCCTCCCAGCCGAAGGTGGTGGCGGCCTCGACGACCACGCGAGCGGTGACGGCAGACGGGAGCACGGCCTCCCGGTAGGCCGCATCCTGCTCGCTGAACCACTCCCGGCACGGCATGGACACCACGCGGACCGCCCGGTCCGACGCGTCGGCGGCGGCCAGCGCGAGCGCGACCTCGCTGCCGGTGGCGACCACGACGACCTCCGGGTCGGCGACGTCGCGGACGACGTAGGCGCCGCGGCGGACGCCGTCGCGGACCACGTCGAGCGGGACGTCCGCGACGGGCAGCGGCTGTCGGGCCAGGACGATGCCGGCAGGAGCTCCACGCTCGAGCACGGTGAGCCAGGCGGCTGCGGTCTCGTTGCCGTCCGCTGGCCGGACCACCGCGAACCCGGGCAGCGCGCGGAGTGCCGCGAGGTGTTCGATCGGCTGATGGGTCGGCCCGTCGGCACCGAGCGCGACCGAGTCGTGCGACCACAGGTACGTCACCGGCAGCTGCATGAGGGCGGCCAGCCGGACGGCGGGCTTCTGGTAGTCGGAGAAGACGAGGAAGGTCCCGGCGAAGAACCGCGATCCGCCGACGAGCGTGATCCCGTTCATCGCCGCGGCCATCGCGTGCTCCCGCACACCCCAGTGCACGTTGCGCCCGCCCCGGTCCGACGGGAGGCTCGACCCACCTCCGACGATCGCCGTGCGGTTCGGCTCGGCCAGGTCCGCCGATCCGCCCCACAGTTCCGGGAGCGCGGCGGCCAGCGCCTGGATGGTCTGCCCGGAGGCGTCGCGGGTGGCGAGCACGGTGCCCGGCTCGTACACCGGGACGCGATCGGCGAGGTCGGCGGGCAGTTCGCGGGCGCGGGCGCGGGCGACCTGCGCGGCGCGCTCCGGGTGCTGTCCGGACCAGGCCCGGTGCCGCTCGTCCCATTCGGAGTGCAGACGGGCGCCGCGAGCGCGAGCGGCGCGGGTCGTGGCGAGCACGGCCTCCGGCACGTCGAACGGGCCACCGGGGACGCCGAGGCGGACCCGGGTGGCCTCGACCTCGTCGGCTCCGAGCGGGGCGCCGTGAGCAGCCGCGGTGTGGGTGGCGTTCGGGGCCGGCCACGCGATGCGGGACCGGAGCGCGACCAGGTGCGGCTTGCCCGGGGTGGTGCCGCGGGTGAGCACGGTGTCGAGCAGGTCCAGGTCGACGTCACCGTCGGCAGCGAGCGGGACCCGGTCGACGTGCCAGCCCTGCGCGGTGAAGCGCATCGCCGTGTCCTCGGACGAGGTCAGCGTCGTGCTGCCCTCGATCTGGATGTCGTTGTCGTCGTACACGACGACGAGGTTGTCGAGCTCGTGCCGGCCGGCGAGGGCGCCGGCCTCGGCGGAGACGCCCTCCTGCAGGTCACCGTCCGACGCCAGCACGAACACGCGCTGGTCGTGCACCCGCCCGCGGTCCGGCTCCGCCAGGTCACGGCTGCGGCGGAGGGCCATCGCCATGCCGACGGCGGTCGCGAAGCCCTGGCCGAGGGGGCCGGTCGTCATCTCGACGCCCGGGGTGTGCCCGAGTTCCGGGTGTCCCGGAGTGCGGGAGCCCAGGGTACGGAAGGCCTTCAGGTCGTCGAGCGTGACGTCGTACCCGGTGAGGAACAGCTGCGTGTAGAGCAGGATGCTCGCGTGACCGCAGGACAGCACGAACCGGTCGCGGCCCTGCCAGTCCGGGTCCGCGGGGTCGTGGCGCAGGTGCTGCTGGAAGAGGAGGTGCGCGACCGGGGCGAGCGCAGCGGCCGTACCGGGGTGACCGGAACCGGCGCGTTGGACGGCGTCGAGGGCGAGCATGCGGGCGGTGTCGATCGCGGAACGGTCGGCATCGGTGACCATCGAGGTGCTCCTTCGGTGGCGCGGGACCCGTGCGGCACCCGTGCCCGCTCCACGCTACGGCGTCAAGTCATGTCGTCATGATGAATGGAGATGAATCGCGTCGCCGTGCGGCTCGGCTCTGACTTGCGCGACGACTGATGGCCGGGATACGGTGCCCGAGCACAAGTCGTCATGACGACCTGTCGAACACACCCCGCCGGGCACGACGTCCGGTCCACACGACGACGTGGAGGATCCATGCGCACCGTCTCCGGCACCAGCAAGTACGTCGCCGTCCGCGAGCACCTGCTGTCGCGCATCCTGCAGATGGAGGCCGGCACACGCCTCCCGCCCGAACCGGTGCTCTGCGACGAGTACGGCGTCAGCCGGATCACGCTCCGGCACGCGGTCGACGGGCTCATCGCCGACGGGCACCTGGTGCGCGAGCAGGGCCGCGGCACGTTCGTCACCGAACCGCAGTTCCGGACGCACTACCGGGAGCGGTTCGCCGACTCCGTGAAGGGCTTCCACGCGCAGCAGACCGAGGAGGGCTTCCGGGTCACCAGTCAGGTCCTCCGCCAGCAGGTCATCACAGCGGGAGAGCGAGTCGCGACCGAACTCGACGTCAACCCCGCCGATCGCGTCGTCGAGCTGGTGCGCCTCAGGTACGTCAACGGCGCACTGCACCAGCTGGCCTTCACCTGGCTGCCGTTCGACCGGTTCCCGGCGACGGCGACGGCCGACTTCTCCACGGCCTCGCTCTACGGCTTCCTCCGGGACGAGTACGACCTGACCCTCGAACGGAACGACCTGCTCGTGTCGATCGCCGCCGCCGACTCGTTCACCGCGGACGCGCTCCTCGTGGAACGCGGCGACCGGCTGCTCCGCGTGGCCTCGACCGTCTACGACCAGGACGACCGCGCCGTCGCGACCGGCACCTCCGACTTCACCCCGCAGAACTCCGAGCTGTTCTTCGGACTGCACGGCTGATCGACAGAACGGACTACCGCTGATGCTCACCGACCACCTCACCCCCGACCGCATCCGGTTCGCGGACGACGTCCTCACCTGGCAGCGCGCCGTCGAGCTCGTCACCGAGCCCCTCGTGGCGGACGGTTCGATCACCACCGACTACGTCGACGCCGTCACCGCATCGATCGCGGGCCCTGGCGGCACCTACGTCGACCTCGGGTTCGGCATCGCCCTCGCCCACGCCCGCCCCGAACAGGGTGTCGTCCGCCCGGCACTGTCCTCCCTCCGGGTCCGACCGAGCGTCCTGCTCGCCGACGACCCCGCACACCCCATCGACCTGTTCCTCTGCCTCGCCGCGACCGACTCGAGCGAGCACGTGCAGACCATGCAGGAACTCGCGACCCTCCTCACCGACGACGACGCCCGCGGGCGACTCCTCGCCGCCACCACCCCCGCCGACGTCACCGCGGCCCTCTCGAAGACAGGACAGAACGCATGAAATTCTTCGCCGTCTGCAGCACCGGCCTCGGCTCCAGCTTCATGACCCACATGAACATCGAGAAGGCCCTCAAGGAGCTCGGCGTGACCGGCGTCGAGGTCGACCACGCCGACCTCGGCTCCACCGGGCCGGCCGACGCCGACGCCGTCTTCGTCGGGCGGGACATCGCCGAGGCCGCGCAGCACCTCGGGGACGTCGTCGTCCTCGACAGCCTCATCGACATGAACGAGATCCGTACCAAGGTCGCCGACGCCGCCACGCGCCACGGCATCGAGGTCCCGTCGTGAACGGCGTCCTCTCCGTACTGCTCGACGTCTTCCGGCAGCCGTCGATCATCGTCGCGCTCATCGCCCTGATCGGCCTCGCGATCCAGCGGAAGAGCGGCAGCGATGTCTTCAAGGGCACGGTCCGCACGCTCGTCGGGTTCCTGGTCCTCGCCGCGGGCGCCGGTGTCGTCAGCGGTGCACTCTCGCCGTTCGGCCAGATATTCGAGCACGCGTTCAACGTGCAGGGCGTCGTACCGAACAACGAGGCGATCGTCGGTCAGGTGCTCGTCGAGTACGGCTCCGCCGCAGCGCTGATCTTCTTCTTCGGCATGATCGTCAACGTGGCGCTCGCCGCGACCACGCAGTTCAAGTACATCTACCTCTCCGGTCACGTGGCCTTCTACATGGCGGCGATGATCGCGGTCATCTTCGGCGTCGCGGGCTTCAGCACCTGGCAGGTCATCCTCTGGGGCTCCATCGCGCAGGGCATCGTGATGACCATGTCGCCGGCGATCGTGCAGCCCTTCATGCGGAAGGTCACCGGCACCGACGACGTCGCCCTCGGGCACACCGGCGGCGCCGGCATCGCGCTGAGCGGCCTCGTCGCCACCGTCACCCGGAGCAAGCGCAAGCCGTCGAAGTCCACCGAGGACATCGCGTTCCCCTCCGGCCTCGGGTTCCTCCGTGACACCACCGTGATCGTCGCCCTGTCGATGGCGGTCATCTACGTGATCGTCGCGCTCTTCGCCGGCCCGGACTACATCCAGTCTGAGCTGTCGAACGGTCAGAGCTACCTGCTCTTCGCGATCATGCAGGCCGCGACCTTCTCGGCCGGTGTGTTCATCATCCTGGCCGGCGTCCGTGTGGTCCTCGCCGAGATCGTCCCCGCGTTCAAGGGCATCAGCGAGCGGCTCGTGAAGGACGCGAAGCCGGCGCTCGACGTGCCGATCGTGTTCACCTTCGCGCCGAACGCGGTGCTCATCGGCTTCCTGTCGAGCTTCGCGGGCGGCATCGTCGGCATGGTCGTGATGGCCCTCAGCGGTACCGCCATCATCATCCCGGGCATCGTCGCCCACTTCATGACGGGCGCGGCGTCGGGCGTCATCGGCAACGGAGCGGGCGGTCGCCGCGGCGCAGTGCTCGGTGCGTTCGCGAACGGCCTGGCGATCACGTTCCTGCCGCTGTTGCTCCTGCCGGTCCTGGGCAACGTCGGCCTGTCGAACTCGACGTTCTCGGACGCCGACTTCGGCATCGTCGGGCTGGTCCTCGGCCACCTCAGCAGCGCAGGCGGACAGCTCGCCGTCGTCGTCGCGCTGGTCGTGTCGCTGGTGCTCGTCTACGGCGCGTCGGTCCTCATGCGCAAGCGGGCGAAGCGGCGCACGGCGGCTGCCGAGACGGTGCCGACCGAGCAGGAGACCGCCTCGGTCCGCTGAGGTGCGACCACCGGACGGACGGGAGGCCCGGGACCGACTGGTCCCGGGCCTCTCGTCCGTCGTGCAGCCGACGCCGTCAGGGACGCAACTCCTCGAGGTCCTCGAGCAAGGACGGGTGCGTCGGTTCCCAGCCGAGCGCCTCGCGCGTGATCGCGCTCGAGGCCGGCTGGTCCATCGCGAAGATCGGTCCGAACGGTCCGAAGGTGTCGTCCGGTACCGACTGCACGGGCAGCCCGAGGCGTCGACCGACCACGGTGGCGATGTCGACGACGCGGTCGCCCTCTTCGGCGACGGCGTGCCAGGCGGTCCCGGCCGGCGCGGACTCCAGCGCGAGGCGGAACAGTGCGGCGGCGTCCCGCGCGTGCACGGCCGGCCACCGCTGCTCACCGTCGCCCGGGTGTCCGGCGATGCCGGAGCGTCGAGCGGCCTCGGTGAGCAGGCCCGCGAACCCGCCCTCGCCGTGCTCGTGGACGGTGCGCGGCATCCGGACCGCCGAGGCCCGGACGCCCTGAGCCGAGAGCGCGAGCAGGTCCGTGACCGCGACCGCACGGCTGGCGACCGGACCCTCGAGTGGCAGCGGGTCCTCCTCGGTCGCCGCACGCCCGGGGACCCAGGGCGTCCCGGACACGGTGACGATCGGCTTGCCGGTCCCGAGCAGTGCGGTGCCGAGGGCGGCCATCGCGTCGCGTTCCTCGGCGAGGCCACGCTCGAGTGCGTCGGCGCTGCCGTAGTCGCGGCTGAACGCCAGGCTGACGACGCCGTCGGCCCGGGTCGCGCCGGCGCGGAGGACGTCCAGGTCGGTCAGGGATCCGCGCAGCACCTCGGCACCGGCGGCCGCGAGGGTCGAGGCGGACGCGTCCGACCGGGCGAGCCCGAGGACGGTGTGGTCGTGGGCGAGCAGTTCGGCGACGACGGCGGTGCCGATCGTGCCGGTGCCGCCGGTGACGAAGACGAGCATGGTTCCTCCAAAGGTGATGGGACGTGTGTCCCGTCACCGTAGCTCCGTGACGGGACTCCTGTCCCGTCACCTGCGCTGACGGGACAGGAGTCCCGTCAGTAGGATTGCGGGCATGGCGCGATGGGAACCGGGAGCACGCGAGCGACTCGTCGTCGCCGCGGTCGACCTGTTCACCGAGCAGGGCTACGACGAGACGACCGTGACCCAGATCGCCGAGCGTGCCGGGGTCACCAAGAGCACGTTCTTCCGGCACTTCCCGGACAAGCGAGAGCTCCTGGTCGCCGGCCAGGAGACGCTGAGCCGACTGCTCGCCGAGGGGATCGCGGACGCGCCGGACGGTGCCGGTCCGCTCGAGGCGGTCGCGCTCGGACTCGAACGCGCCTCCGGAGCGATGGGACCGCAGAACCGTGACCTCGGACCGCGGCTGAAGGCAGCGGTGGCCGCGAGCGCCGAGCTGCAGGAGCGCGACGCACTGAAGAGCGTCGGGATGGCCGCCGCGATGACCGACGCCCTGGTGCAGCGGGGTGTCCCGACGACGACCGCGCACCTGGCGAGCGAGATGGGCGTCCTGGCGTTCAAGCAGGGGTACGCCCGCTGGTCCGAGAGCGCCCGCGGCGACGCCGACGGGCTCGCACCACACGCGCTCGCCGTCCTCCAGGAGCTCCGGGCCGCCTCCGCGACCCTCGGCTGACGTCAGTCGCGGGCGACGACGCCCTGGCGCAGCATGTCCCGGGCGATGCGGGACCGCGGGATGACCCAGAGCGCGCTCCACAGCCCGAGGCCCGCCCACAGCCCGAGGAGCAGCAGGGTGATGACCGTGCCGTGCTGGTCGCGCATCGACCACGTCATCGCGGTCCAGAACACGCAGAGCACGATCTTTCCCCACCCGCCGACCTGCAGCTCGGCCTGCGCCTGCAGCCGGGGGACCCAGACCTCGGCCGGCACCTCGGCGGGCACGTGCCGGTCGGTCACCCAGCGCTCGACCATGACGACCTGCTCGTAGCCGCCCGCGGCACGCCACGACCGGAGGAGCAGCCACCCGGCGACCGCGGCACCGAGCAGGGCGGCCGGCAGCCCCACCGACACGAGCAGCTGCGGGGTCGCGGTCCGGAACGACGACGTGACGAGCATGGTGAGGACGAGGGCGAACGCCGCCCCGGCCAGGGCGGTGCCGAGCAGCCGCAGCCGCCCGGCTTCGTCGACCACACCGATCCCGTGCACGCTCCGACCGTACCCGCGGCCAGGGACAGGACGGTGGTCACGGGGGCAACGCACAGGAGGCCCGGTGCCGGTCCCGCGGACCGGCCCCGGGCCTCCTGTGCGTGCGACCGGATCAGTCTCCGGCGTTGATGAGTCCGAGCCAGCGGCCGAAGCCCGTCGGTTCGTCGTCCTGCAGGCGGAACTGCGGGTGCTGGGCCACGTCGGTGCGCTGGCCAGGGGTGCGGTCGTCGTCGATCACGGCGGACTCCTTTCGTCGAGGTGATCATCTGTACACGCGGCACGCTGCGCGCATTCCCGTTGGGCGCATCCCGTCGCGCGCATCCCGTGGGGTCGGGGGACAAGTCCGCGGAGGTGCTGGACCGGCGACCACGACGGGCTGGTACTCCTGGGACATCGGTCGCGCCACGCGGCCGAGGACGAGGTGGGACGCCATGGTCGACGTGAGGACCTACGACGAGTCCGGGTACTGGTACCCCGACCGCTCGACGACGACCGGCGTGCAGTTCCTCAACGCGATGCGTCGGTACCGGTCCGCCGAGGTCGCCATGCGGCAGCGCACCCGCGACACCATGCAGCTCGGCGCGACGGACATGGCTGCCGTCCGCTACCTGCTGCAGGCCCGCCAGCTCGGCACCGCGGTGAAGCCGACCGGTCTGGCCGCACACCTCGGCATCACGACGGCGTCGACCACGGCCCTGGTGAAGCGACTGATCGCCGCCGGACACGTGGAGCGCCGCGCCGACCCGAGCGACGGACGCGGGTTCCTGCTCGTCGCCACCGACACCGGTGACGACACCGTCCGCTCGCACCTGACCGCCGTGCACGCCCGGATGATCGCGGCCGCGGACCGGCTCGCACCGACGACCCTCACCGAGATGAGCGCCTTCTTCGAGGACATGATCGCCGCGATGGACGAGGCGGCCACCGGCGACCTCGTCCCCGACGACGCCCGGAGCGCCGGAGCCGAGGCGCTGCCCGCACACCACTGACCCCGGCGCGGTCGGGCACGACACCGGCACCGGGTCGACGGGCGCGGCCGAGGGCTGAGCCGCAGCCAGCCACGCTGAGTACCGTCGGCAGGGAAACGAAGGAGACCACCGTCATGTCGAAGAAGAGCCGGACCACCAGCACCCTCACTCGCGCCCTGCTGCTCGGGATCCTCAGCGGCGGCCGTTCCGCCACGCCGCTCGCCGTCCTCGGCCTGCACCAGGACGACAAGCACCTGGCGGGTGACTGGCAGAAGTGGAAGACCTTCGACTCGTCCCTCGGTCGCGCCGGCCTCGTCGCCGGTGCCGCGGGCGAGATCATCGGCGACAAGATGCCGAAGACCCCGAACCGCATCGCATTCCCGGCCCTGCTCGGCCGCATCGGTGCCGGGGCCTTCGTCGGCCTCGCGCTCGGTACCACCACCAAGTCCGGCAAGTCGGACCTCCGCATCGAGGGCGCCATCGTCGGCGCGATCGGTGCCCTCGTCGGCTCCTACGTCGCGTGGGCGGCCCGCAAGGCCGTCGGCACGGTCCTGCCGGACCCGGTCGTCGCCGTCGCCGAGGACGTCGCCGTCATCGCCGGGTCGCGCGCGGTGGTCCGCGCCGGCTGACGCCACCACCCGACGGACGGGAGGCCCGGTGCGCGACGTGCGCCGGGCCTCCCGTCCGTCGTCTGGTCAGCACCCGCGTGCCGCCGAGCCGGGATGTGCAACACCTGTCGCGTAGGCTTCGTGCCATGTCCCGGATCACGACCCCGTTCGACGCGACCACCACCGCCGCGGAGGTCCTGCGCGGCACCGACCTCGCGGGTGTGCGGGTGATCGTCACCGGCGGTGCGGCCGGCATCGGCGCCGCGACGTCGGCGGCCCTCGTCGGTGCCGGAGCGTCGGTCGTCCTCGCCGTCCGACGGCCGGAGCAGGGGGAACGCACGGCCGAGCGGCTGCGTGCGGACGTCCCCGGCGCCTCGGTCGAGGTCCGGCTGCTCGACCTCGCCGACCGCCGCTCGGTCCGGGCCTTCACCGCGGAGTGGGCGGGGCCGGTGGACGTCGTCATCGGCAACGCGGGTGTGATGGCGACCCCGGAACGCCGCACGGCGGAGGGCTGGGAGCTGCAGTTCGCCACGAACCACCTCGGTCACCACGGCCTGGTCACCGGCCTCCGGGGCGCCCTGCTCGCCGGGGCGGACCGGACCGGACGTGCCGCGCGCGTCGTGGTGCTGAGCTCCGCGGGCCACCACACCGCCGGGGTCGACCTGGACGACCTGATGTTCGAGCGCCGCCCGTACGACCCGTGGGTTTCCTACGGGCAGTCGAAGACCGCGAACGCACTCTTCACGGTCGAGGCCACCCGGCGCTGGGCGGCGGACGGGATCCTGGCGAACGCGGTGCACCCCGGTGGCATCCTCACCGACCTCTCCCGTCATCTGTCGCACGAGCAGGCACTCGCCATCGGCATCGTCCACGAGGACGGATCCCCGGCCGAGGGCTTCAAGACCCCGGAGCAGGGCGCCGCGACCTCGGTCCTCGTGGCTGCGTCACCGCTCGTCGAGGGCGTCGGCGGGCGGTACTTCGAGGACTGCGCCGAGGCGGTGCCGGCGACCGACGACCGTCCGCTCGTCGGCGTGCAGCCGTGGGCCCTCGACCCGGAGGTCGCTGCACGGTTGTGGGTGGCGAGCGACGCGCTGCTCGCCACGCCGTGAGCAGGACGCGCCGACGCTGACCCGACACGCGGTCGGACCCGTCAGGAGCCGGTGCCCGTCGCGTGCCCGGCGGCGACGATGGCCCGGCTGAACGCCCGCGCGATCGCGGTGTTCGCCGCCGTCGTCGGGTGGATCCCGTCGAGCGTCGTGCCCGGCGTCCAGGCGCCGTCCGCCGTCCGGTCGGCGGCGAACGGGTCGACGACCGTCCAGCCGTGGCGGCCGGCGTCGACGGCGAGGTCGCGGTTCAGCGCGGCGTTCCCGGATCGCCGGTCGACGCCCCACAGGCTCGTGGTGTGGTCGGACGGCGGTGTGTCGACGACGAGGACGTGCGGGGCGCCGACCCGGGCGACCAGGGCGTCGATCGCCGCCACCGTGCGGGCTGCCGGCACGGCCTGGTTGACGTCGTTCGTGCCGAGCTCGACGACCAGCACGTCCGCGCCCGGCACGGTCGGCATCAGTGCGGCGACCTGGTCGGCACGGTAGCCGCTGTGGGCGTACCCGTCGAGAGCGTGCACGGCGGGGTCGGTGGCGAGGTCGCGGAGCCACGAGCCCGGCCGTGCCGTGACGGAGTCGCCGGCGTACGCGAAGGTCACCGCGCCCGCCGTCGCCGGGCCGACCGGGCCGGTGAGCACCTGGTGCGGGGTGTGGTCGAGTTCCCACGTGCGTGCGGCGTCGACGCGGACGGTGCCCGCTGGGACCTCGCTCCCCGGGAGGCCGCTCGCCGGGACGCCGGTCGGTCGTCGCCCGTCGATCGGACGCACGCGGCCGTCGGTGACGCGCACGTGCCCGCCGGTCGCGCTCCCGAGCCGGGCGGCGGGGACGACGTCGGGCCCGCGGCCGAGGCCGTCCACCACGGCCGATCCGACCCGCACCGCGGCGACGGCCACCCCGTGCCCGGCCGTCGTGGCGACACCCGGGACCAGCGCGACCGCACCGAGGACGGCGGCGGTTGCGGCCAGACCCACGGCGCACAGCACGTGTCGACGAGGACCCCGACGGGAGCGGGGGACGTCGGTCGGACGCGGGACACCTGGTTGCACGGCATCACCGTAGGACCGACCGGCCTGCTCAGGCCGGGGACGGGATGGGAAGTGGTCGCGCTTCCTGAGGCCCTTCCGAGCGGGCCCCAGGATCGCGACCGTTCACCAGCGCTCGTGCACGGTCGCGCGGAACCAGCGGTCGTAGAGGTCCCGCACGGTGTCCTCGAGCCCGTCGGGCAGCGCGAGGGACCCGGCGGCCGCGTTCGACCGGGCCTGCTCGGCGTTGCGGGCTCCGGGGATCGCCGTGGTGACGCCCTCCTGTGCGACGACCCACGCGAGCGCGGCCTGCGGGACGCTGACGCCCTCGGGCAGGGCCGCGGCGAACTCCTGCGCGGCACGGACCCCGTCGTCGAACGGGACGCCGCTGAAGGTCTCGCCCTGGTCGAACGCCTCGCCGTTCCGGTTGTAGGTGCGGTGGTCCTCCGGCGCGAAGGTCGTGTCCGTCGTGTACTTGCCGGAGAGCAGCCCCGAGGCGAGCGGGACGCGCGCGAGGATCGCGACCCCCGCCTCCCGGGCGGCGGGCAGGACCGCGTCGAGCGGCTTGAGGCGGAACGCGTTGAGGATGATCTGGACGCTCGCGACACCGGGGCGGGCGATCGCGGTGAGCGCCTGGTCGGCGGTCTCGACCGAGACGCCGTAGGCGGCGATCGAACCGTCGGCGACCAGCGCGTCGAGGGCGTCGTACACGGCGTCGTCGTCGAACACCGCGGTCGGCGGGCAGTGCAGCTGGACGAGGTCCAGGGTGTCCTGCGCCAGGTTCTCGCGCGAACGGTCCACCCACTCGCGGAAGTTCGCGGCGACGTAGTTCGACGGCACCTGGTCGACCCGCCGGCCCATCTTCGTCGCGACGGTGACGCCCGCCTCCGGGTGCGCCGCGGCCCAGCGCCCGATGAGCTGCTCGCTGCGGCCGTCGCCGTAGACGTCGGCGGTGTCGAAGATGGTGATGTCGGCCTCGGCCGCGGCGTCCATCACGGCGAAGGCGTCCTCGGCCGCGACGGGACCCCAGTCGCCGCCGAACTGCCAGGTGCCGAGACCGATGGAGGAGACTTCGCGGCCGGTACGGCCCAGGGTGCGTCGCTGCATGGGATCGACGGTAGCCCCTGGTCGCCGAGGGGCGGGTCCGCTCGTCCGTTCCGCGAGGCGGCGGACGGAGTGCCCGGGCCCCGAGACGCCGGGCGTCCGGGCCGCCAGCCGTCCGGGCCGCCGCGCGTACCGTGTCGGCATGACCAGCAAGCGCATCGTCGTCGTCGGCGCGACCGGACACATCGGCACCTTCCTCGTCCCGCGCCTGGTGCGCGCCGGCCACCAGGTCGTGACCATCAGCCGCGGCACCCGCTCCGCCTACGTGGGCGCCCCCGAGTGGCAGCACGTCGAGCAGGTCACGGCGGACCGCGAGCAGGAGGACCGCGACGGCGTCTTCGGCGACCGCGTCGTGGCGCTGCGGCCGGGCGTCGTCGTCGACCTCGTCTGCTTCACCCTCGCGTCCGCCGAGGCCCTGGTCGCCGCGCTCCGCGGCACCGACGCGCACCTCGTGCACTGCGGGTCGGTCTGGCGCGCCGGTCCGAGTGCCGTGCTGCCGGTGACCGAGGAGAACGCGACCCCGCCGGTCGGCGAGTACGGCACCCAGAAGGACGCCATCGCCCGGTTCCTCAAAGAGGGTACCGCCCGAGGCGGTGTCGTCACGACCTCGCTGCACCCCGGTCACGTCAGCGGTCCCGGGTGGGCGCCCATCGGCCCGGT
This sequence comes from Curtobacterium sp. L6-1, assembly GCF_018885305.1. Classification (NCBI taxonomy): domain Bacteria; kingdom Bacillati; phylum Actinomycetota; class Actinomycetes; order Micrococcales; family Microbacteriaceae; genus Curtobacterium; species Curtobacterium aetherium. Next base: position 2,967,252 of record NZ_CP076544.1, read on the forward strand.
CGGCAACCTCGACCCGTCCGTCTGGCACACGCTGTCGGCGGGCGAGCCCCTGCTCGTCCCCGGGCTCGGCGCCGAGTCCATGCACCACGTGCACGCCGACGACGTCGCGCAGGCCTTCGAGCTCGCCGTCGCACACCGCGACGCGGCCGCCGGCGAGGACTTCTCCGTCGTCGCGCCGACCGCCCTGACCGCGCGCGGGTACGCGGCGCTCGCCGCGTCGTGGTTCGGCCAGGAGGCGCGGCTCGAGTCCGTCTCGTGGGACCGGTTCCGGCAGGTGGTCCCGACGGAGCACGCCGAGGCGAGCTGGGAGCACCTGTCGCGGAGCCACGTGTTCAGCATCGAGAAGGCACGCCGCCTGCTCGGCTACGCGCCGCGGTACACCGCGGAGGAGACGGTGCTCGACGCGGTGCGCTGGCTCGTGGACAACGACGAGGTCGAGGTGGCGCGGCCGCTCCTGCCCGCGACGTGATGCCGCCGGCATACGACATCTCCGATCCTTGGTGACCGGCCGACCGGGGTGACACCGTGGCTCCGCCTCACCCGAGGCACGAACAGGAGACACATGAAGCAGCAGCAGGTCGCACTCGTCATCGGTGCCGCGCTCGTCGCCGGACTCGTCGGCGGACCGGCGTCGGTGGCGCACGCATCCGCGTCCGAGGTCCTCGGCGCCGGTCCGGACGCCGGGGGCGTCGTCATCGCCGACCACGGCGCCGGGTCGTCCGGAACATCGACCGGACCGGTGACGCGGCGGGACGACGGCGGTGGTGGGAGCTTCTGGCAGTGGGGCGTCGGGAAGGACGACGCCTGGTCGAACTACTTCCGTGAGCGGCGCTGCCACGGTGCGACCGCCGTCGGTCTGAAGTCGAAGCGCGTCACGGGCGTGCGCGGCGGGAAGTACGCGTTGGCGACGACGCCGAAGGCCCGGAGCGGCAACAAGGCGTTCTACCACAACTGCTGATCGTCGAGCGGGCGCGCTCGACAGCGCGCCCGCCGTCGTCGTCGGAAGGAGGTCGTCGTGGCGATCCGGAGCGTGCGACTGGCGTACGTGGTGCCGCCCGTGCTGGCCGTCGTGCTCGCCTTCCTGGGGTGCCTCCAGCTGAGCCAGGGCGGGCTGGTGGGGGTGTCGTCCGTCGTGACGGTGTCCAGCGGCACGGGTGCCGTGTCGAACCGGGCGGTCGCGCGTGCGCTCGAGCAGGTCGCCCACGAGCACCACGCGACGATCGCCAAGACCGTGGCGGACCGGTCGGAGCCGACGAGCCGCCGGACCGCCCTCGTGACCGACGTTCCGGGGACCCCGGGAGCGACCTGGCTCCGTGACGGCTACGCGGACTTCGACCCCGGCACCACGACGACCGTCCGGCCGATGTCGACCCTCGACCGGTACGACCCGAGCGGTGCCTTCGAGGTCATCGGTGACGAGCAGGCCCGGCGGGCGACGGTCCGGGCACTGGTCGCCGCCGGGTTCGAGACCACGTCCGAGCGCATCCCGTTCCCGACGCGGATCGGGCTCACCGGGGGAGTGGCCGGCGCGACCCCGCTCGTCGGGGTGCTCGCGCTCGGCTGCGTGACGCTGTGCCTGGTCGGGACGGTGGGCGCACCCCGGCGGACGGCGGTCGGGCGGCTGCACGGTCAGACCACCCTGCAGCTCGTCGGCGCGGAGCTCGGTGAGGCACGCACCACGGTCGTCGTCGTCGCGGTCGGCAGCCCGGTGGTCGCCGCGGTCCTCTGGTGCCACGACCGGCTCGCCGCCTGGCCGACCTTCGCCACGGCGGCGGTGGTCGCCTGCGCCGCACTGCTCGTCCCGGTCCTCGCAGCCCACGCACTCGGTACCGTCGTCGCCTGCCGTCGTCCGGTCGCCGCCGCGCTCCGCGGCGCTCGTCCCCCGGGGACGCTGGTGCTCGTGGCACAGGCCGCCCGGGTGCCCGCGGTGCTGCTGCTCGTCGCCGCCGTGTCCGACCTCGGTGCCGCTGCCGCGGTCGCGGGGTCGGGTTCCACCGAGCGGGACCGGCGGGCGGCGGGCGACACCGTGCAGGTGTGGGTGACACCGGACCCTCGCCCTGGAGCGACCACGCAGCGCTACTGGGACCGCATCGGCGCGTTCACGGGGGCCGCGCTCGACCGGCACCAGGCGCTGCTGTCCGCCGCGGTCGAGGTCCCCACGGGGGTCGGTGCCGGGACGGTGCCGGCGGTGTTCGTCGACGCCGGGTACCTGCGACGGCAGGACCTCCGCACCGCGGGCGGGGACCGGATCACGACGGTGGGCGACGCCGTCACGGTCTGGACGCCCGCCGGCCTCGACCGTCGAGCGCTCGTCGAGGCCCTCACGGCGTGGGAGCTGCGGGGAGCGCCCGACCTCCGCCCGGACGACGTCGGTGGTGGTGTCCTCGGCCGGCAGCAGGTCTACACGTACCCGGGTGACGGGACCTCGGCACCGTGGCTGTCCGGGGCGGTGGTGGTCGTCGTCCCGGAGCCGTCGCGGGTCTTCTCGGCGGACCAGCTCGGCGCCTGGTTGTCCACCGGGGACGTGGTCTTCTCGTCCCGGGCCGCGGCCGACGCGGCGATCGCTTACTCCGGCCTGTCCGTCGAGTTCAGCGCCGTGGTGGCCGTCGGACAGGCCGCTGCCGAGCAGCAGCGCGGTGCGGTGACCACCCTCGGCGTCGGTGTCGTCACGACCCTCGCCGCGGTCGTCGTCGCGGTCGTGCTGGCCGCGCTCGCGGTCGTCGCACACCACCGGCGCCACGGGCGGCGGCTGTTCGTGGACGTCGCCGTCGGGCGGTCGTTCGTCCGGGCGAACGCCCTGCTCCTGGCGGTCGAGGCGGCCCTCGTCGTGGTCGCCACGGTCGTCGCACTGGACGACTGGTGGGACCGCCGCGCCGACGGGACGGGTGCGGTCTCGGCGCTCGACCCGGCAGCCCAGGTCGCGGGGCCGGCGGCGGTCGGTGCCGTGCTGGCCGTCCTGGTGGTGACCGGCGCAGCCCTGGTCGTGACGGTGCGCTCGTCCCGGGCCGTCGTGCGGACCCGCGGAGGGACGTCGTGACGGTCGTCGTCCGCGGAGCCGGCAAGCAGCGCGGGGGCCGGACGCTCTGGGACGGGGTGTCGTTCGACGTCGAACGGGGCCAGGTGCTCGCGCTGACCGGACCGAGCGGTGCCGGCAAGTCGACCCTCCTCGACTGCGTCGGTCACATCGAGCCGTTGGACGTCGGCACCGTGACCATCGCGGGCACCAGCGCCGGGCGGAGTCGTCGTCGTGCGCGACTCCTGCGCCGGGACCACCTCGGGTACCTGTTCCAGGACTTCGGCCTGGTCCCCGACCTGACCGTGCAGGCGAACGTCGACATCGCCCGGCCACGCGGCGGCGGGCGCAGCACACGCGGCCCGCGCACGGCGGCGGCGTTGGAACGGGTGGGTCTCGCCGGACGGGGCAGCGACCGCACGCACGACCTGAGCGGCGGCGAGCAGCAACGGGTCGCACTCGCCCGGCTCCTGGTGAAGCAGCCGGACGTGGTCCTGGCCGACGAGCCGACCAGCGCCCTCGACGAGGCGAACGCCGCGGTCGTGCTCGAGCTCCTCGACGAGTTCGCCGCCGGCGGTGCCGCGGTGGTCGTCGCGACCCACGCGCCCGCGGTGGTGGCGTGGGCGGACACGACGCTGCACCTCGACCGGAGCGGCGCGGGCCGACCCGTGGGAGGTGCGCCGCGCCTCCCGGCCGCGACCCGCCGACCACCGGACCCGGCACCGGCACCGGCACCGGCACCGGAATACGTCAGGCCGACAGGTGTTGTCGCTGGATCACCGTCACCACCGGAAGGACCCGCATGACCGCGACCCCGCACGCCCTCGTCGTCGGCGCCACCGGCATCGCCGGCTCGGCGATCGTCGACCACCTCGTCGCCGACAGCTGGGCCGTCACCGCCCTGTCACGACGGCCGGGAGCGACCCGTGCCGGGGTCACCTGGCGCTCCGCAGACCTGCGGTCCGCCGAGTCGCTCGCCACGGCGCTCGCCGACGTGCCCGCGACCCACGTCTTCTTCACGGCGTGGTCCCGCCAGGAGACCGAGGCCGAGAACATCGCGGTGAACGGCGGGATGGTGCGCGACCTCCTCGCCGCCGTCGCGACCGCACCCGTGCAGCACGTCGCCCTCATGACCGGGCTGAAGCACTACCTCGGTCCGTTCGAGGCGTACGGCCAGGGCACGATGCCGGACACCCCCTTCCACGAGGACGAGCCCCGCCTGGACGTCGCGAACTTCTACTACGCGCAGGAGGACGAGCTCTTCGCTGCTGCTGCGCGTCAGGGCTTCACCTGGTCGGTGCACCGCTCGCACACCGTCCTCGGGCACGCCGTCGGCAACGCGATGAACATGGGCCTGACGATCGCCGTCGCCGCCGCGATCAGCCGGCACACCGGGCGCCCGATGGTGTTCCCCGGCAGCGAGACGCAGTGGAACGGCCTGACGGACGTCACCGACGCCGACCTCCTCGCCGCGCAGATGGTGTGGGCGTCGACCGACCCGGCGGGAGCAGACGAGGCGTTCAACACCGCGAACGGCGACGTGTTCCGCTGGCGCTGGATGTGGCCGCGGATCGCCGCGCACCTCGGCGTCGAGGCCGAGGGGTTCGACACCGCACCACGGCCGTTCGAGCAGCAGATGGCCGATGCCGCCGCGGTCTGGGCGGAGATCGTCGCCGAGCACGGTCTCGTCGAGCCGGACCTCGAGCGGCTCGCGTCCTGGTGGCACACCGACGCCGACCTCGGACGCGACATCGAGGTCATGACCGACATGTCGAAGAGCCGCCTCGCCGGGTTCACCGAGCACCACCGCACGCTCGACTCGTTCACCCGTCTGTTCGACCGGTACCGGGCAGAGCGGCTCGTCCCCTGACGCGACGACGCGACGACGCGTCGGTCAGCCCGTGGTCAGCGGCACCTGCACGATGCGGTCGTCGCCCGCGCGCGGGTCCCCGCGGCCGTCGGTGTTGTTCGTGACGAACCAGAGCGTGTCGTCCGGGCCGGCGAGCACGGTGCGGATGCGGCCGTACTCCCCGGCGAAGTACTCGTGCGCCGTCCCCGGATCGTCGACCGGGACGCCACGGAGCACCCGGCCCTGCAGGTTCGCGATGAAGACCGTGTCACCGACGACGGCCAGGCCACTCGGGCTGGCGTCGTCGGTCGCCCACTGCTGCACGGGATCGACGAACCCGCGGTCCTCGCCGCCGGTCCCCTCGACCTCGGGCCAGCCGTAGTTGCCGCCGGGCTCGACGACGTTGAGCTCGTCGCGGGCGTCCTGGCCGAACTCGGACGCGAACATCGTGCCGTCGGCGCTCCACCCGAGTCCCTGCACGTTCCGGTGGCCGAGGCTCCACACCGGCGAGTCCGGGAACGGGTTGTCGTCGGGCACGTCGCCCTCCGGGGTCAGGCGGAGGATCTTGCCGGCGAGGGAGTCCTCGTCCTGCGCGTCCTCGCTGGCCCCCGCGTCGCCGACACTGGCGTAGAGCATGCCGTCCGGACCGAAGGCGATCCGGCCGCCGTCGTGGAAGGTGTTCGCCGGCAGCCCGTCGATGACCGTCGTGGCGTCGCCGAGGGCGTACGAGCCGGCCGACCCCTCGAGGTCGTAGCGCTCGATGCGGTTGCCGTCCGCGCCCGTCGAGTAGACGAACAGGTCGTCGTCGTGCAGCGCGAGCCCGAGCAGACCGCCCTCACCACCGTGCCGGACCCCGGCGACGGTGCCGACCGTGCGGGTCTCGCCGTCGGCCGACAGCTCCAGCACCTCCGCCGAGTCCCGCAGGCTGACGAGGGCGTCGGGGCCGTCACCGGTGCGCACGACGGACCAGGGAGCCTCCAGCCCGGTGGCCACGTCGGTGGCCGCGCCGTCCGGCGCGACCTGCCCCGCGGCCAGGTCGGCCGGGGCGGAGGCCCGTGGCGAGCCCGCCGGGCGGCCACCGTCCTCGCTCGTGCAGGCGGTGAGGGCCAGGGCGACGAGCGCGACGCCCGCGGCCGACCAGGTGCGACGGGTTCTCCCCATGGTGTGCCTCCGGGTGCGGTGTCCGTCGATCGGACCACGCGCAGGTGCGCAACCGCTGGACGGGCGGTGGGGACGCCATCCGCGACTGCGACCTCCTCCGCGTCCGCCCGCGGACACGACCACCCTGGTACCCGCTACCGGGTGAAGACCCGCAAGGCGAGCGCGGTGACGACGCGGGTCGGCAGCAACCGCAGCACGGCGGCGGCGACCGCGTTGCCCCGACCGTCGACGACGGACGGACCGGAGCCGTCGAGCGCGGTGAGGACGGTCGCGGCGACCTGCTCCGGACGTCGCCCCCAGCGTCCGACGGTCGCGTTCATCGGCGTGCGGGTCGGACCCGGGCTGACGGCGACGACCCGGACGCCGCTGTGCCGGGTCTCTGCCCACAGCGCCTGCGTGAAGGACAGGACGTACGCCTTCGAGGCCGCGTACGCCGCCAGGACCGGTGTCGGGGCGGACCCGCCCGTGCTCGCGATCACGACGACGGAGCCGTGCCCGCGCTCGACCATCCCGGTGGTCACCGCCGCCGTGAGCTCCGTGAGCGCTCCGACGTTGAGGTCGACCATGCGGCGGAGCACGGCGGGGTCGCCCTCGACGACGAGTCCCCGCGGGGCCAGAGCGGCGTTGCCGACCAGCAGCTCGACCTCGACGCCGTCGCCCTCGAGGCGTTCGAGCAGCCGGCCCACGGCTCCCTGCGCCGCCAGGTCGAGGGCGATGGTCGTGACGGTGACGCCGTACCGGCTGCGGATGCCCTCCGCCGTCTGCTCGAGGCGCGCCCCGTTCCGGGCGACGAGGACGAGGTGTGCTCCGGCCCGTGCGAGGGCGTCGGCGACGGCTGCGCCGATCCCGCTCGAGCCGCCGGTGACGAGGGCCGTCCGGTCACGCATCTGTGCTGCAGTGGTCATGCTCGTACGGTAGACATTGACGTCAGTGTCAAGGTCAAGCGGAGGGCTGGGCGGCGTGCGGATCGGCGAACTGAGCACGGCGACGGGTGTGAGCACGCGCGCGCTGCGGTACTACGAGCACGAGGGGCTGATCCGGAGCAGTCGACGGCCCAACGGGTACCGGGACTACGACCCGGACGCCGTGGAGACGGTCGCGCTCATCCAGGACCTCTTCGCGGCCGGGCTCTCGTCGGGGCTCCTCCGTGACGTCGTACCCTGCGTGGCGGGTGACGGGACCGGGCTGCCGCCGGCGGACCTCCTCGCCCGGGTCGAGCAGGTCCGGGACGACCTGCTCGAGAAGGAACGGCGCTTCCGCGCGAGGCGGGAGACGCTCGACGACTACCTGTCCGGCCGTCGACGGCCGGCTCGGATCGCGGCACTCGTCGACGGTGACGCCTGCTTGCCGGGCTCGGACGCGTCCCCCGGCGCCGCCCGCGAGGACGTGCCGGTCCGGTCGTGATCTGCACGCCCCGTCGGACGTGGGATGCTGCGGGCATGCAGACCACCGCCCGGCGAGGCCGCGCCGCCGTGATCGTCGGCGTTGTGGCCGGCGTGCTCGCCCTCACGTCCTGCACCGGCACCGAGGCGGCACGTCAGCGCTCCGCGCAGGCCTGGCTCCACGCGACCGCGGACCGCGTCGCCGATCCCGACGGCTGGGACAGCGGTGGCGGCCAACTCCTCAAGGACGGCGACGTCGCTGTGGGTGGGCTGCTCTCCGCGTCGACACCTGCGGGCGACTACGAGGTCCTCGCCGTCTGCCGCGATGCCGGTGAGGTCCGGGTCACGGTCCGTGTCGTCCCGCGGGGGACCGACCGTGGTGACGGCGTCGTCGCCGGGGCGGCGGACCTGACGTGTGGCAGGACCGTCCGCATCCCGGTCACCGTGCCCGCGCGGTCCGGCGTCTGGGTGCAGGCGCGGACGAGCGCCGACGACGAGTACGCCCTTTGGTTCAGCACGATCGCGACACCGGGGTGGACGCCGAGCGGACCGACGGACACGTCGGCTCGGCGCTGACCCGACGTCGCCCGGGACTCCTCGCGGGCGAGCACTGGTTCAGTGGGCTCCATGACCACCATCGCCATCGTCGGCGCCGGCAAGGGCCTCGGCCTCGCCGTCGCCGAGCGCTTCGCCCGCGAGGGCTTCGCCGTCGCCCTCGTCTCCCGCAACCAGGACCGCCTCGACGAGCTGGCCGCCTCGCTCCGTGAGCAGGGCCACCGGGCCGCCGGGTTCGCCGCGAACGTCCGCGACGGGAATTCGCTCCGCCGGGCGCTCGAGCAGGCGACCGAGCAGCTCGGCCCGATCGAGGTGCTGCAGTACAGCCCGCTGCCCGCGAAGGAGTACATGCGCCCGGTGCTCGAGACGACCGCCGAGGACCTCGTCGGCCCGATCGAGTTCTCGGTCTACGGCTCGGTGAACGCCGTCCGCCAGGTCCTGCCGGGCATGCGGGCGATCGGCCACGGCACGATCCTGTTCGTCAACGGTGGCAGCGCCGTCCGCCCGGGCGCCCGCGTCACCGGCACCTCGGTCGCCTTCGCCGGGGAGAGCGCCTACGCCCAGCTGCTGCACGACGCCGTCCGTGACGAGGACGTGCACGTCGGCCAGCTCATCATCCCGTTCGGCATCGACGACGGGCAGGACGACCACTCCGGCGCCTCGATCGCCGAGCGCCTCTGGTCGATCCACACCGAGCGCGGCGACTTCCGCACCTACGCCGAGCCGCTCCCCGAGTGACCCGTCGGACGGGAGGCGCGGTGCCGGACCGCCCCACGTCTCCCGTCCGCGACCGGTGGCCCTCCGGGCACCCGCGGGCTACCGTGGTGCCCATGCGACGCAGGGACCGCACGACGGGCGACACCGCGCTGACGGTCGACGAGGCCACCGCCATCGCCGAGCACGCCGAGCACGGTCGCCTGGACACGGAGGACCCCGAGGTCCGCCGCCTGGTCGGCGAGGCGAACCGCGTGCTCGTGCGCGCCGGCGTGTGGGGCGTCGCGGAGAGCCCGCGGCAGCGGCGTCGGCGCCGGGTCCTCGCGATCGGTGCGTCGGTCCTCGTGGTCTCGTGGCTGGCGGGGTTGTTCCTGCCCCTGCTCATCAAGCTCACGGAGTGACGGCTCACCGAGTGACGGCTCGCCGACCGGCGCCGTGACGGACGGGAGGCCCGTGGCGGTGCTGCCACGGGCCTCCCGTCCGTCACGCGGTCCGCCGGACCGCCACCCGGCGTCGACGTCCGGCCACGAGCCAGACCCCGGCGGTCACCAGGACCGGCAGGCCGAGCGCGAGCACCGCGAGGGACACCGGGTCCGGCGCGAACGGCATGTGGACGACGCCCGTCGGGGTGGGCGTGAACCGCAGGGTGAGGGCGCGGAGCGGCAGGATTCCGAGCGCGACTCCGACCAGCGAGCCGACGAGCGTGAGCACCGCCGCCTGCCAGGTGGAGACCCGGCGACGGACGCCGGGCGAGGCGCCGATCGCGTCGAGCACCTCGTCGTCCCGCCGGCCGTCGGCGCGGGCGAGCCCGATGGCGACGATCGTGGCACCGAGGGTGACGATGCCGGCCAGGATCGTGACGACGATCGCGATCGGACGGAACGGGTCGTCCGGGCCGGTCTCGACGGCGAACGAGGGGAACCAGAGGTCCGCGTCGCGTCCGACACTGGTCTGCCAGGTCGCGGCGAGTGCGTCGGACTGCTCGTCGGAGATGCCGTCGGGGAACGACCCGACCAGGAAGTCCGGGTCGGTCTCGAGCCCGTGTCGCGCGGCCGCCTGCGGGGTGAGGAACAGCCCGATGTGCAGGGGCTGGTCGGTGTGCTCCACCACGGCCGGCACGGTGGTCGTCCGGAGTGGCTTGCCGGTCGGCGGCTCGCCGTACATCGCGTACTGGGAGGCCGGACGGGTGTCGAGCCGGACCACCCCGTCGCGCACGTACTCGGGTCGGACGGAGACGGCGTCGCCGCGTGCCAGTGCTGCCCGCGCGGCCCGGGACGGCTCGTGGCCGAGGAGCGTCGCGAGGTCGTCGACGCTGCCGGTGAGCACGTGCGGGCTCGAGCTGTCCGGCGACACGAGCCAGGCGGCGCACGCACCGGTGCTGCTGCTGGCGCAGTCCGGCCGGTGCACGTCGACCGGGAGGGTGACCGGCTCGTCGTCGGACTGGGTCTCCACGCTGGCCCCGAGCACCCGGACGTCGGCGTCGGGCAGGACCTGGCGCACGATCCGCACCGCGCGCTCGGTGAGGTCGGCGTCCGTCCGACCGTCCGCGCCGGTGATGCTCGCCGTGCCCACGCCCATCGCGGTGCGGAACTCGTACCGCGCCTCGGTCTGCGCCTGCGAGGCGGCCGCGAAGGTCAGGACGACCGTCGCGACGAACACGACGCTCATCACGCTCGCGAGGACAGGGACCGTGCGGACCGGGTTCCGGACGGCGTCGCGCACGGCGATCCGGGCGGGGAGTCCGAGCCGCTCCCCGACCTGGGCGACGCCGCCGAGCAGCCGACGGGCGGCGAGGACGACGCCGAGCTGCGCCAGGCACGGGCCGAGCGCGACCCCGGCCCCGACGACCAGCGCGAGGTGGTCCTCCTGCACCGGCCGGTCGTTGAGCACCAGCACGCCGATGCCGCACGCGAGCGTCATCACGACGCCGACGACGGTCAGGACCGGCCCGGCCGCCGCTGCCCACCGTCGACGGGAGACGGGCGCCGGACGGGTCGCACCACGCAGGGCACTGTCCACGTCGACCCGGCTCGCGCTCCGGGCGGCGACGAGCGACGCCGCCCACCCGGCCAGGACCCCGAGCGCCACGACCGCGAGCAGCACGAGCCACGGCAGGTGTACGCCGGGGTACTGCGCCCGGTCGCCGGAGTCGAGCAGGTGGAAGGCCGCGATGCCGCCGCCGATGCCCAGCGCGGTCCCGACGACGGCGCCGACCACCCCGAGCACGAGGCCCGAGGTCGAGACGACCGTGAACAGGAAGCGCCGGTCGCCACCGACGCTGGCGAGCACGGCGTGCGTGCGTGTGTCGGCGCGGGAGCTCACGAGGAACGCGGCCGCGGCGAGCAGCCCGACCTCGAACAGGGCGAAGGCCCCCGCGAGCCCGATGTACCCGTAGCCGATGAGCGATCCCGACCCGCGGGTGCTCGTGCTCGCGAACGGCGGGTCGAGGACGACGGACCGTGACTCGACGACGATGCCGTGGTCGTTGAACCGCTCGATCTCCGGCCAGGTCACGGTTCGGTCGGGCAGGAACACCTGCGTGGAGGCGGTGTCGTCCCGCTGCCCGAGCGACCCCCACGGGCCGAACACCGCGATGGTCGAGGCGGGCTGCCCGAGGTCGCGGAGGGTGCCCACGACGGTCATCCGCCGCTGCACGGGGTCGTCGACCTGCAGGGCGTCCCCGACGGCGATGTGCAGCCGGTCGAGGGTCGCCGGGGTCACGAGCACCTGGTCGGCGGACCGGGGGACCGCGCCGTCGATGTGGTCCCAGTGCCCGTGCAGGGCGCCGGCCCAGGTCTGCCCCTCGACCGCGGTGACGGTGACGGGGACACGCGGCCCGGCGACGACCGCCGAACCCGTGCGGACCGGGACGGAGACCGCTCCGGCGGGCACGGAGCCGAGTAGGTCGGCCGTCGGGGGCGCGGACGCACCCTCGGTGGTGGACGACGGGTCCTCGACGAACCGGTCGAGCGGGCTCTTCTTCTCCGTGGTGGTTGCGTACCGATCGACCGGGTCCTGCCGCATGCCGACCAGGTCAGGGCCGTTCGACTCGAGCAGGGTGGCGGAGCGTCCGAGCTCGACGGTCAGTCGGTCCTCGGTGCTCTGCGTCGTCGAGGCGACGAGCACGCTGCCCGCGGCGAGTCCGGCGATCGGCAGCCCGATGAGCGCTGCGACGAGCACCGCGCGGCCGGTCCGGGCGAACGCCAGACGCCGGGCCAGCAGGAGCGCCGGCCGGAGGGTGGACGGGGAGGGGCTGTGGATCGTCGGTCGGTGCGAGTCCCGACGGGGACGCTCGCTCACGGCTGGTCCTGCGCGTCCTGCAGGGCCAGCTCGACGCCGGCGTAGGCGGTCTCGTCGACGATCCGACCGTCGCGCAGGAACACGATCCGGTCGGCCCAGGCCGCGTGCCGTGCGTCGTGCGTGACGAGCAGGGCACCGGCGCCGGCGTCGACGTGCCGGCGGAGCATGCGGAGCACGACCTCCCCGGTCTGCGAGTCGAGGGCGCCGGTCGGCTCGTCGGCGAGGACGAGCCTGCGGTCGCCGACGACCCCGCGCGCGATGGCGACGCGTTGGCGCTGCCCGCCGGACAGGTCGTCGGGCCAGGCGTCGAGGCGGTGCCCGAGTTCGACGCTCTCGAGCGCGAGGACCGCTGCCTTGCGGGCCCGTCCGGTGCGCCAGCCGTCGAGCTCGAGCGGCAGTGCCACGTTCTCGACCGCGGTCAGCGAGGGGATGAGGTTAAAGTCCTGGAACACGAAGCCGAGCACCCGGCGACGCAGGGCGGCGAGTTCGCGGGCGGGCCGGTCGGACACCCACTCGCCGTCGATGCGGACCTCGCCGCTCGTGGGCGGCATGAGCGTGCCGGCGACCGACAGCAGCGTCGACTTCCCGGAGCCCGAGGTGCCCATCACGGCGACCATCTCGCCCGGGCGGATCGTCAGGTCGACACCGGCCAGGGCGGTCACGGCCTGGGCGCCGGAGCCGTACTGGACGGCGACGGCGTCGAGTTCGAGGAGCGGGGTGGTGGTCATCGGCGGGCCTCCGTGCTGCGTCGGCCGGTCGGCTCGCTGCCGAACGCGTCCTCGTCGTCGGGGGCGTCCGTCGTGGCTCGGGGAGCGGGCTGGTACCGCGCGACGCTCGACTCGACGTGGTCGAGCCACCGGACCTCGGACTCCGCCTGGAACACCATCGACTCGAGCACGAGCGACCACGCCAGCTCGGTCGAGGGGTCCGTGGTGCGCTTGAGCCGGGTGAGGTCCTGCAGCGCCCGGATCGCCGCGGCGCGCTGCACCTGCACGAGGTGCCGGACGTCGACGCCCGGCACGGTGACGGCGATCGCGAACTTGATCGCCAGCTCGTCGCGCCCGCGCTTCGAGGGCACCGGCTCGCTGAACCAGCGGTCGACGGCCTCGCGGCCCGCGTCGGTCGCCGTGTAGACGACGTGTCCGTCGTCGTCGGCGTCGCCGCGGGCCACGAGACCGTCGCGTTCCAACCGGTCGAGCGTCGTGTAGACCTGGCCGATGTTCAGCGGCCAGCTGCCCCCCGTGCGGTGCTCGAACTCCCCCCGGAGCTGGTAGCCGTAACCGGGCTCGGCCACCAGCAGTGCGAGTACGCCCATCCGAACGCTCATCGTTCCCCCTCGGCCTCCGGAGCACCTCTCCTTCGGCATACCGAGTATGCACATACCCGGTATGCCCGAGCAAGCCGCGCAGGTCACGGTCCGGCCACGGACGGACGGGAGGCCCGTGGCGATCCCGCCACGGGCCTCCCGTCTGGTCGTCTCCGACGATCAGCTGTGCAGCTTCGACAGCTCCTGGAACTCGTCGTCGGTGAGCTCGATCGTCGCACCCTGGAGGTTGTCCTCGAGGTGGTCGACGCTCGACGTGCCGGGGATCGGCAGCATGACGGGCGAGCGCTTGAGCAGCCACGCGAGCGCGACCTGCGCCGGGGTGGCGTCCTTCTGCTTCGCCAGCTCGGTGAGCGGGGAGTCCGCGCCGGTCAGGCCACCGGTCGCGAGCGGGAACCACGGGATGAACCCGATGCCCTGCTCCTCGGACCAGTCGAGGAGCTCCTCGGCCGAGCGGTCGGTGAGGTTGTAGAGGTTCTGCACGGAGACGATCGTGGCGATCTCCTGCGCGGCCTTCACGTCGTCGACGGAGACCTCGGACAGACCGATGTGGCGGATCTTGCCCTCGTCCTGCAGCTTCTTCAGCTCGCCGATCTGGTCCTCGAGCGGGACCTTCGGGTCGATGCGGTGCAGCTGGAACAGGTCGATGCGCTCGAGGCCCAGACGGCGGAGGCTCATCTCGGCCTCCTGGCGCAGGTACTCCGGGCGGCCGACCGGCGGCCACTCGTTCGGACCGGTGCGGGTCAGGCCGGCCTTGGTCGCGATCACGACGTCGTCGCCGTAGGGGTGGAGGGCCTCCTTGAGGAGCTCCTCGGCGACGTAGGGGCCGTACGAGTCGGCCGTGTCGAAGAAGTTCACGCCGAGCTCGACGGCACGCTTGAGGACGCGGATCGCCTCGTCGTGGTCCTTCGGCGGTCCCCAGACGCCGGGGCCCGTCAGCTGCATGGTGCCGTAGCCCAGTCGGTTGACCTCGAGGTCCCCGCCGATGCGGAAGGTGCCGGAGGACGCGGCCGGACGGTTCGTGGTGTCAGTGCCTGTGGTCATGTCCCCGGTCTACGCCTCCGGGGTGTCGCGCTCCTGGAGGTCCGCTCCGCGACGGGGGTACGGCGTCTCCCCGCGGGACAGCCCGGCGACGAGCTTCGTGATGCGGTTCGCCCGGGCGGTGTCGCTCGGGGCGGTCACCACCCGGTGCAGCACGGCGTACCGGTTAGCCGCGTCGAGCTCCGCGAACAGCGCGGCGGCGGTCGGCGTGGCGTCGAGCGCTACCCGCAGGTCCTCGGGCACCTCGGCTGTCGCAGCCCCCGCGTACGCGCGGTCCCACCGGCCGTCGGCCTTCGCCCGGTCGACCTCCGCCCGCCCGCGGGGCCGCACCCGTCCGGCCTCCACCAGCGCGGCGACGAGCCCGACGTTCCGCTTCGACCAGAGGGACGCCTTCCGCCGGGGGGTGAACCGTTGGAGGAACGTGGCCGCGTCGAGACCGCGCTTCGACCCGTCGATCCACCCGGAGCAGAGCGCCTCGTCCAGGGCCTGTGCGTAGGTCAGGCTCGTCGGGCTGGTCGTGCCCTTCTTCGCGAGGACGAGCCAGACCCCGTCGGACGTGTCCTCGTGCCCGTGCAGCCACGCACGCCAGGCGGCGGCGTCGGCGACGACGAACGGCTCGATCTCCATGCGGTCATGGTCGCACGCGGTCGCCCTCCGAGCCGCTGATCCGGACGGCGTCGGCCCACGCGGACACCCAGTCCGGCAGGGTCAGGTCACGGGGCGACCGGCCGGCGGCGGCGAGCAGCTCGTCGGACCGGACCGTGCCTCCCGTCCGACGGAGGAACCGGGCCTGCACGACCGCCCGCGCCACGACCGCACCGCGGCGGGTGAACGTCTGCTCCATGTAGACCGCGCGCTCGTCGACGCCGAGCACCCGCGACCGGAGCTCGAACCGCTGCCCGAGCGTCAGCGAGCGCTTGTACGTGATCGTCTGCGCGGCGACGACCGGGTACCAGCCGTGCTCGGCGATCGTCGCCCAGAAGCCGGAGCGCAGCATGAGGTCGAGCCGGCCGAGGTCGAGCAGCGACAGGTACTTCCCGTTGTTGACGTGCCGGAGCGGGTCCAGGTCGGTGAGCGTCACGCGGAACGGGGTCCGCGACTCGTCCCAGAGCGACAGCCGGCGGCGCGGGGTGAGGCGCACGCGCAGGGTGAGCAGCAGGAGCCGGAAGGTCAGGTTCACGGGGTCGATCAGACCACCAGCGGGGCCCGGGCGCGAGGAGGTTGGAGGTCCTCCACACACGACGACGTCGTCGACCGCCTCGCGTCCGCCGCTTCCCGCCACCTGCCCGCTCCCTGCCGGTGCATTCCCGGCAGACGGGCACGGCCAGTGCCTCCCTCCGTCCCGGCCCGGGCGAGTACACCGGGACCTGCAGACAACGGACCTCACGAAAGGACCACGCATGCAGACACGCTCCCTCTCCGACCTCCAGGTCGGCGCGATCGGCCTCGGCACCATGGGCATGAGCGCCTTCTACTCGGGCGCCGGCTCCGACGACGCCGAGTCGATCCGCACCATCCACCGCGCCATCGACCTCGGCGTCACGCTCTTCGACACCGCCGAGGCGTACGGCCCGTACACGAACGAGGAACTCCTCGCGGAAGCCCTCAAGGGCCGTCGCGACGAGGTCGCCATCGCCACCAAGTTCGGCCTGTACAGGCACGAGGCCGGCGAGGAGACGCCGACGCAGACCCGCGGCATCTCGAGCGCTCCCGAGTCCGTGCGCGAGGCCCTCGAGGGGTCGCTCCGCCGCCTCGGCACCGACCACATCGACCTGTACTACCAGCACCGCGTCGACCCGGCGATCCCGATCGAGGACGTCGTTGGGCAGCTCGCCGGCTTCGTGCAGGAGGGCAAGATCCGCCACATCGGGCTGTCCGAGGCCAGTGCCGCGACGATCCGCAAGGCCCACGCCGTGCACCCGATCACCGCGCTGCAGAGCGAGTACTCGCTGTGGACGCGCGACCCCGAGGGCGACGTGCTCGACACCCTCCGCGAGCTCGGCATCGGTCTCGTGCCGTACTCGCCGCTCGGCCGCGGGTTCCTCACCGGCGCGATCACGAAGCCGTCCGACCTCAGCGAGGACGACTTCCGCTCCGCGAACCCGCGCTTCCAGGAGGAGGCCTTCGCCGCGAACATGCGCATCGTCGACGCCGTCAAGGGCATCGCGGACGAGGTCGGTGGCACCCCGGCCCAGGTCGCGCTCGCGTGGCTGCTCGCCCAGGGCGACGACATCGTGCCGATCCCGGGCACCAAGCGGGTCTCGCGCCTCGAGGAGAACGTCGGCGCGGCCGACGTCACGCTGACGGCCGACCAGGTCGAGCGCCTCTCGGCCCTGCCGCTGCCGACCGGGGACCGCTACCCCGACATGTCGAGCATCGGCCGCTGAAGCGACCACCGGTCGGACGGGAGGCCCGGTACCAGCTGGTACCGGGCCTCCCGTCCGTCACGGCTCGCGCCGGGACCCGATCTCGGGACTCGACCTCAGACGTCGGCGGCGAACGCCGCGACGCGGAGCTGCAGGTCCTCCATCCGCCGGAGGCGTGCCGCCGCGGCGTCGTGGCCCTCGTACGCCGGTGGCGGGGTCCGCCGGACGTTGCGCGAGCACTGGAAGTCCTGGCAGACCAGGGTGCCGACGGTGTCGCCCTTCCGGCCCGACGGCCCGGAGCGTTTGGCGGAGTAGAACACGACGTCGTTCGGCAGCGTCACGTCCTGGCACCACGAGCACTGGGCGCGGGAGCGCGGCGACGCCTCGGCCTGCCGGAACAGCAGCCCGACGAGGTCCCCGTCGAGCGTCGGGACGACGGCGTAGGCGCGGCGGGCGGTCTTCCGGTCGCGCCAGCCGAGGAAGGTCAGGTCCTCCCAGGCGACGGTGTCGAGGTCGGGGAGGGACATGTCGGTGACCTCGCGGCGCGAGGCGTTGACGAAGGAGGCGCGGAGGGCCTCGGTGGTGACGGGGAGCACGGTGAGCCTGTCGTTGTGGGCACCCGGCGTCGCGGTGGTCGCGCACGGACCTCGGCGGCACGGAGCCGCGAGCCGGACGTGGTCGACGTCGGCACGCGTGGCGCGGTGGCGAGGTGTGCTGCGACCCGGCGAGCGGGTGCGGTGGTTCTGGAGGGGTCGGGAGCGGGAGCCGTGTCGTCGACACGGCCGGGGCGTCAGGCCCTGATGCCGGCGCAGGCGCCGACGACCTCCTCGGGACGGTTGCTCACGCAGCCACCCTACGGCTGGGCGACGACGAGCACCAGCGCACCCTCGTACGACGGCTGCACGCGGAGCCGGCCGTACCGGGCGTCCCACGAGCCGTCCTCGATCGCGGTGCGGAGGGCGGCGACCGAGCGGGCCGCGGTCATCTCGTCGACGGACGCCCACGCCGGGTCCGCCCGTCGCGCCCCCGTGTCGAGCAGCCGCTCCGGACGGCCGTAGTACGCCTCGGAGAACCCGTCGACGCACGTGAAGGGGATCGGCAGCCGGGTCGTCGTGACCTGCCCACCGAGGGCGTCGGTGATCCGGTCGAGGGACGGGTACCGACGGGCCTCGGCCGCCACGACCTCGGGGGCGTAGTCGGCGAGCCAGTGGTCCTCGACCCGTGCGGGGTCGGAGGTCAGCAGGACGACGGGCCCCCGGGTGACCCGGCGCACCTCGGCCAGCCCGCGCTCGAGGTCCGACCACCGGTGCACCGAGAAGGTCGACAACGCGGCGTCGAAGGCGTCGTCGGCGAACGGCAGGTCCTCGGCGGTGGCGTCCAGGGCCTCGGGCAGGTCGGCTGGACGCCGGGCGCGCGCGGCGGCGGAGGGCTCGACGGCGGTGACCTCGCGGTCGCGCGGCTCGTACGACCCGGTGCCGGCCCCGACGTCCAGGACGGTGCGGGCCTGGCCGAGCGCGACCCGGATCGCCCGCTCGAAGGCCGGCTCCGGACGGCGGTAGCGCGTGTCGCCCTCGCCGACGGTGCCGTGGTCGTCGTCCCCGGCTGGTCCGTCCGCAGTCCTGGTCACGCCGTCAGCCTACGGCGCGCGGTCGGGGCGGGGCGGGGCTGGCCGGAGGGGCCGGGCCGGGGCTGTGCTGGTGGGGCTGGACGGGCGGCGCCGGCCTCGCCGGTCAGTCGACGCGGTCCGCCGACTCGGCCGTGCGCGTGGCCGCCCGCTGCTCCGCCAGTTCGGTCGCCGCCCAGGTGCCGAGCAGCGACAGGGAGCGCTCGGACTCCGACCCGGGGTCGGCGCCGTACGTGAACACCGTCAGGCCGGGGTCGGCGACGAGGTCGAGCGCCTCGAAGGTCAGCTCGAGGTCGCCGACGATCGGGTGGTGCAGGTGCTTCCGTCCCGAGCGGTGCACGTGCACGTCGTGCTCGGCCCACCACGTGCGGAACTCCTCGCTCTTCACGGACAGCTCGCCGACCAGGGTCATCAGTCCGGGCTCGCAGGGGTTCGACGCCGCGGTGGTCCGCAGCACGGCGACGGCGTCGCGGGCGGTCTGCTCCCAGCGCGGGAAGAAGTCCCGCGCGGCGGGGTCGAGGAACGCGAAGCGCGCGGTGTTGACCGGCCGCCCGGCACCGGCGAACACCGGGGCGTAGAGGGCGCGACCGAGCGTATTCGTCGCGACGATGTCCAGGCGTTCGTTGCGCACCCAGGCCGGGGCGCCGGTGACCGCGTCGAGGAGGCGCTGCACCGCGGGTCGGACCGAGGTCGGCACCGCGCGGTGGGTCGTCTTCACGCCCGCGTTCGCCAGCCGGGCCAGGTCGGCCAGATGCGCGCGCTCGGCCTCGTCGAGCTGGAGCGCGGTGGCGAGGCCGTCGAGCACACCCTCGGAGACGCCCTTCAGCGTGCCGCGTTCGAGCCGCGTGTAGTAGTCGACGCTCACCCCGGCGAGCATCGCGACCTCGTGCCGACGCAGGCCCGGCACCCGTCGCGTCCCGCCCCCGAAGGACGGCATGCCCGCCTGGTCGGGCGTCAGTCGGGCCCGTCGGCTGGACAGGAAGTCGCGGATCTCGTTGCGCACGTCGATACCCATGCGGCAAGGCTACGTCGGCGGGCCGGTCCCGCGGGTCCCGCGGCCGTCGGCTGTCCCGTCCCCGCGCGCCGACGTGCCGTGCCGGCCCCGAAGGCCCGTGGCGGCCGACCGTGGGTGCAGCGGTCCGACCACCGGACGGGAGGCCTGCCCACCGTCGCGGGGAGCGCCTCCCGTCCGGGTGGGGTCAGTCGACGATGGCCGCGGCCGTCGGGACCGGGGCGGCGGCCTGGACCGCCGCGATCCGCACCCGCGCCAGGCGGTGACCGGCCATGGCGGTCACCTCGAGGCGGTGTCCGGCGGTCTCGACGACGTCACCGACCCGCGGCACACGGTCGAGTGCGACCTGCACGAGACCGCCGACGGTCTCGTAGTCGCCGTCGGGCAGGACGGGTCCGCCCTCGGCCGCGAGGTCCTCGAGGACGAGTGCGCCGTCGACCTCGTCCGGCACGGTCGGGGTGCGGTCGTCGTACTCGTCGTGGATGGTGCCGACCAGGTCCTCGAGCAGGGCCTCGAGCGTGACCATGCCCGCGCTGCCGCCGTACTCGTCGACGACGAGCGCGATCTGGTGGCCGTCGGCGCGCATGGCGGCGATGGCGCCGGTGAGCGACTTCGTCTCGGGCAGGGCCAGGACCGGGCGCACCACGGTCGCGACGGCCGCGGTCGGGTCGGTCGGGCGCAGCAGGTCGCGCAGGTGCACGAAGCCGACGACGTCGTCGCGCGACCCGGCGGTGACGAGGTGGCGGGTGTGACCGTGGTCGATCGCCCGGTCGGTCGCGGTCCCGATCGGCAGGTCGGCGGCGAGGACGTCGACGTCGAACCAGGGGCGCATCGACTCGCGGAGGATCCGGTCACCCGCGTCGAGGGCACTCCGGGCGATCCGTCGGCCCTGCGCGTCGATCGCGTCGTGGTCGGTGACGAGGCCGCGGAGTTCCTCGGTGCTCATCGACTCGCTGCGGGCGTGCGGATCGCCGCCGAGGAGTCGGACGACCGCGTTCGTCGACGCCGACAGCACCCAGATGACCGGGCGCATCGCGATCGCGAAGCGGTCGAGCGTGGGCGCCACGAGCATCGAGAAGCCCTCGGCGCGCTGCAGGGCCAGACGCTTCGGGACGAGCTCGCCGAACACGAGGGACAGGTAGGCGATCACGAGCGTCATCGCGACGAGGGCGA
This sequence comes from Curtobacterium sp. L6-1, assembly GCF_018885305.1. Classification (NCBI taxonomy): domain Bacteria; kingdom Bacillati; phylum Actinomycetota; class Actinomycetes; order Micrococcales; family Microbacteriaceae; genus Curtobacterium; species Curtobacterium aetherium. Next base: position 2,987,766 of record NZ_CP076544.1, read on the forward strand.
CGGCCTCGGCGGCACCGCGGTCGAGGCCGAGCCCGGTGAGGAGCGGGGCGACGTCCGGGGCGATCGAGGCGGCACCGTACGCGGCCGAGAAGAACCCGGCGACCGTGACGCCGATCTGCACGGCGGAGAGGAAGCGGTTCGGGTCGCGGCCGAGTGCGGCGACCCGGGCGCCCCGGCCACCGCGGCGTTCGAGCTGCTGCAGCTGCGACTCACGCAGGGAGACGAGGGCGATCTCGGCGGCGGCGAACACCCCGCCGACGAGCACGAAGAGGACGACGAGGGCGAAGGCGATCCAGGTGTCGGCACCCATCAGCGGGTCCGGGCGGAGCGCGACGGCGCGGCGGTCGTCGAGGGGGCGGGCGGTCGGTGGTGATCGTCCATGCTGTGATCCTGCACAGGATCGCTGGGACGACGCCGCAGGACTGCTGTGCCGCAGCTGGTGGAGGTGGTCGGGTGGGGTTAGAGCGCCCGGCCCGTGTGCGCCGCGATCCAGGCGGCCGGGTCGATCGGGAGCGTGCCGTCCATGAGGACCTCGAGGTGCAGGTGCGCGCCCGTCGAGACCCCGGACGAGCCGACGCTCCCGATGAACTGCCCGGGCTGGACGGTGTCGCCGACCCGGAGCGGCGAGGACCCGGGGATCATGTGGCCGTACAGGGTCGAGACCTTCCGGCCGTCCACCACGTGGTCGACGATCACGGTCTCGCCGTACGAGAAGTAGACGCCCGAGACCCGCACGGTGCCCGCGGCGACCGAACCGATCGGAGCGCCCATGCCCGGGTTGAAGTCGAGGCCCTGGTGCAGCGACGAGCACGCGCCGCACGGGGCGGTGCGGTACCCGAAGCCGGAGCTCATCCGCACGGGGCCCGGGAAGGGGGACCGGACCTCGCCGCCGTAGGTCACGGTGTCGCCGGCTGCTGCATCGGTCGCGGCCACCCCGCCGCCGACCGTGAAGCCGTCGCGGCTCGTGCTGGCGAGGGCGACCCGGGTCACGCCGAAGTCCTGTGAGCCGACCGCGGGCGCGAGGATCGACGTGGCGGCGGACGTCCCGGTGCCGGCGTGCGCGGGCATCGCGGAGGCGCCGAACATGGCGAGGGCGGCGACGGCGCTCGTGATCGTGAGGCGGCTGGCGCGTGCGCCCCGACGACGGGGAGCGGCGGACTGTGTCGACGTCAGGGGCGTGGTCGCGGCGTGCGGGGCGACCGCGACCCGGCGTCGGGGGACCCGGCGGATGCGGGTGTTGGCGTGCGGCTGCGGGGCCGGCGCGGTGACTCGGCGTGCCCGGTCGTCGTGCGGCGGCGGCGTCGCCCGCTCTGCCCGGCCGGTCTGCTGCGCCCGCTCCGCCGCGAGGGCAGCACGACGGGTCAGGTGCACGACGGGCGTGCTGCCGGGGTGGTCTGCGTGAGGGGGAGTCATGGCCGCAGACCATTCTGCACGAAGCTGTCCGCTTGTACAGCCCCGGTTCCGGCTGCTCCGCGGGTGCTCGGACGACGTACGCGCTGCTGGGAGTCGACCCGGCCCCGCTGGGAGTCGGCCGGTCGGACCGGGTGATCCGGGCCTCCCGGCCGGTCCGTCAGTAGGGTCGGGACCAGCGACGGAGAGGACCCCTCATGGCCCGATCGCCGCGGGAGCGGCACGAACCCATCGACCTGCGGTCGGCGGAGGTCGTGCTCGCCGGGACCCAGGACCTGCTCCCCGTCCTCCGATCGGCCGCCGTGCGCGCCGGGGTGGACGCCGGACGCATGCGGGTGGTCGGTGTCGACGACCTGCCGGACCTGCACGGGCCGGCCGAGGCCGAACTGGCCGTCATTGCGATCCGCCGACCCGGTGACGACCCCGCCTTCCACCGCGCACAGGAGGCCGCCGAGCTGCTCGAGCCGCTCCTCCGCCTCGATGCCGTCCGCATCGTGATCACCGTGTCGGGCGTGACCCGGCTCGCGCCGAAGCTCGAACGCGCCCTCACCGCCGAGGTCCTGCACCAGCTCGGGGCCGCGACCGCGGTGTCGGGGTTCCGGCGCCCGTTCCGGAACCTGCGGACGCGACTCGGCACCGCGGGGCTCCGGACCGCCGGGCTCCGGGTGTTCCGCCTGACGGTCTGAGGGCGCGCCCGCTCCGGTTCCCGTTCCTCCACAGGAGGCCCACCCTCGATCTCCGTCCACCGGACGAGTATCTTGATGTCGAGACATCTCACGCCGCGAGTAGCGTGGGGGGCACGGACCGCGCGAACAAGGGAGTACCCGCCAGCATGGCCAAGATCATCTACACGCTCACCGACGAGGCCCCGTTCCTCGCGACCCACTCCTTCCTGCCCGTCATCGCGTCCTTCGCGAAGACCGCGGGCGTCGACGTCGAGACCCGCGACATCTCGCTCTCGGGTCGGATCATCGCCCTGTTCCCGGAGCGGCTCACCGACGAGCAGCGCCTGGACGACGCGCTGGCCGAGCTCGGTGAACTCGCCGGGACGCCCGAGGCGAACATCATCAAGCTGCCGAACATCTCGGCGTCGATCCCGCAGCTCAAGGTCGCCATCGCCGAGCTGCAGTCGCAGGGGTACGACCTGCCGGACTACCCCGACGAGCCGACGACGGACGAGGAGCGCGACGCCCGTGCTCGCTACGACCGCGTCAAGGGCAGCGCCGTCAACCCCGTCCTGCGCGAGGGCAACTCCGACCGCCGGGCGCCGCTCTCGGTCAAGAACTACGCCCGCAAGCACCCGCACCGCATGGGCGCGTGGAGCTCCGACTCGAAGACGAACGTCGTCACGATGGGCGTCGACGACTTCCGGTCGAACGAGAAGTCCTGGGTCGCCCCGGACGCCGACACCCTGACGATCACCTTCGTCGCGCAGGACGGCACCGAGCAGGTCCTCAAGCAGTCGATCCCGGTGCTCGCCGGCGAGGTCGTCGACGGCACCGTGCTGCACGTCGCCGCGCTCGAGCAGTTCCTGCGGCAGCAGATCCAGCGCGCCGCGGACGAGGGCATCCTGTTCTCGGTCCACCTCAAGGCCACGATGATGAAGGTCTCCGACCCGATCATCTTCGGGCACGTCATCCGGGCGTTCTTCCCCGACGTGTTCGCCCGCTACGGCGCCGACCTCGCCGCGGCCGGTCTCACCCCGAACGACGGCCTCGGCTCCATCCTGGCCGGACTCGACGCGCTGCCGAACGGCGCCGAGATCAAGCGGGCGTTCGAGGACGGCATCGACGCCGGCCCCGACCTCGCCATGGTCGACTCCGACAAGGGCATCACGAACCTGCACGTCCCGAGCGACGTCATCGTCGACGCCTCGATGCCGGCGATGATCCGCACCTCCGGCCACATGTGGGGCCCGGACGGCGAGGAGCGCGACACCGTCGCCGTCATCCCGGACTCGAGCTACGCCGGCATCTACCAGGCCGTCATCGAGGACTGCCGCGCCAACGGTGCGTTCGACCCGGCCACCATGGGCTCGGTGCCGAACGTCGGACTCATGGCCCTCAAGGCCGAGGAGTACGGCTCGCACGACAAGACGTTCGAGCTCCCCGGTGCCGGTGTCGTCCGCGTGACGAACGCCGCCGGCGAGACCGTCCTCGAGCACGACGTCGAGCAGGGCGACATCTGGCGCGCCTGCCAGACCAAGGACGTCGCCGTGCGCGACTGGGTGAAGCTCGCCGTCACCCGCGCCCGTGCGACCGGCTCGCCCGCCGTGTTCTGGCTCGACGAGACGCGGGCGCACGACGCCGTCCTCATCGGCCTCGTCCGCACGTACCTGCAGGAGCACGACACCGACGGCCTGCAGATCGAGGTCATGTCGCCCGAGGACGCCATGCGGTTCTCGCTCGAGCGCATCCGCCGCGGCGAGGACACCATCTCGGTGACCGGCAACGTCCTGCGCGACTACCTGACCGACCTGTTCCCGATCATGGAGCTCGGCACCTCGGCGAAGATGCTCTCCGTCGTCCCGCTCCTCGGCGGCGGTGGCCTGTTCGAGACCGGTGCCGGCGGCTCCGCCCCGAAGCACGTCCAGCAGCTCGTGCAGCAGGACTACCTGCGGTGGGACAGCCTCGGTGAGTTCCTGGCGCTCGCGGTCAGCCTCGAGCACCTCGCCGGTGTGACGGGCAACGCGCGGGCCAAGGTCCTCGCCGACACCCTCGACCGTGCCACCGGGACGTTCCTCGACCAGGACAAGTCCCCGGGCCGCAAGCTCGGCTCGATCGACAACCGCGGCAGCCACTTCTACCTGGCCAAGTACTGGGCCGAGGAGCTCGCCGCGCAGACCGAGGACACCGAGCTCGCGGCCGCGTTCCAGGGCCTCGCCACGACGCTCGGCGAGCAGGAGCACACCATCGTCGAGGAGCTCGTCGCGGTGCAGGGACACCCGGCCGACATCGGCGGGTACTACCGGCCCGACGACGCCAAGACCAGTGCGGTCATGCGTCCGTCGGCGACGCTGAACGCGGCGCTCGCGAGCCTGTAGGCGCGCGACCCAGGGACGGGAGGCCCGGTGCCAGCTGGCACCGGGCCTCCCGTCCGTCTGTGCGCCGGCCGGCGCGGACGCCGAGACGCCGCTCACGCGCCGAGACGCCGCCGACGCGCCGAGACGCCGCTGACGCGCCGAGACGCCGCTGACGCGCCGAGACGCCGCCGAAAGTGGCGGCGTCTCGGCGGCTCGCGGGCGTCTCGTGCCGACGCCCGCGTCTCGTGCCGACGCGGGCGTCTCGTGCCGACGCCGGTGTCTCGTGCCGACGCCGGCGTCTCGCACTCCGACCCGTCGGCTCAGGGGCGGCCGCCCCACCTACCGGGTCGGGACCGGCGGCCCCAGCACGAGCAGCACGCCGAACACCACCGCCACGAGCACGACACCGACCACGGCGGCGAGCACCGGGTGCGCCACCACGACGAACAGCAGCCGGTCGAGCGGCCCGGGGCGCTGCCCGGTCGCCGGCTCACGGCGCCAGGTGCCGTCGAGCATCCCGCGCCGGGCGACCCCGACCTCGAACGGCAGCGTCGTGTACGGCACCACCGCGCTGAGCCACCCGAGCGCCGTCGCACCGAAGGACCACCGCTGGTTCACCGCGACGACCGTCGTCACGACCAGGTAGGCCAGGAACACGAAGCCGTGCACGCTGCCGCCGATGCGCACCGGCAGGTCGCCCAGCCCGGCGCCGTACTCGAGCAGCATGCCCACCAGGAGCATCGTCCAGGTCACGAGTTCGGCGATCGCGAGGCCGCGGAACAGGGATCGAGGCGTCATGGACTCCATGGTCCCGGACGTCCGGTGGGAATCCCGGGTGCGACGACCGTCCCCGCGACACGCTGCTCGTCGTATCGATTCGACCCGTCCTCGGGTAGCGTCGGACGCATGTCGACGACGACGGACGCATCCCGCACGCTCCGCGTCGGGGTGGTCGGCCTCGGTTTCGCCGGGACCACCCACCTCGATGCCTTCACCGCTCTCCCCGGCGTGGAGGTGATCGCCCTCGCCGGACAGGAACCCGAACGGCTCCGCGAACTCGCGACCTCCCGGGGCGTCCCGAACGCGTACGCCGACTGGCAGGACCTGGTGGCCCGCGACGACCTGGACATCGTCTCCATCGGGGTCCCGAACAGCCTGCACCACCCGATCGCCGTCGCCGCGCTCGAGTCCGGCAAGCACGTGTTCTGCGAGAAGCCCCTCGCGACGACGGGTGAGCAGGCCCAGGAGATGGTGGACGCCGCCCTCCGCAACGACCGGGTCCTCGAGGTCGCCTACAACCACCGCCGTCGCGCCGACGTGCAGTTCCTCGCGAACCACCTGCGCGGTGGGCAGACGGCCGGGGACGCCGTCGACACGACCGACGACGGCGCCCTCGCGACACCCGGTACCGGCCCGATCGGCACCGTCTACCACGCCCGTGCCAGCTGGCTGCGTCGGGCGGGCATCCCGGGCATCCGCAGCTGGTTCGTGAACAAGGAGACCGCGGGCGGCGGTCCGCTCATCGACCTCGGCTCGCACGTGCTCGACATCGCCCTGCACCTGATGGGGGAGCCGACCGTCGTCACCGCGAGCGCGGTCACGTACAACGAGCTCGGCCGCGCCGGACGTGGTGGCAGCGACCGCGACCCGGTGTCCGCCGCGACCGGCCGCCCGTTCGACGTCGAGGACTTCGCGAGCGCCCTGCTCCGCTTCGAGGACGGGTCGAGCCTGCTCCTCCAGGCGTCGTGGGCGAGCTACTCGAAGGACGCCGAGGACATCGAGGTCGAGCTGCTCGGCTCGACCGGTGGCGCGCGCCTGTTCATCCGTGACTACGCCACCGAGGGCACCGTGACCCTGTACTCGGACGAGCAGGGCATCCCGACGGTCACCCGCCCGGGCGTCCAGGTCCCCGCCGGGCACCACCAGCGCGTCATCGAGGAGTTCCTCGCCACGATCCGCTCCGGACGGCACGACGGCCACCACGGTGAGTTCGCCCTGCACCGCAGCCGCGTGGTCGACGCCGTCTACGCCTCGGCGCAGGCCGGGCACGAGGTCGAGGTGGTCCGGTGAACATCGTCGTCTGGAACGAGAACGTCCACGAGACCCGCGGCGACGAGACCGTCCGCGAGCACTACCCCGACGGCATCCACGCGGTCGTCGCGGCCGGCCTGGAGGCGCGCCTCGCCCCCGGCGCGGACGCTGCGGACGCCGGGGACGGCCAGCAGGGCCACGCCGGCCAGCACGGCCAGCACGCGTCCACGCACACGGTGACGACCGCCACACTCCAGGAGCCGGAGCACGGCCTGACCGAGGAGCGCCTGGCCGCCACCGACGTGCTGTTCTGGTGGGGTCACGTCGCCCACGACCAGGTCGCGGACGAAGTCGTCGACCGCGTCGTCCGGCACGTGCACGCCGGCATGGGGCTCGTCGTGCTGCACTCCGGGCACTACTCGAAGCCGTTCACCCGGCTGATGGGCACGACCTGCTCCCTGAAGTGGCGCAACGACGGCGAGCGGGAACTCGTCTGGACGATCGCGCCCGAGCACCCGATCGCCGCCGGGGTCCCGCACCCCATCGTCATCGACCGGCAGGAGATGTACGGCGAGTACTTCGACATCCCCCGCCCCGACGAGGAGGTCTTCCTGTCGACGTTCGCCGGCGGCGAGGTGTTCCGCTCGGGTGTGGCCTACCGCCGCGGCCTCGGGAAGGTCTTCTACTTCTCGCCCGGCGACCAGGAGTACCCGGTGTACCACCACCCGGACATCCAGCGGGTCCTCGCGAATGCGGCGCAGTGGGCGGCTCCGACCGGTCCGCGCCGCGCACTGACCGCCGACCCCCACCCGCGGGACTGGTTCACGGACGAGGGTTCGCGTAGACAGGGGGTGTGAACGCACCGCAGGACGTCGAGCACCGCACGGCACTGGTCGAGGCGCTCGGCGTCCTCGGCGCCGGGCCCGAGGAACGCTTCGACCGGATCACCCGCATGACCCACGAGGCGTTCGGCGTGCCGCTGACGTTCCTCAACCTCGTCCACCACGACCTCGTCACCACGCAGTCGACCTTCGGCTGGAACCAGGGGTCGAGCGTGCCGGCGAACGAACAGTTCTGCGCCACGACCGTGCTCACCCCGGCCCCGATGGTGATCCCGGACACGACGCTCGACGAGCGGTTCGCCCACACCGCGGCGGTGGCCGAGCACGGCATCCGCTTCTACGCCGGCGCACCGCTGTCGATGGCCGACGGCACCCGCGTCGGCACCCTCTGCATCATGGACGCGCAGCCGCGCGAGTTCTCGGACGACGACGTCGCGCTGCTGCGTGACCTGGCGCACTGGGCGGAACGCGAGCTCGGGTACGCCCTCGAGCGCGACCGTCTCGGGCACGTCCGGTCCGGCCTGGTGCCGGACCCGGTCGCGGTCCCCGGTCTCGAGGTCGCCACGGTCACGGCACGACGACCGGACGGTGGCGGCGACCTGGCCGACTGGCGGGTCACGGCGGACGGGACTCTGGCGGTCACGGTCGGCACCGTCGCGGCCGGCGCCGGGGCCTCCGTACTGCTCGCAGCAACCGTCCGCGGGGCGCTCGTCGCACGGGTGGACGGCCCCCTCGGGACCGCCGTGACCGGCCTGGAGGCGCAGGTCGCCCCCGACCTCCGGGTCGCCGACGCGGTCGCCCGGGTGGCCCACGCCCGGCTCGACCCGACGACGGGTCACGTCGACCTGGTGGACGCCGGGCTCGGGACCGCGCTCCTCGTCCGGGCGGACGGCACCATCCGACAGCTCCCGTCCGCCCTGCCGATCGGCGTCGGCGCTGCCGCCGAGGAGCGGCCCGTGGTGGGGGTGGACCTCGCCGACGGTGACCGGCTCGTCGTGTCGTCCGACGGCCTGACGGCGCTGCCCGGGCTCGCGACCCTCGAGGCCCTCGCAGCGGTCGTCGCGCGGACGCCCGACGCTGCCGCCCTGACCGAGCACGTCCGCGGGCTGCTCGGGGACGAGGAGCCGACGACGGACGTGACGCTCGTCGTCGTCACACGCCGGGGAACGGCCGGGTAGACCGGCACCGGTCGCGCGGTGTCCGGTCGCGCGGTGACCGGTCGGGCGGTGTCCCGACGAGCGGTGTCCGGACGGACGCGCCCGGACGCACGCTCCGCTCCGGCAGCGGTCCCGGCGCACCCGGCCGGATCAGCGCACGGTGCGGCGCGGCCCGTCCGTGAACGCTGCGACGAGCAGGGTCGCGAGCAGGCCGAACCCGGTCAGCACGACCCCGAGAGCCGCGAGCTGCCAGTAGGCGCTGCCGACGTGCTGGGGCTGGGTGAGGAACGCCGGCCACCACGGGTCGAGGAACGGCACCGATCCCGGGAACGGGTCGAGGCCGAACATCGCCAGGCCGCCGAGGAGCATGAGCACGCCGAGCGCCGCCATCGTGCCGCGCCGACGCCCGAGTGCCCGGACGACGAGCGCCGCACCCATGCCGACCAGGCCGATGACGGCGAGCGCGAACGCCACGACGAACACCGGCTGCGGCACGAGCGAGAACCAGTCGAGCACGGCGATCGGCACCAGGAACCACCGACCGGACCTGGCCCACCGCGTGGGCTCCCGCCATCCATGCATGTCGGCACGGTACGACACGAACCCGGACGAGTGCCCGACGGGGTCAGCGGTGCGGGGCCGGTCGCGGCGCGGGACGCCGCCCGATCCCGACTCCGAGCCCGAGCCCGAGCCCGAGCCACAGCGGCGGCCAGGGCCAGCGGACCCGCAGCACGCCGGCGAGCACGACCTCACCGTCCAGGTCACCCGCGGCGAGCCGCCGCGTCACCTCCGTCGTCGGCAGGGCCCCGGCACCCGTGAGCCGGACGACGACGGTGTGCAGGGTCGTCGCCCGGCGCCACCGGGTCCGCAGTCCGCCCGCGACGGTCTGGACGCCCTCGACGACGTAGCGGTGCGGACCGTCGACGACGAACAGGCGGAGGTGCGTCCGGCGTCCGGCCGGAGTCCGCGTCCGGAGGTCGGCGAACCCGGCGACGACCCGGGAGGGCCGACGACGGATCCCGCGGACGACCCCCGCCCTGACCGCGGCGGCCCTGACCTCGGCGGCCCTGCCCGCCACCGCCCTGACCTCGGCCGCCGAGTCGCCCCGCCCGGCGCGGAGTTCGGGCGGAGCGGCGGTCAGGGTGAGCCGGTCGAGGTCGAGCAGCCCCCCGATCCGCTCGGTGCTCCGGCCGACGGCCTCCGCGACGAACTCCGCCAGGCCGTCCCCGGCGTGCGCACCGCGCGGTCCGACCCGCCAGGGCACGCGGTCCACCACGTGCACCCGACCCGTAAGGCGTACCCGGACGGTCACCGTCATGTGTGTGCCTCCTCGGTGCGTCCCGGTCGGACGTCCCTGCCCCGGCGGGTAGCCGGACATGTGACATCTGGGACGTGGTGCGTCAGTGGTTCCCAGTCTTCCACGACCCGTGCACGCGCCCGTTACGATCACGGCGTGCCCACACCCCGAGCCGAGGTCGACGTCGACGAGGCCCTCGTCCGCGCCCTGCTCGCGGACCAACACCCCGACCTCGCCGATCGCACGCTCACGGTCGTGGCCAACGGCTGGGACAACGTCCTGGTACGGCTCGGCCCCGGCGGCACGCCCGGCCCCGGCGGCGCGCCCGCCCCCGGCGATGCGCCCGGCCCCGACCTGGCCGTCCGACTCCCGCGCCGCGCCGCCGCCGCGGTGCTCGTCGAGCACGAACAGCGGTGGCTCCCGGAGATCGCACGGCTCGTCGCCGACGTCGTTCCCGTGCCGGCCCCACTGCGCACCGGCCGCCCCGCCCTCGGGTTCCCGTGGTCGTGGAGCGTCGTGCCGTGGTTCCCCGGTGCGGCGGTCGGCGAGCGGGCGGGCGGCCCCGGGGTCGCGGCAGCGCTCGCCGCGTTCCTCGCCGCGCTGCACGTCCCGGCACCGGCCGACGCTCCGGTCAACCCGGTCCGTGCCGTCCCGCTGCACACCCGGACCGCGGCGGTCACCGAGCGGCTCGCGACCCACCCCGTCCCCCGGGCCGCCGATCTGGCGACCGCCTGGCGGAGGGCGGCGGACCTGCCGGCGTGGGCCGGGCCTCCCGTCTGGGTGCACGGCGACCTGCACCCCTTCAACCTGGTCGCCGGCGACGGCGCCTCCGCCGACCGGCTCGTCGCCGTCGTCGACTTCGGCGACGTCACCGCGGGGGACCCCGCCGTCGACCTCGCGACCGCGTGGCTCACCTTCGGCCGGGAGGCCCGTGCCGACTTCCGACGCCGCGTCACCGCGCAGGACGGCAGCCTCGATCCGCAGACCTGGGGTCGGGCGCGCGGATGGGCCGTCTCGATCGCGTCGGCGCTCGCGGTCAGCGACGAGCCGTCGTTCCGCGCCGTGGCGCGGCGGGCGATCGACGCGGTCCTCGACGACTGAGCGCCGCCGCCCTCCGCTTCCCGCACGACGGTCGGCAGGGGGTTCCGTCGCCCGAGGCGCGGGGTTAGCGTCTCCCCACACCATCCGTGCACGTGAAGATCGGGAGGGGCCTCATGACCCTCGAGTTCCGCGTCCAGCACGACGTCGCCACCGACGCCGCTCCCTCCCGTCCAGCTGTCCACCGCGGTCGTCTCGGCCGGGTCCTCGACCGTCTCGCGGCCCGTCGGACGGCGTCCCGTCTCCGTCGCCTCGACGCCGACCAGGCCGAACTCGCCGACCTCCAGCGCGTGCTGTCCGACGCCCGGGCGGTCGTCGAGCGCGGGTGGATCCAGCACGCGTGGTTCGCCTACCTCGACGACCGCGGACGGACCCGCACCGCGTCGAGCGCCGCCGCCACCGAGGTCACCGGCCGCCCGCTCGTCGGCGCGTGCCTGGTCGGAGCGGTGGTCGACGCCGCCGGAGGTCCGCACGCCGTGCACGCGCAGCCCGTGCAGCGGTCGCTCGACCTCGTCTGGCACGCACTCGCCACCACCGAGGGCGACCCGGTGGCGTGGTGCCCGGCGCCGGACGTCCGGATGGCCCGGGTGCGGGACCTGACACGGTGGAACGACAGCGGCGGACGCACGGCCGAACAGGTCGGCGGTCTGCTGCTCACCGCCGAGCGGGTGGCGGTGCGCGAGGCCGACCGGATCGCGGCCCGCGCGGCGGAACTGCGCGGGAAGGTCACGATCCGCGGAACCGGCTCGTAGCCGACGACCCGCGCTGATCGTTACCGTTCTCTCAGGCTCGCCGGTACAGCTCCGCTCCGAACTGGGGTTTTCCTGACACCTGTGATGCGTGTCGGGCGTGGTCCGACTGCCGCGGAGTCCGGATCACGCACGCGACCTGCGTAGCTTGGGGGCCGTTCGTGCCCCGATCCGTGGGTCGAACTGCCGACCGGAGGGAGCGGAGAACCGGTGTTCCAGTACATCGCCGAGCGATGGGACCAGATCTGGTTCTCGTCCTGGCAGCACTTCTCACTGGTGGTCCAGTGCGTGGTGCTCGCGACCGTCATCGCCGTGGTGCTCGCGGCCCTCGTCTACCGGATCCCCGGTCTGCGATCCGCCGCGAACGAGGTCTCGACCATCGGGTTGACGCTGCCGTCGTTCGCCGTCATCGGTCTGCTGCTCGTGCCGCTCGGGTTCGGCGTCGTGCCGTCCGTCGTCACGGTGACCTTCTTCGCCGCCCTGCCGATCCTGCGCAACGCGGTCGTCGGGCTCAACGAGATCCCGCCCGCGGTCGTCGAGTCGGCCCGCGGCATCGGGATGAGCCGCTTCCGCACCCTGGTGCAGGTCGAGCTGCCGATGGCCTGGCCGATCATCCTCACCGGCGTGCGGGTCTCCGCGCAGATGGTGATGGGCGTCGCCGCGGTCGCCGCGTACGCACTCGGCCCCGGACTCGGCAGCTTCATCTTCTCCGGGCTGTCCCGCCTCGGTGGCGCGAACTCGCTCAACTCCGTCGTCGTCGGGACCGTGGGCGTCGTGCTGCTCGCCCTGGTCCTCGACCTCCTGCTCCTCGGCCTCGGCCGCCTGACCACCTCGAGAGGTATCCGTGTCCAGCACTGACTCCCCGACCACCGCGCCCGACACCGACGTGACCGGCCGGAGCATCCTGCTCGACCAGGTCACCAAGCGGTACCCGGGCCAGGCGAAGCCCGCGGTCGACGGCATCACGCTCGAGATCCCGGCCGGCAAGATCGTCATGCTCGTCGGCCCGTCCGGCTGCGGCAAGACCACCACGCTCAAGATGATCAACCGCCTCATCGAGCCCACCGAGGGCCGCATCGTGGTGGGCGACGACGACGTGACGAAGATCGACGGTGACGAGCTGCGCCGCCGGATGGGCTACGTCATCCAGGCGGGCGGCCTGTTCCCGCACATGACCGTCGCGGCGAACATCGCGGTCGTGCCGAAGATGCTCGGCTGGTCGAAGGACAGGATCGCGGCCCGCGTCGACGAACTGCTCGAGCTCGTGTCGCTCGACCCGGACACCTACCGCGACCGCTACCCCCGCGAGCTCTCCGGTGGACAGCAGCAGCGCGTCGGGGTGGCCCGCGCCCTCGCCGCCGACCCGCCCGTGCTCCTGATGGACGAGCCGTTCGGCGCCGTCGACCCCATCACCCGCCAGCGCCTGCAGGACGAGCTCATCCGCATCCAGGCCGAGCTGCACAAGACGATCGTCATCGTCACCCACGACTTCGACGAGGCCGTGAAGCTCGGCGACTGGATCGTCGTGTTCTCGGAGGGTGCGCACATCGTGCAGTACGACTCCCCGGAGCGGATCCTGGCCGAGCCCGCGAACGAGTTCGTCGAGAACTTCATCGGCTCGGGTGCCGGGCTGAAGCAGCTGACGCTCACCCGCGTCCGCGAGGTCGGTCTCGCCGAGGCCGTGACCTGCTCGCCGGGTGAGCAGACCGCCGCCGTGCTCCAGCGGATGCGCGAGGCCGGCGGCCACGGGCACGCCGTCGTCGTCGACCGTCGGCAGCGCCCGATCGGCTGGCCGTCGCGCCGTCAGCTCGAGCGCCTCGACAAGGTGCCGGAGGGCATCGCGGCGGACCTGCCCGTCGTGACCGAGGCCTCGACGCTCAACGACGCCCTCGACACCATGCTCGTCTCGAGTGCCGGCGCCGCGCTCGTCACCGGGGGCCGGGACGCGTTCCGGGGCGTCATCACGGTCGAGACCGTCATGGACGCCATCACCCGTACCCGCGCCGCCGCCGCCGAGGACCAGGCCTACACCCCGGTCGGGACGAACACGAACCCGATCGGCACCGTGTCGAGCGCCGAACGCGGTGACCTCGGCGACGAGCCGACCGGTTCCGCCGCCGACTCGCTCGCCACGGACGTGGACACCGCGGCCGACGGTCGGGGTGACCGGTGAGCGACGTCGTCGCCGCGTCGCCCGCGACCGGGCAGCGGACCAGCTGGCGCGGGCTCGTCGTCCAGCCGGTCGTCATCCTCGTGGTGCTCGGCGCGTTCGCCCTCTGGCTGGCGAACGCCGAACTGACCGACTCGGAACGCTCGACCCTCAACCCGTCCGGGCTGCTCGACCTCACCTGGCAGCACCTCATGCTGACCGTCGTGTCGACCGTCATCGTGCTCGTCATCGCCATCCCGCTCGGTGTCGCGCTCACCCGCGGTCCGCTCCGGAAGGCGAGCGGCACGATCCTGGCCGTCGCGAACTTCGGGCAGGCGGCACCGGCGGTCGGCCTCATCGTGCTCCTGGCCTTCTGGCTCGGGTTCACGTTCTGGGCAGCGGTCGTCGCGCTCGTGCTCTACGCGATCCTGCCGGTGCTGCGGAACACGATCATCGGCATCGAGAGCGTCGACGCCCGGCTCGTCGAGGCCGGTCGGGGCATGGGCATGAGCGCCGCCGCGGTGCTGCTCAAGGTCGAACTGCCCCTGGCCGTACCCGTCATGCTCGCCGGCATCCGCACCGCGCTCGTGCTCCTGGTCGGGTCGGCCGCCCTCGCCACGTTCATCGGTGCCGGTGGCCTCGGGCTGCTCATCACCACGGGCGTGAACCTGTTCCTGCCGAAGGTGCTCGTCTCCGGCGCACTCCTCATCGCCCTGCTCGCCCTGTCCATCGACTGGCTCGGCCGCATCGTCGAGACGTTCGCCCGACCGAAGGGACTTCGATGACCCGCCGCCCGACCACCCGGACCAGCCCGACCACCCGGACCAGCGCGACCGCCCGGCCCAGCCCGACCGCCCGGACCCGGACCCGCCGTGCACTGACCGCCACCGTCCTGGCGGGCGTGACCACGAGCCTCCTGGCCGGGTGCGGCCTGCAGCCGGCGGCCGCCTTCGTGCCGGCCGCCGCGCCCGGTTCGATCGAGCACGTCGAGGGCCTGCCCGAGGACGCGCCCCTGACCGTCACCGCGAAGAACTTCACCGAGCAGCTCGTGCTCGGCAAGATCGCGGTGCTCGCCGCCTCCGCCGCGGGCTTCGACGTCACCGACGAGACGAACGTGCCCGGCTCGGTGGCCGTGCGGCAGCTGATGACCTCGCACGACGCCGACATGACGTACGAGTACACCGGCACCGCCTGGCTGACCTTCATGGGCCACAAGGAGGGCATCCCGGACAAGACCGAGCAGTGGCAGGCGGTCAAGGACGAGGACGCCGGCAACGGGCTCACCTGGCTGAAGCCGGCGCCGATGAACAACACGTACGCCTTCGCGGTGCGGAAGGAGGCGGTCGGGGAGCTCGGCGACATCACGAAGCTCTCGCAGATCGCCGACCTGCCCGTCGAGGACCGCACGTTCTGCGTCGAGTCCGAGTTCAACTCCCGCCCGGACGGCTTCAAGCCGATGCTCGAGCAGTACGGGCTGACGCTCGGCGGCTCCGGCGACGGCGGGATCCCGAAGGGCAACGTCGACATCCTCGACACCGGCACGGTCTACACGGCGACCGACCGGGGGACGTGCAACTTCGGTGAGGTCTTCACCACCGACGGGCGCATCAAGTCGCTCGGACTCAGCGTGCTCGAGGACGACCGCGGGTTCTTCCCCGCGTACAACGTCGCTCCGGTGCTGTCGACGGCGACGCTCGAGCGGTACCCGCAGCTCGAGGGCGTGTTCGACCAGATCTCGCCGAAGCTCACCGACGCGGTGCTGCAGGAGCTCAACCGGCAGGTCGACGTCGAGGGGCGCGAGCCGGCCGACGTGGCCTTCGAGTGGATGGTGAAGGAGGGCTTCATCACGAAGCCCTGAGGCGGGCACGGTCCGCTCGGCACGGATGCGGTCGGACCGCACCGTCCGGGTCACGACGTGACCGCACGACGGACGGGAGGCTCCCCACCAGCGGGTGGGGAGCCTCCCGTCCGTCGTGTGCCCGGGACGGCCGCCCAGCCGGCGCCGCGAGGCGCCCCGTTACGCTGTCCCCGTGTCAGAGCCACGACGGAGTCCGGGCAGCCAAGCTTCACTGCGTGAAGCCAACCGGGGTCGCGTGGTCGCAGCCGTGAAGCGCCACGGCGGGCTGACGCAGGTCGAGCTGGCGGGCGTCACCGGCCTCAGCCCGGCCACGGTGTCGAACATCGTCAAGGAACTCGTCGCGACCGGCGCCCTGCACGCCACCCCGAGCACGTCGAGCGGACGTCGGGCGCTCCGCGTGACGTTGCCCCACGGCCTCGGGTTGGTCGCCGGCGTGCACGTCTCGCCCCGGCACCTGCGCCTGGCGCTGTCCGACCTCAACGGCACGGTGCTCGCCGAACGGCACATGCCGCTCGCCCGGGACCACCGGGCCGACGCCGAGCTCGACCGGACGGCGCTGCTCGTGATGGACATGGCGGAGTCGGTCGAGTCGTCGATGGACGAGGTGCTGGCCGTCGGGTTGGCGGTCTCAGCACCGATCGACCGGAGGTCCGGCATGACGGCCCGCGGCGGGATCCTGCGCGGGTGGGACGGGATCCCGATCGGCGCCTCGCTCGAGCGCCGGGTGGGCAAGCCGGTCCAGGTCGACAACGCCGCGAACCTGTCCGCCCTGGCGGAGCACCGCAGCGGCGCCGCGCGTGGTCGGAGCACGGCCATCACGATCGACGCGGGGCACGGCATCGGCGCCGGTCTCGTGCTCGACGGCAGGCTCTTCCGCGGGCACCACGGCGTCGCCGGCGAGTTCGGGCACACCCCGGTCCTGCCGCACGGGCCGGTGTGCCGGTGCGGGAACCGCGGCTGCCTGGAGGCCGTGGCCGGTGCCCCCGCGGTGCTCGAGTCGATCCGCGACGAGGTGGGGACGCTCAAGACGACCGACCTGATCCTCCGCGCGATGTCCGGGGACGCGGTCTGCATCCGGGCGATCGCGGACGCGGGGCGTGCGATCGGGACGGCCGCCGTCGGGTTGTGCAACGTGCTCGACCCGGAGCGGATCGTCGTGACCGGGGAGTTCGCGCGGGCGGGGGAGCTGCTGCTCGGGCCGATGCGGCACGCGCTCGAGTCGATGACGGTCGTCGACGCCGACGGGACGCCGGACGTCGTGCAGGGGCAGCTCGGCGAGAAGGCAGCCGTGACGGGGGCACTGGCGATCGCGATCGAGGCGGTGGACGTCACCAGCCCGCGCTGAACGGGCGGGTGCCGGCCGTCCCGGCCAGCCGGACCGTGCCACCCGCCGAGCGGTGCCGAGATAACGATTTCGTCACGTCCCCGCACCCTTGCGTTCAACTCTTGCAGCCAACCGACCTCGCTGGCACACTCAGGGCACCGCCAACGTGGGCGGTCCACCTGTTGGAGGACATTTCGATGAAGAAAGCCACCACACGAGCGATGCTGGGCGTCGGCGCCCTGCTGCTCGCGATCACGACCCTGGCGGGCTGCTCGAACGGAGCCGACGCCGGCACCGGGGGCGGCGGCACCGGCGGGGGAGACGCGTCGAAGGCCAAGATCGGCCTGCTCCTGCCCGACTCCGTCACCGCCCGCTACGCCAGCGCCGACCGTCCGCTCTTCACCGCCGAGGTGAAGAAGCAGTGCAGCGGCTGCTCCGTCATCTACGCGAACGCCGACGGCGACGCGTCGAAGCAGCTGCAGCAGGCCCAGTCGATGCTCACGCAGGGCGTCAAGGTCCTGGTCCTCGACCCGTTCGACGGTGAGGCAGCGGCCTCGATCGTGCAGCAGGCCAAGGCCAAGAAGGTCCCCGTCATCTCGTACGACCGCCTCATCAACAGCCCCGACCTGAGCTACTACATCTCGTTCGACAACGAGAAGGTGGGCGAGCTGCAGGGCAAGGCGCTCGTCGACGCCCTCAAGGAGAAGAAGGTCCCCGAGGGCTCGGGGATCATCATGGTGAACGGCTCGCCGACGGACAACAACGCCTCGCAGTTCAAGAAGGGCGCCCACTCGGCCATCGACGGCAGCGGGTACGAGGTGCTCGCCGAGTACGACACCCCCGGATGGGACCCCGCCAAGGCGCAGGACTGGGCAGCCGGTCAGATCAGCAAGCTCGGTGCGGACAAGATCACGGGCGTCTACGCGGCGAACGACGACACCGGCGGTGGTGTCATCGCGGCCCTCAAGTCGGCCGGCGTCAAGGAGCTCCCGCCCGTCACCGGCCAGGACGCGTCCCTCGCGGGCATCCAGCGCATCCTCTCGGGCGAGCAGTACATGACCGTCTACAAGGCGTTCAAGCCCGAGGCGTCGAAGGCGGCCGACCTGGCCATCCAGTTCGCCAAGGGTGAGACGCCGAAGGGCGACGCCACCACGAAGACCGCGGGCGGCGCCAGCGTGCCGTCGACGCTCCTCGACCCGGTGGCCGTCACGACGGACAACGTGCAGGACACCGTCATCAAGGACGGGCTCTACACGGTCGACCAGGTGTGCACCTCGCAGTACGCGAAGGCCTGCACGGCCGCCGGCATCCAGTAGCACCCCCGGCCGCCCGGTCCGACCCGGACCGGGCGGCCCTCACGCACTTTCGATCGAGGACGACACCGTGAGCACCGAGCCCCCAGCAGCACCCCGCGCCACCGCACCCGTGATGACCCTCCGCGGCATCGACAAGCGGTTCGGCGCCGTCCAGGCCCTCAGCGACATCGACTTCGACGTGTACCCGGGCGAGGTCGTCGCGATCGTCGGCGACAACGGCGCCGGCAAGTCGACGTTCGTGAAGATCCTCGCCGGCGTCTACACACCCGACGGCGGCACGATCACCTTCAACGGCGAGGAGGTCACCGTCCCGAACCCGGCGGCGGCCCAGCAGCTCGGGATCGCGACGGTGTTCCAGGACCTCGCGCTCGCCGACAACCTCGACGTCGTGTCCAACCTGTACCTCGGGCGCGAGATCGCCCACCCCTTCCTCGACGAGGAGGAGATGGAACGCCGCTCGTGGGAACTCCTGCAGCAGCTCGCGGCCCGGATCCCCTCGGTGCGCATCCCGATCGCGTCGCTCTCCGGCGGACAGCGCCAAACGGTCGCCATCGCACGCTCCCTCATCGGCGACCCGCAGGTCGTCATCCTCGACGAACCGACCGCAGCCCTCGGCGTCGCGCAGACCGCCGAGGTG
Source organism: Curtobacterium sp. L6-1 (assembly GCF_018885305.1). Classification (NCBI taxonomy): domain Bacteria; kingdom Bacillati; phylum Actinomycetota; class Actinomycetes; order Micrococcales; family Microbacteriaceae; genus Curtobacterium; species Curtobacterium aetherium. The sequence continues at coordinate 3,006,656 of NZ_CP076544.1, forward strand.
CTCAACCTCGTCGAGCGCCTGCGGGAGCGCGGGCTCGGCGTCGTCCTCATCAGCCACAACCTCGCCGACGTGCAGGCCGTCGCCGACCGGGTCGCGGTGCTGCGGCTCGGTCGGAACAACGGCACCTTCCGCATCGACGACGTCTCCTACGAGGAGATCATCGCGGCCATCACCGGCGCGACCGACAACGCCGTCACCCGCCGTGCGGCGGCCCGGACCGAGCAGGAGACCACCGCATGAGCAAGACCGACGAGACGCTCACCGCGTCGACCCCGACCGCGTCGGCCGCCGACCTGCAGGACGAGCGACTGCTCCGCGACCAGGGACTCGGTGGTGCCGCGAAGGCGTTCGTCCGACGCGTCCGCGGCGGTGACATCGGCTCGCTGCCGGTGGTCGTCGGGCTCGTCGTCATCTGGGCGGTGTTCCAGGCGCTGTCGCCCGACTTCCTGTCCCCGGGCAACCTCGTCAACCTCGCCCTGCAGTGCGCGGCGGTCGGCACCATCGCGATCGGCATCGTGCTCGTCCTGCTCCTCGGCGAGATCGACCTGTCCGTCGGCAGCGTGAGCGGCCTCTCCGCGGCGATCCTCGGGCAGGGCCTGACCTCGCTCGGCTGGCCGCTGTGGCTCGTCCTCGTCGTCGCCCTCGCGGTGGGAGCGGCGGCGGGTCTGCTCTACGGCCTGCTCTTCACCCGCTTCGGCGTCCCGAGCTTCGTCATCACCCTCGCGGGCCTGCTCGGCTTCCTCGGCCTGCAGCTGCTCATCCTCGGCCCGAACGGCTCGATCAACCTGCCGTACGACTCGCCGATCGTGCAGTTCGCCTCGGCGTCGTACCTGCCGCCGTGGCTCGCGTACCTGCTGGCCGCCGTCGCCGCCGGGGGGCTCTTCGTCACCGAGGTCCGCCGGGCCGGCCGTCGTCGCCGCGCCGGGCTCTCCACCGGGGCGATGTCCCTCACCGTGGTGAAGTCGGTCGCCCTCTTCGTCGGGCTGGGCGTCATGGTCTGGTACCTCTCCCGCGACTTCGGCACCGGCACCTCGTTCGTGTTCTTCGTCGTGCTCGTCGTGCTCATGAACTTCGTGCTCAAGCGCACCCGGTGGGGCCGCTCGGTCTTCGCGGTCGGCGGCAACGTCGAGGCGGCCCGACGCTCGGGCATCCGGGTGAACCGCATCTACATCTCGGTGTTCATGCTCACCTCGTTGTTCGCGACAATCGGCGGCATCCTGGCCGCGGCGCGCCTCAACTCGGCGAGCCTGTCCTCCGGTGCCGGCGACACGAACCTCAACGCCATCGCCGCCGCGGTGATCGGCGGGACGAGCCTGTTCGGTGGACGCGGCAGCGCGTGGTCGGCGCTCCTCGGCATCATCGTCATCCAGTCGATCTCGAACGGGTTGACGCTGCTCAGCCTCGACTCCTCGATCCGCTACATGATCACCGGCGCGGTCCTCCTGCTCGCGGTCATCATCGACTCCCTGTCGCGCCGCAGCCGCGCCAGCCACGGCGCCGCCTGAGGCGCGACGTCGCGCGCTCCGCACGCACGTCGCGCCCTTGCACGCACATCGCGCCCCGTCCCGACGGGGCGCGATGTGCGTCGCGGGGCGCGACCGCGTCGACGATCCGCGTGACGGACGGGAGGCGCGGTGTCGGCCGGCACCGCGCCTCCCGTCCGCCGGGTCCGTGTCCAGGCGCACCGTCGCCCGTCGCCGGTATCGTCGTCGCATGGCACTGTTCGGACGACGCAAGCCCGACGTGCGCGATCGGCCAGTCAGCCAGGTCGAGCTGAAGCGCGCGGTGGACGAGGGGTTCCTCATCGCCAGGGCAGCCGTGACCGTCGCCGTGGCGAACCGCATCATCACGAACGCCCTGCGTGACCAGGGCTACTTCGACCACGCCCTCATCGCGGACGCCGCCCGTCAGGAACTGCACCGGATGGCGGAGGAGCAGCGCGGCGACGCCGAACGCATGCGGGAGATCCGGGTGCGGTCGAGCAAGCAGGGCGGACGCTCCCAGCACCAGCACGACTACCGGCGGGGCGACGACCTGAAGCTCCGCACGCGCGAGGCCACCTACGAAGAACTCGCGAAGCGGCTCGACGCCCGCCGCGACGACCAGCACTTCGTCGACGGGATCGTGCTCGCCGCGCGGGCCCGCGCCTGGGACGACATCGGCACCACCGTCGTCGGGCGCCTCGGCTGGGCGCAGCGGCCCGCCGACGACTACGAGGTCGGGCGCGACGACCGGCTGCGGCAGCTCCTCGACGAGGACTTCGCCGCCCTCGTCGCCGACCACCCCGTCGGCGCCGGCACTCCCGTCGGCGACGACGAGCCGGACGCGGACGGTCCGGACGACGGCACCGACCCGGCAGAGGCCGACACCACCCGCAGCTGACCGGCGGCCCCGTCCGTGCCCAGCCGCCGCTCCGTAGGCTCGCGGCATGGTTGATGCGGTGGTCGTCGGAGCAGGACCGAACGGGTTGGCCGCGGCGGTCACCCTCGCCCGGGCGGGGTTGAGCGTCGAGGTCGTCGAACGGAACGACACCATCGGCGGTGGTGCCCGCACGTCCGAGCTCACGCTGCCGGGGTACCTGCACGACGTCTGCTCCGCCGTGCACCCGATGGCGCTGCAGTCCGAGTTCTTCCGGGCCTTCGGCATGGAGCAGCGCATCGAGCTCCGTCTGCCCGAGGTGCAGTACGGCCACCCGCTCGACCGCGGCCGCGCGGGCATCGCGTACCAGGACCTGGAGCGCACGGTCGAGGGGCTCGGCGTCGACGGCCCGGCCTACCGGCAGCTCATGGCGCCGCTCGTCCGCAACGCCGACCGCGTGTCCGACTTCGCCACCGACGCCCTGCTGCACGTGCCGCGGCACCCCGTCACCGTCGCCCGCTTCGGCCTGCGCGCCCTCGAGCAGGGCTCCCGCGCGTGGAACCTCCGCTTCCGCGAGGACGTCGCCCCGGGCATGATCAGCGGCGTCGCGGCGCACTCGATCCAGCACATGCCCTCGCTCGCCACCGCGGCGGCCGCACTCTCGCTCGGGGTCTACGCCCACGCCCGGGGCTGGCCGGTGCCGATCGGCGGCAGCCAGGCGATCGTCGACGCGCTCGCCGCCGACCTCGTCGCGCACGGCGGGACGATCGAGACGGGGCGCGAGGTCCGTTCCCTCGGCGACCTCACCCCGGCCAAGGCCGTGCTCTTCGACACGAGCGTCCCCGCGATGCTCCGGATCGCCGGCAGCCAGCTGCCCGCCCCGAAGCGCGGGGCCCTGCGTCGCTTCCGGTTCGGCAACGCGGCGGCCAAGGTCGACTTCGCCCTGTCCGAGCCGATCCCGTGGGCGAACGCGGACCTGCGTCGCGCCGGCACGGTGCACATCGGCGGCACCCGGGCCGAGATCGCCGAGGCCGAGGCACAGGTCGCCCGTGGGCAGGACCCCGAGCGGCCGTACGTGCTCGGTTCCGAGCCGACCGTCGTCGACCCGAGCCGCGCACCCGAGGGCGGTCACGTCTTCTGGGCCTACGCCCACGTCCCCGCCGACTCGACGGTCGACCACCAGGAGTCCGTCATCCGGCAGATCGAACGGTTCGCGCCGGGCTTCCGCGACACCATCGTCGCGACGAACAGCCGGACCGCGGTCGACATGGAGCAGTACAACCCGAACTACTCCGGTGGCGACATCGCCGCGGGGGCCGCGAGTTTCTGGCAGCTGGTCAAGCGTCCGGTGCTCTCGAGCGACCCGTGGCGCATGGGCGGCGGCATGTACCTCTGTTCACAATCCGCGGCTCCCGGGCCCGGCGTGCACGGCATGGCAGGCTGGCACGCGGCGAAGAGCGCCCTCCGGCACACGTACGGGCTGCCGGTGGACGTCGACCTGGCACCGAGGAGCTGACGATGGCGAAGAACGTCCGGATCATCCACTGCACGCCCGAGGAGGTCTTCGATGTCCTCCGCGACGGCTGGCTCTACCCGACGTGGGTGGTCGGCGCGTCCCGGATGCGCGGCGAGGACCCCGGCTGGCCCGCGGTCGGCACGAAGCTGCACCACTCGTTCGGCGTCTGGCCGCTCGTGATCAACGACACGACGAGCGTCCTGGAGTACGACGAGCCCCGACGCATGGTGATCCAGGCGCGCGGCTGGCCGGTGGGGGAGGCCCGCGTCGAGGTCGAGGTCGAACCGCACCCCCGCGGCTGCCGTGTCACCCTGCGGGAGAACCCCGTGAAGGGCCCGGGAACGCTCGTTCCGGGCTTCATCGCCCAGCCGGGCATCTGGGTGCGCAACCACGAGACCGCCCGGCGGCTCGGCTGGGTCGCGGCGGGGCGGGCGCGCAGCCACTGACCCGGCGGGCGTCGCGAGACGCCCCCGTCTGCGCGGAACGCCGCGACCTCCTCGAGACGCCGCGGAATCCGGCGGCGTCTCACGTGCTTGGCGGTGTCGCGGCGAGACGCCGTCGTATCGGCGCGGTCGCGCGTCGGGCGGGAGGCGCGGTGCGGGGCCGTCCCGTGCCTCCCGTCCGACCTGCGGTGCGCGGCTGAGACGCCCCCGTCTGCGCGGGACGCCGCGACCTCCTCGAGACGCCGCGGAATCCGGCGGCGTCGTGCGGACTCTGCGGTGTCTCGGCGAGACGCCGCCGCGCCGCGCCCCCGCCGCCTACTGCTCGCGGGAGAAGGCGCTCGCCCGCGCCACCTGGTCGTCGGTGAGGGCGACGCCGGTGTAGCGCTCGAACTGCCGGGCCGCCTGCAGCGCGATGACCTCGGCGCCCGTGATGACCGATGCGCCGGCCTGGCGTCCGGCCCGGACGAGCGGGGTCTCGGCGGGGAACGCGACGACGTCGAACACCGTGTGCGCGGCCGTGATGCGCTCGGGGGCGAAGGAGAGCGTCGCCTCCTCGTCACCCCGCATGCCGAGCGGCGTGACGTTGACGAGCACGTCCGCGTCGCCCGCACGGTCCTCGGTGTCGACCCAGGCGTACCCGTACTGGTCCGCGAGGGCGCTGCCGGTGGCCTCGTTGCGGGCGACGACCGTCAGGTGCTCGAAACCGGCACCGCGGAACGCCGCCGTGACCGCCTTCGCCATGCCGCCCGAACCGCGGAGCAGCACCCGGGCATCCCGGTCGACCCCGTGGCTGTCGAGCAGGGCGGCCACGGCCTCGTAGTCGGTGTTCGACGCGGTCAGCACGCCGCCGTCGTTGACGACCGTGTTGACGGAGCGGATCGCCCGGGCCGACTCCTCGAGTTCGTCGACGAGGGGGATGACGTCCTCCTTGAACGGCATCGACACCGAGCAGCCGCGGATCCCGAGCGCCCGGATGCCCGCGACGGCACCGCGCAGGTCGGTCGTCGTGAACGCCTTGTAGACGAAGTCGAGGCCGAGTTCGTCGTAGAGGAAGTTGTGGAACCGGGTGCCGATGTTGCTCGGACGGGCCGCGAGCGAGATGCAGAGCTGCATGTCCTTGTGGAGGATGGGCATGCCGTCAGTGTCCCACGCAGCAGAGGATGGAGCGGTCCACACCGGGTCGCTCCGCACGGCGGGCAGCGCGCTGGCGTACCGTGACGCGGGATGACTGCTCTCCCTGACACCATGCGTGCCGTCCGCTTCGAGGAGTGGGGCGACCGCTCCGTCCTCCACGTCGCCGAGGTCCCCGTCCCCGAGGTGGCTCCCGGCCGCGTGCTCGTGAAGGTCCGCGCCGCCGGCGTCAACCCCGGCGAGTCCGCGATCCGCCAGGGCGTGGTGGACGACCACGACCCGTCGAAGCTGCCGTCCGGGCAGGGCACCGACCTCGCCGGCACGGTCGCCGCGATCGGCCTGGACGTCGACGGCTTCGAGGAGGGCGAGGAGGTCCTCGGCTGGTCGTGGGAGCGCTCGAGCCAGGCGGAGTACGTCTCCGTCCCCGCCGGCCAGCTCGTCCCCAAGCCGCGCCTGATCTCGTGGGAGGCGGCCGGCGGACTCGACGTCGTCGCGACCACGGCGGCCGCGGCCGTCCGTGCCGTCGACCCGCGTGCCGGTGAGACCGTCGTCGTCTCCGGCGCCGCCGGCGGTGTCGGCGGGTTCGTCACGCAGCTGCTGACGAACGAGGGCGTCGACGTCATCGCGATCGCCTCCGAGTCGAACCACGACTGGCTCCGCTCCAAGAACGCCCGCCCGGTCGCGTACGGCGACGGGCTCGAGGACCGCATCCGCGAACTCGCGACGAACGGCATCGACGCCGTGATCGACACGTTCGGCCCCGAGTACGTGCATCTCGGCATCACGCTGGGCGTGCCGGCGGACCGCATCGAGACCGTGATCGCCTTCGAGGCCGCGGCCGAGCTCGGCGCCAGAGCCTCGGGCAGCGCGGACACCGCCGACCCCGAGATCCTCTCCGCGCTGGCGAACATGGTCGCCGACGGGTCGATCGAGGTCCCGATCGCCGCGACGTTCCCGCTCGACCGCGTGCAGGACGCCTACGCGCAGCTCGAGGAACGGCACACCCGCGGGAAGATCGTCCTGGTCCCGTAGGAGCCACGGGGTGGGGTGGTCCCCACCCCGGACCGGGGTACTGCCCGGATGTCGACGTGCAGCGCCGCCCCGTAGCGTCGAGGACATGACGAACACACTGTCCCGCCCCCGTTCCGGTCGACTCCTCGCGGGCGTCTGCGCCGGCATCGCCGACCGCTTCGGCTGGTCCCGCACCGGCGTCCGCGTCCTCTGGGTCGTGCTGAGCCTGTTCCCCGGCCCGCTCTGGATCGCCTACGTGGTCCTGTGGACGATCATGCCGACGCAGGGCCAGCGCCGCTGACCCCACCCGCCCCGGCGTGGACGCGGGGCCAGCGCCGCTGACCCCACCCGCCCCGGCGTGGACGCAGGGCCAGCGCCGCTGACCCCACCCGCCCCCGCGCCGACGCAGGGCCAGCGCCGCTGAACCCACCCGCCCCCGCGCGGACGCGGGGCCGGCGCCGCTGACCCGGCACCGCCCTCCCGTCCGGACGGCGTAGGGTGTCGGCGTGCCGGTCTCCGTCTTCGATCTGTTCAGCATCGGCGTGGGGCCGTCCAGCTCGCACACCGTCGGACCGATGCGCGCCGCCGTCGACTTCGCCGAGCGGGTCGTCGGGCTCCCGGTCACGAGCATCCGCGTCGACCTGTACGGCTCCCTCGCCTCGACCGGCCGTGGCCACGGCACGCTCGGCGCCGTCGCGGTCGGGCTGACGGGCGAGCGCCCCGAGGACGTCGACCCCGATGCCGTGGCGGCCACGCTCGACGCCCTCGAGTCCACCGGCCGCCTGACCCTGGCGGACGGACCGACGGTGCCGTTCCGACTCGACGACATCGTGCTGCACCCGCTGACGATGCTGCCGCGCCATCCGAACGCCATGCGTCTGCGGGCGTTCGACGCCACGGGCACCGAGACCGCCGTCGAGACCTACTACTCGATCGGCGGCGGGTTCATCGCCCGCGACGGTGACGAGGAGCCGGGCGAGGACGTCGCCGGCACCGCGATCCCGGTCGAGACCGACACGGTGCCCCACCCGTTCTCCAGCGGAGCCGAGCTGTTGGCGGCCTGCGCGACCACGGGCCTCCCGGTCAGCGGCGTGGCGCTCGCGAACGAGACCGCCACCCGCACCGAGGCCGACGTGCGGGCCGGGCTCCTGCGCATCCACGCCGTCATGGACGAGTGCGTCGACCGCAGCGTCCGCCGCACCGGCACCCTGCCCGGCGGGCTGGAGGTCCGGCGCCGCGCGGGCGACTGGTACGAGCAGCTCACCCGCGACGACCCCGGGCACGACCCGCTCTTCGCGATGGAGTGGACGAACCTCACCGCGATGGCCGTCAACGAGGAGAACGCCTCCGGCGGCCGGGTCGTCACCGCCCCGACCAACGGCGCCGCCGGGATCGTCCCCGCCGTGCTCTTCTACGCCCTGACCTACGTGCCGTCGATCACCCCGGACCGCCGGGACGACGCCGTCGTCAGGTTCCTGCTCACTGCCGGCGCGATCGGCTCGATCTACAAGGAGCGCGCCTCGATCTCCGGCGCCGAGGTCGGCTGCCAGGGCGAGGTCGGCTCCGCGGCGTCGATGGCGGCGGCCGGACTCGCCGAGGTCCTCGGCGGCACGCCCGAACAGGTCGAGAACGCCGCCGAGATCGCGATGGAGCACAACCTCGGGCTGACCTGCGACCCGATCGGCGGCCTCGTGCAGATCCCGTGCATCGAGCGGAACGCCATCGCCGCGAACAAGGCCGTCAACGCGGCGCGCATGGCCCTCCGCGGCGACGGCGTGCACCACGTGTCGCTCGACCAGGTCGTCGAGACCATGCGGCAGACGGGCGCCGACATGTCCACGAAGTACAAGGAGACCGCGATGGGCGGCCTCGCGGTCAACGTCCCCCTCTGCTGACCCCGGCACGCGCGGGCGGGCGTACCGTCGCACGCATGAGCGCACCCGACCGAGACCACCTGGACGACGGCGTCGACATGACCTTCGCAGAACGTCGACACGACACGTTCCGCCGCATGTCCGGCTCCGACGAGCACGACGAGGCCCCGCGCGTCGAGGTCGAGGAGACCGCGTCCGGTGACGTCCGCATCGACGTCGCCGACACGGCAGCCGTCCGCCCCGGCGACTGACCACCCGTCGCGTCCGGCGATGACGGCGGGGCACGGCAGAATCGACCCGTGCACCTCGTCCTCGCCCGCGTCGACGGCGGCGTCACCGCGACCCCGCTGACGGACGCGGGGGAGCCGGACGGCGGGCCGACGCGCCTGGCCGAGTCGGGCCTCCCGGCCTTCGTCGCAGCGCAGGACGCCCCCGACGTGCGCTGGGTCTGGTCCGACACCGCCCGCTGGTACCCGGCCGTGCTCGCGGCCGGCGGCCGCGTCGCGCGGTGCGTGGACCTGCGGCTCGGGCACCGCGTGCTGCGGACCGCGCTCGCCACCCGCGGCTCCGCGCTCGCGCAGGCGCCGGTGAGCGCGTGGGACGCAGCCGCCGTCCTGGAGGCGCGTCCCGCCCCCGCCACGCAGGCGTCGCTCTTCGACGACGACCTGTTCGCGGTCGCACCCGCCGACGACGACCTCGACCCGGTCGCGGAGCTCCGAGCCCAGCTCGCCGCGGTCGCCGGAGCGACGGACCCGGGCGCACTGCGGCTGCTGCTCGCCGCCGAGTCGGCCGGCGCCCTGGTGGCCGCCGAGATCAAGCACGCCGGACTGCCCTGGCGGACGGACGTGCACGAGCGGTTGCTCGCCGATGCCCTCGGCCCACGCGTGCCCTACGGCGTCCGACCCCGGGCCCTCGAGGAGCTCGCCGCTGTCCTGCGGGAGCGGCTCGACGACCCCGAGCTCAACCCGGACTCGCCCGCCGACGTCCTGCGGTCCCTGCGCCGGGCCGGACTCGTCGTGGAGAGCACCCGCAAGTGGGAGCTGCAGCGCCTCGAGCACCCCGCGATCGAACCGCTGCTCGAGTACAAGCGGCTGTACCGGCTCCTGACCGCCAACGGCTGGACCTGGTTGGACGAGTGGGTGCAGGACGGTCGGTTCCACCCGGAGTACGTCGTCGGCGGTGTCGTCACCGGGCGGTGGGCGGCGAACGGCGGCGGCGCGCTGCAGCTGCCCAAGCAGGTCCGGGCGGCTGTCGTGGCCGACCCCGGGTGGAAGCTCGTCGTCGCCGACGCGGCGCAGCTCGAGCCCCGGGTCCTCGCGGCGATGTCCGGCGACACCGACATGGCCGCGGCCGGGGACGGCCAGGACCTCTACGACGGCGTCGTGGCCTCGGGCGCGGTGCAGACCCGGCAGCAGGCCAAGATGGCGATGCTCGGTGCGATGTACGGCGCCACCCAGGGCGAGGGCGGGCGGTTCGTCCCCCGTCTGGCCCGGGCGTTCCCGCGCGCCCTCGACCTGGTCGAGCAGGCGGCCCGTGCGGGCGAGCGCGGGGAACCGGTGACGACCCGGCTCGGTCGAACCTCGCCCGTCCCGGAGCCGGCCTGGTTCGAGGCGCGGAACCGGGCGTACTCCGTCGAGGGGTCGGCCGGCATGCAGCGGGCGGTCGAGGCCCGCGCGCGCAGCTGGGGCCGGTTCACCCGGAACTTCGTGGTGCAGGGCACGGCTGCCGAATGGGCGCTGTCCTGGATGGGCGGACTCCGGACGCGTCTGGCCGCCCGGACGTCCGGCCCGGTGACGGCCGGTGCACACATGGTGTTCTTCGTGCACGACGAACTCGTGGTGCACGCGCCCGAAGCCGACGCGGAGTGGGTGGCGGACCAGGTGCGTGCCGCGGCGGTCGACGCCGGGCGGATCATGTTCGGCGGCTTCCCGGTGACGTTCCCGCTGTCGGTGGCCGTGGTCGACTCGTACGCCGACGCGAAGTAGGCGGCCACGCCCACGCCCGCTGCGCGCCGCGCGGGGGTCGGGGCCCGCCTGCCCAGGTGCCGGCGGGCAGGCTGGTCCGATGGACGAACAGCACACCCCCTCGCGGCGCGCCCCGGTGATCGGGGGCACCGAGCGCGAGCGCGCCGACCGGGCCGTCGGCGAGGTCGACCTCACCCACTGGCGCTCCCGCGCCGGTCGGTCGGTGGCCGAGGGCTGGGCGGCACTCGGACGGCGCCACGGTGCGCTCCCGCTGCTCGTGCTCACGCTGCTCGTCGGGATGGGGATCGCGACGACCGCCACGTGGGTCGCCTCCGAGGTCTTCGACGCCGTGCGCGAGGCCGACGACGTCGCCGTGCTCGACCGGCCCGTGCTCGACTGGATGCTCACACTCCGGTCGCCGTTCCTCGACCAGGGCGTCACCTGGTGGACGGACATCGCCGGAACCATCGGGATGCCGATCGTCGCCCTGCTGTTCCTGGTCGGGTTCACCGTCAACCGGCGGGCCTGGACGCCCCTCGTGCTGCTCGTCTCGGCGAGCGCCGGGTCGCTCGCGATGACCGTCGTCGGCAAGGACCTGATCGGCCGGGCCCGTCCGCCGCTCTCCGACGCGGTCCCGCCGTACGAGCACTCGCCGTCCTTCCCGTCCGGGCACACCCTCAACGCGACGGTCATCGTCGGCACGATCGTGTACCTGCTGCTCCTGCGGCAGAGCACCGTCGTCGCACGCGTGTGGACGATCGTCGTCGGCACGCTGTTCGTGGCGTCGGTCGGCGTCTCGCGGGTGTTCCTCGGTCACCACTGGACGACCGACGTGCTGGCGGCGTGGGCGCTCGGGCTCGCCTGGCTGGCCCTCGTCGTCACGGCGCACCGGCTGTACCTGACGGCGCTGCACCGGGGCGCCGAACCCACCCCGTCCTGACCCGGCTGCGCGTCCTGACCAGCTGGGCCCGGTAGGTTCCCCTGCATGGAAGAACGGCTGATCGGCGGCAGGTACCGGGTGACCGGGACGCTCGGGCACGGTGGGATGGCGTCGGTGTACCGCGCCGTCGACGAGCAGCTCGGGCGCGAGGTCGCGGTCAAGCTCTTCCGCATCGGCCCCGTCGACCACGGGGAACGAGCCCGTGCCGAGGCCGAGATCCACGTGCTCGCCGGCCTCCGGAGCCCGAACCTGGTCACCCTGTTCGACGCGGCCCTCGACACCGCCGACGGGGACTCGTTCCTCGTCATGGAACTCGTGCCCGGCAGCGACCTCGCCACCCGGCTGCGCGAGGGGCCGCTCGACCCGGCCACCACCGCCCGCGTCGGTGCCCAGGTCGCCGAGGGGCTGGCCGCCGTGCACGCGCAGGGCATCGTCCACCGGGACGTGAAGCCCGCGAACGTGCTGCTCGAACAGGACGGCGAGCACGTCAAGCTCGCCGACTTCGGGATCGCGCTGCTCCGCGACGCCGCACGCGTCACCGGGACCGGCACCGTGATCGGGACCGCCGCCTACCTCGCGCCCGAGCAGGTCCTCGGCCAGCCCGTCACCGGCGAGGCCGACGTCTACGCCCTCGGTCTCATGCTCCTCGAGGCGCTCACCGGCAAGCAGGCCTTCCCGGGCAGCGCGGTCGAGGCCGCGACCGCTCGGCTCGCCCGGGCGCCCGAGATCGACCAGCACCTGCCGACGGCGTGGCGCACCCTGCTGCACGTCATGACGGCGCAGCACCCCGAGGACCGTCCGTCCGCCGCCGAGGCGGCGGCACGCCTCCGCGCACTCGGCCGGGACGACGCCGCTCCCGCGACGCAGCTGCTGCCGGGAGGCCCGGGGGCACTCACCCGGTCGGCAGCGGCCGCCGGGGTGGCCGGTGCAGCGGCCGGGGCCGCCGGAGCCGCGTCCGCGGACACCGCGACCCGAGCGATGCCGGTGAGCGGGGCCTCCGGGGCGGACGACGCCACCCGTCGACTGCCGACGCAGTCCGCGGGGCGTGCCGACGACGACGTAGCGACGACGGTGCTCGGTGCGGCTGGCGCGGGTGCCGCGGCTGGTGCCGGGACCGGCGGTCCGTCCGGACGTGGTGGAGGCACCGCGGTGCCGGCCCGACCGGCCGACGGCGGACCGGAGGACCGGCCGCGGAAGCGCTGGGTCCTGCCGGTCGTCGTCCTCGCGGCGCTCCTGCTCGTCGGGGGGCTCGTCGCCGCCTTCGCCCTCGGCGGTGACGAGGACGGCACGCCGGCCCCGACCAAGTCGAGCGAGCCGAGCCAGCCGGCCGAGGAGCAGCCGGGCGAGACGCAGCCGAGCGAGCCCGCCGAACAGCAGCAGCCGAGCGAGCCGACCGAGCAGCAGCCGAGCCAGCCCGCGCAGGAGCAGCCGAGCGAGGAGCCCTCGCAGCCGACGGAGGAGTCCAGCGAGCCGACCGAGGAGCAGCCGCCCGCCGACCCGGAGCCGAGCGTCGAGACGACCCTGCCCGTGGAGGAGCCCCAGGACACCGGCGTGGACACCACGTCGCAGCAGGGGCCCGGCACCCCGGGCGACGGCGCACCCGGTGGCGGTCCCGGGAAGTCCGGCGACGCCCCCGGCAAGTCCGGCGACGCTCCCGGGCACCAGGGCTGACGCGGGGCGGACAGTCCCGACCCGCCGTTCACCTCCGAGGAGCACACTCGGGGCATGTCGATGAGCGCACCGTTCGATCCCCAGCAGCAGGGCAGCGACGTCCCCGTGGACGGCTCCGACCAGGACGAACTCGAGGTGGAGGAGTCGCTCGCGGCGGCCTCCGGCTCCGAGCCGTCGGGCGCGGACGTCTCCGGAGCGGAAGCCGCCGGCGACCCGGCGCAGTCGCCGGTCCGGCACGACGACGAGGACGAGGCCGGCGGCGGTCCGGTGTTCCGGACCCCGGAGCCCGGCGACCGCCTGCACCCGGACGACCTCGGCGCCTGACCACAGCCGACTTCAGCGCCTGACCACAGCCGGCGTTGTGCCGGTTCCAGGGTCGGCCGTGCAGGCTCGTCGCATGTCGATGAGCAGCGCGTTCGACCCGTCGAAGGGTCGCGCCATCCCCGAGGACCAGGTCAGCAGCGACGGACTCGAGCTCGACGAGGACCCGCTCGCGGCCCTCGGGATCGAGATCGCGGTCGTCCCCGGCGGCACCGCCGACCCGGCAGCCGCGCCGAGCCTCCGCACCGACGACGAGGACCCCGAGCCGACCCGCTGAGCCGGCGGGGAGTCGTGCCGGTGCGGCGGCGGTCGGCCGCAGGGGCCTGACGCACCGAGGGCCCCGTGCCGACGTCCTGGGACGGCGGCGCGGGGCCCTCGGTGACGGGCCGCCTCAGGGGACGGTGTGCCCGGCGGCCGTGAGGATCCGGTACCACTCCTCGCGGGACAGCTCGACGTCCGAGCCCGCGGCCGAGTCGCGGACGCGCTGGGGGTTCGTCGTGCCCAGGACCACCTGGAAGTGCGCGGGGTGCCGGGTGATCCACGCCACCGCGATGCCCGTCGGGGTCACGCCGTGCGCCGAGGCGACCTCCTCGAGCACGTCGTTCAGCTCGGCGTACTGCTCGCGGTCACCGAGGAAGACGCCGTCGAAGAAGCCTTTCTGGAACGGTGACCAGGCCTGCAGCGTCACGTCGTGCAGGCGTGCGTGGTTGAGGATGTCGTTGTCGCGGTCGATCGACTGGTCGAGCCCGGCCATGTTCGCCACGAGACCCTGCGTGATGACGTTCGCGTGCGTGATGCTCAGCTGCACCTGGTTGAACGCCAGCGGCTGCCGCACGGACCTCGCCAGCAGCTCGGTCTGCCCCGGGGTGTGGTTCGAGACGCCGAAGTGGTGCACCTTGCCGGCGGCGTGCAGCTCGTCGAAGGCCTTCGCGACCTCGTCCGGCTCGACGAGGGCGTCCGGGCGGTGCAGGAGCAGGACGTCGATGAAGTCGGTGCGCAGGGCGGTCAGGGACTCCTCGACCGAGGACACGATGTGCTCGTACGAGAAGTCGAAGTAGGCGCCGTTCGCCGTCGGCCGGATGCCGACCTTGGTCTGCAGCTGGACCTCGGCGCGCTCGGCCGCGGACAGCGTGACCGCCGCACCGAAGCGTTCCTCGCACCCGTGCCAGCCGCCGTAGACGGCTGCGTGGTCGAACATCGTGACGCCCGCGTCGCGCGAGGCGGCGTACAGCGACCGGATGTCCTCGTCGCTCATGTCGTTGATCCGCATCAGTCCGACGACGACGTCGGAAGCGGTGAGGTCCGTCTGTGGCAACTCCAGTGTCTTCACCCGACCGATCCTGCCAGCGGCCTCCCGTGCGTGCGAGGCCCTGGCCGTACCGGTCTCGTCCGGCGGCGCTCCCGACCGCCGACGGGTAACGCGCTAGTCCGCCAGGACGGCGACGACGGTCGGCGCCGCCGAGGCGCCGCCGGCCGTGAGGGTCCGCCCGGTGGGGACGCCGCCGGAGCCGAGGACGCGCAGGACCACCAGCGCTCCGTGCGCGGTGTCGATCGTCGTGACGGCACCCTCCGTGTGCGCGGAGACCTCGACGATCGCGGGGGAGTCGGCGTCCGTTCCGCTGCCCGCCGCCGCGCCCTCCTTCGCGAAGGTGCCGTCGCCGGAGGCCCGCTCGAGCTCCGCCTCGTGGCCTCCGGTCGCGATCGCGCGGCGCAGCACGTCCGCGTAGACCGGGTCGCCCACGGCGTCGTACACCCAGCGGTGGCCGAGGACGGAGTGCTCCATCTCGGTGACGAGGAACGCCTCGGCACCCGCGAGCGGCGCGCCCCGGTAGGTCAGCGGGACGTGCAGCACCGGCCCGTCGCCGACGCGGACCAGGTACGTCTCGACCCCGACCTCGCCGGCCGGGTCGTCGAACCGGAACCGCGCGACCTGCTCGACCGCGCTGCCCGCGGCGACACCGCTCCACGGCTGGTCGGGCAGCCAGGCGCCGAGCGCCTCGAGCTTGCCGGGACGGAGGGTCGCTTCGTGGATGACGGCCATGACCGGCAACCTACTGCTCTCGGGCGGACCGGGGGCCGTGCGCCCGTGCTCGACCGGCGCGGCCGTACCCTGGACCGGTGCGCGACGACCTCCTCCCCGTGCTCGCCTGCCCCGTGTGCACCGAGCCGCTCGCCCGCACCGCCCCCGGCCAGGCCGGGTGCGCGACCGGCCACCGCTACGACGAGGCGAAGCAGGGCCACCTGACCCTCCTCCCCGCCAGGCGCCGGGCACTCACCGCGGACACCCCGGAGATGGTCGACGCCCGCCTGCGGTTCCTCGGCCGCGGGCACTACGCGCCGGTCGAACGGGCGCTGTCGGCCCTCGTCGTGGACGCGGCCGCGCCGGGAGTCGTCCTCGACGTCGGGTCGGGCCCCGGCACCTACCTCGCGCACGCGCTCGACGCAGCGGCCGGGAGGCCCGGGGACCCGTCCGCCGCGGCCCTCCCGTCCACCGTCGACCGGCCCCGGCGACGCGGGGTCGCGCTCGACCTGTCGGCCGTCGCGATCCGGCGCGCGGCACGCGTCCACGCGGACGTGGGGGCCGTCGTCGGGGACGTGACCGAGCGCCTCCCGGTCGTGGACCACGCGGCCGCCGTGGTGCTCGACGTCTTCGCACCGCGGAACCAGCACGAGTACGCCCGGGTGCTGCACCCGGACGGGGTCCTGGCGGTCGTCACCCCGCGGGCGGGGCACCTGGCGGAGCTGGCGGCGGCGACGATCAGCGTCGACCCGGAGAAGGAGCGCCGCCTGCACGACAGCCTGACGCCGGCCTTCGCGTTGCGGTCGAGCGAGGACCTGACCTGGACGATGTCGCTCACGGCCGAGGACGTGCACGACGTTGTGCACATGGGGCCGAGCCACCACCACGTCGCCACGGACACGGTGTTCGCACCCGAGACGGTGACGGCCGCCGTGACCGTGAGCACCTGGACGCCCGTGCGCTGAGCTCGTCGCTCGTCGGTCGTCGCCGGTCGGTAGACCCGGAGGGCGGACCGGCTCGGTGGACCTGTTCGGCGGGCCGCCGGGTCAGCGGGTCAGCGGGTCAGCGGGTCGGTGTGCCGGGCCCCGTGCCGTCCGGCGTCGGCCAGGGCTGCGCCGGCCCGCGCTGCCCCGGCGCTCCCGGTGCCGTCCAGACCGGCGCTGCGGCTGCGGGCCCCGTGTACGCGACCCACGCCCACGGTGCCCGTTCCGCGAGCCACACCTCGAGGTCCCGGTAGCCGATCGCGATCGCGACGCTGTCGAACAGGACGGTGCCCGCGCTGTCCCGCGCCTGGATCCCGCCGTAGGGCCCGGTCCAGGGGCGGATCGAGGCGATCGCGGTGTGGTGCACCTCGCGCTCGGCGCGGAAGCCCTTCCGCACGACGAGCCGGTCCGGCAGCGCGTCGATACGGGTGCGGGCGGCGGCCCCGGCGAGCAGGACGAACGCGACCCCGACGAGCACACCGACGGCACCGGCGATCCCCATCGGCAGCGCCTCCGGGTCCTCCGTCGTCGAGGCCGCCGCGAGCAGCAGCACCCCGCCGACGACGAGCACGAGGATGCCGACGATCCGCAACAGGACGCGCTGCCACCGTCGCGACCGCACGGTGAACAGCGCATCCGGTGCCGCACCGGCGAGCACGCGCTGGTGCTTCCGCTTCCGGTCCCCCCGGCGGATGGCCGCCGTCACCACTGCCGGGATGACGGCGGCGGCGACGAAGGCGATGGTCACGGACAAGAACGTGGTCCCCATGCCGCCAGCGTACGGACGTGACGACACCCCGTCCGGCCCGTGCCACCGCCTCGGGCTCAGCCCTGCTGCTGCGCCGGGACGTCGAGGGCCCAGACGACGCCGAACCGGTCGCGGAGCTGCCCGGCGAGCGGCGACCAGGCCGACGGACCGAGCGGCTGGCGGACCTCGGCGCCGTCCTGCAGGCCCGCCCACACGGCGCGGACCTCGTCGGCGTCCGTGCCGCTCAGGTAGACGTACGAGCTGTTCGTCCCCTGGTCGTACGGCTGGCCCGGCCACACGTCGAACGCCATGACGCGGACGCCGCTCGCCGAGGCGACCTGGCCCCAGACGACGCGGTCCGCCCAGGCGGGGTCCTCGACCGCGCCGCTCTGGCCGTAGGTCACCACGACGGGGTCGGTGCCGAGCGCGGCGCCCCAGAAGGCGAGCGCCTCGGCGGCCCGTCCGTCGAAGTTCACGTGGGGGATGGTGGTGATGGTCATGCCGACTCCTCGTCGATGCTGCGCGCGGCCGGTCGGCTGCGTCGGGACGAGCATCCCCGGCATTGCGGTCAGATCCTGTCCGCTACTCCGACGATGATGGAGCACGTGTCCGGACCCTCGTCGCGCATGCTCGCGCTGCTCTCCCTGTTGCAGGTGCGCCGCGAGTGGACCGGTGACGAGCTGGCGGACCGCCTGACCGTGAGTCCGCGCACGGTCCGCCGGGACGTCGACCGGCTCCGCGAGCTCGGCTACCACGTCGACGCACTCCGCGGGCCGGCCGGCGGCTACCGGCTGTCGGCCGGGTCGGACCTGCCGCCGCTCCTGTTCGACGACGACCAGGCGGTGGCGATCGCCCTCGCGCTCGCCGTCGCCCCGGCGTCCGGAGCCGACATCGCCGAGGCGGCGGTCCGTGCCCTGACGACCGTCCGGCAGGTGATGCCGTCGCGCCTCAGGCACCGGGTCGACGCGGTCGAGGTGGTGGCGACCTCCGGCGCCGTCGTCGCCCCGGCCGTCGTGGTCGATCCCGCCGTCCTGGTCGCGGTCAGCGAGGCCGTCCGCACGCGCACCGTGCTGCGGTTCGGGTACGCGCCCGCGTGGCCGCCCGGTGCCGAGGACGACCGGCCACCCCGCCGGGTCGACCCGCACGCGGTCCTCGCACGCCACGGCCGCTGGTACCTGCTCGCCTGGGTCCCCGAGGTGGCGGACTGGCGCACCTACCGGTTGGACCGGATGTCGCCGAGGGCTGCCACGGGCCTCCCGTTCGTCCCGCGGCCCGTCCCCGGCGGCGACGCGGCCGCGTTCGTCGACGCCCGCTTCCGCGGTGCAGATGCGACCGGTGGTGCCGACGCGACCGGTGGTGCCGACGCGACGGCCGGGGTCGCGTCGGCCTGGCCCTGCGTCGGGACGGTCGTGCTGCGGACGCCGGCGCGGACCGTGGCCCCGTTCGTCGCCGACGACGCCGTCCTGCAGGACCTCGGGGACGGCACCAGCCGCCTCACCGCGGGGTCGTGGTCGTGGCGGGCGCTCGCCGCCCTGGTCGCCGGGTTCGACGTCGACTTCGTCGTCTCGGGACCGAGGGCCCTCCGCGACGCCGTGGGGCAGGTGTCGGACCGTCTCGGTGCGGCTGCAGCGCACCCGACCGACGACGGCGGAGGTCGGGTGGGTCAGTGACCGGCGCCGAGGGTGCCGGCGAGGCGGCCGTGGAAGGCCTGGCTGGCGTCGTTCATCCCGCGGATGTCGACCCGCTTGCCGTGCTGGTGGTACTTCGTCTCGATCGCGTCGAGTGCGGCGACCGTGGAGGCGTCCCAGACGTGCGACCTCGTCATGTCGATGACGACGAGCTCCGGGTCGTCGACGTAGTCGAACTGCGTGGTGAGGTCGTTCGACGACGCGAAGAACAGCTCACCCTCGACGGTGTAGAGCGCGTGCTGCTCGCCGGTGGCCAGGGTCTCGATGCTCCGCGAGACGGTGGTGAGGTGGGACACCCGGCGGGCGAACACGACCATCGCGGCGACGACACCGATGATCACGCCGATGGCGAGGTTGTCGGTCGCGACGACGATCACGACGGTGAGGACCATGACGATCGTCTCCCCGATGGGCATCCGCTTCAGGGTCGAGGGCGTGATGCTGTGCCAGTCGAACGTGCCGACGGCGACCATCACCATCACGGCGACGAGGGCGGCCATCGGGATGATCGCGACGACGTCACCGAGCCCGACGACGAGGACCAGCAGGAACACGCCGGACAGGAACGTCGAGATGCGGGTGCGGGCGCCGGAGGCCTTCACGTTGATCATCGTCTGGCCGATCATCGCGCAGCCGCCCATGCCGCCGAACAGGCCGGAGGCGATGTTCGCGACTCCCTGCCCGAGGGCTTCGCGGGTCTTGCGGGAGCCGGTGTCGGTGACCTCGTCGACGAGCTTCGCCGTCATCAGGGACTCGAGGAGCCCGACGAGCGCCATCGCGAGGGCGTACGGGGCGATGATCATCAGCGTCTCGAGGTCCAGCGGCACGTTCGGGACGAACAGGGTCGGCAGGCTGTCCGGCAGCTTGCCCTCGTCGCCCACGGTCGGGACGGCGATCGAGGCCAGCACGGTGACGAGCGTCAGGACGACGATCGCGACGAGCGGAGCCGGGATCGCCTTCGTGAACTGGGGCAGCAGGACGATGATCGCGATGCCTGCGGCGGTGATCGGCCAGACGAACCAGTCCACGCCGATGATGTTCGGCAGCTGCGCGGTGAAGATCAGGATCGCGAGCGCGTTGACGAACCCGACCATCACGGACCGGGGCACGAACCGCATCAGCTTCGCCGCCCCCAGCCCGCCGAGGACCAGCTGGAACACCCCGCCGAGCAGGACGGTCGCGATCAGGTAGTCCAAGCCGTGCTCCTTGACCACCGGGGCGACGACGAGCGCGATCGCGCCCGTGGCGCCGGTGATCATCGCGGCACGGCCGCCGACGAACGAGATGACGACGGCCATCACGAACGCCGAGAACAGTCCGACGCGGGGGTCGACGCCGGCGATGATCGAGAACGAGATCGCCTCGGGGATGAGGGCGAGGGCGACGACGAGGCCGGCCAGGGCCTCACGGAGCAGGATCCTCGGGTTCCGCAGGGCGGACAGGACGGTGGGGCTGGTGTGCACCGGAGCGGGTGCGCGCGTGACGGTCGTCACGGTTCTCCTTCAGTGAGGGGGTGCGGGCGGCTGCGCCCGCGGGATGTCGAGGGGCGCAGCGTCGCGCGGGCCGGCGGCACAGAGCGTCCGGCGCAGGCAACCCTTCCGCAGTGGGAGGGTTGCGCCACTCGAACTCTACCGCAACGGGAGGGTTCCGCAACGGCGGCCCCGCACGCTCCGCGTTAGTGCGCCGCACGCGTCGACCACCACGGCGTCAGGGAACCGTTAGGAGCGACCGTCGGGGCGGCACCCGGACCGAGCATCGGTACGGCACCCCAACCGGTGCGGTCCACGGCACCTGCCGCGGACACCTCGATCTCCAGGAGTCCCACGTGTTCGACGTCTTCGTCGTCGCCGGTGTCCTCGCCGTGTTCGGCGTGGTGGCACTGATCGCCAAGGGGGTGGAGCGGCTGTGATCGGCATCACCATCGCCGCTGCCGTCCTCGGCATCGCCGCTGTCGTGTACCTCGTCTGGGCGCTCGTGCGCCCGGAGCGATTCTGATGGGCGGCGCGGCGCAGACCTGGGCCGGCATCGCGCAGGTCGCCGTCCTCGTCCTGCTGCTCGTGCTCGTGCACCGTCCGGTCGGCGACTGGATGGCCCGCGTCTTCACGAGCCCTCGCCACGGACGTGTCGAGCGGTTGGTCTACCGGGTGATCGGCGTCGACCCGGACGCCGAGCAGTCGTGGGCCGCGTACCTCCGCGGCGTGCTGCTGTTCAGCGTCGCCGGGCTGCTGCTCGTCTACCTGCTGCAGCGCATCCAGGTGGTCCTGCCGGGCGACCTCGGCCTGCCCGCCGTGGGCCCCGCGCTCGCGTTCAACACCGCGGCCTCGTTCGTGGCGAACACGAACTGGCAGTCGTACTCACCCGAGGTCACCGTCGGGTACACCGTGCAGATGGCCGGCCTCGCGGTGCAGAACTTCCTGTCCGCCGCGGTCGGGCTCGCCGTCGCCGTGGCGCTCGTGCGCGGGTTCGCCCGTCGTCGCCAGGGCACCATCGGCAACGTCTGGGTGGACGTCGTCCGTGCGACCGGACGGCTGCTCCTGCCGCTGTCCTTCGTCTTCGCGCTCGTCCTCGTCGCCGGTGGCGTCGTCCAGTCGTGGGGCGCCGGTACCGACGTCGCCACGCTCGCCGGCGGCACGCAGCACGTCCCCGAGGGCTTCGTCGCCTCGCAGGAGGCGATCAAGCTCCTCGGCACCAACGGCGGCGGCTACTTCAACGCCAACAGCGCGCACCCGTTCGAGAACCCGCAGGCGTGGACGAACCTCGTCGAGGTCTTCCTCATGCTCGTCATCCCGTTCTCTCTCCCGCGCACCTTCGGCGCGATGGTCGGTGACCGCCGTCAGGGCACCGCGATCCTCGCCGTGATGGCAGGCATCTTCCTCGTGTCGCTCTCGGTGATGTCGATCGCCGAACTCGCCGGCGGCGGGGTCGCGACGCACGCCGCCGGTGCGGCGATGGAGGGCAAGGAGGTCCGCTTCGGCATCCTCGGGACCACGCTCTTCGGCACGACCTCGACCGCCACGTCGACCGGCGCCGTCAACGGCATGTTCGACAGCTTCACGCCGATCGGCGGGATGATGGCGCTCATCAACATGATGCTCGGCGAGGTCACCCCCGGCGGCGTCGGATCCGGTCTGTACGGCATGCTCGTGCTCGCCGTGATCACGGTGTTCATCGGCGGCCTGCTCGTCGGCCGCACGCCGGAGTACCTCGGCAAGAAGATCCGCGCCAAGGAGATGACCTTCGCGGCGCTGTACATCCTCGTCACGCCGACGGTCGTGCTCCTCGGGACCGCGCTGTCGCTCGTCATCCCTGGCGTCCGGGAGCAGGTGCTCGGCACGAGCATCTACAACCCGGGCAACCACGGCCTGTCTGAGCTCCTCTACGCGTTCACCAGCGCCGGCAACAACAACGGCTCGGCGTTCGGCGGCCTCACCGCGAACACGACGTGGATGAACTCCGCGCTCGGCGTCGCGATGCTGCTCGGCCGCTTCGTGCCGATGGTGTTCGTCCTGGCGCTCGCCGGGTCGCTCGCCGCGCAGGACAAGGTCCCCGCGACCGTCGGCACGCTGCCCACGCACCGGCCGCTCTTCATCGCCCTCCTCGGCGGTGTCGCGGTCATCGTCACCGCACTCACCTACTTCCCGGTGCTCGCACTGGGACCCCTCGCAGAAGGACTGGTCCGATGACCATCGAAACCTCCGAACCGGAGGTGACCACGGCCTCCCGGCCGGCCACCCGCTCGTCCGCATTCGGACCCCGCCAGCTGGCGGCGGGCCTCCCGGGCGCGTTCCGCAAGCTGGACCCCCGGCTCATGTGGAAGAACCCGGTCATGTTCCTCGTCGAGGTGGGCGCCGCCCTGACGACGGTCACCGCCGTCGTCGAGCCGTTCAGCCGGACGGGAGGCTCGGCCGACTCCGGCGCGCCGGTCCCGTCGTCCTTCACCGTCGTCATCGCCGTGTGGCTCTGGCTGACCGTCCTGTTCGCCAACCTGGCGGAGTCGGTCGCCGAGGGCCGGGGCAAGGCCCAGGCCGACACCCTGCGGAAGACCCGCTCCACGACCACCGCCCGCCGCGTGGTCGGCTACTCGTCCGCCGACCCGGCCGCGCTGTCCGCGTCGACCGAGGACGTCGCGTCCGTCGACCTGGCGAAGGGCGACCTCGTCGTCGTGGTCGCCGGTGAGGTCATCCCCGGTGACGGCGACGTCGTCGACGGCATCGCGTCGGTCGACGAGTCCGCGGTGACCGGCGAGTCGGCGCCCGTCATCCGCGAGTCCGGCGGCGACCGCAGCGCCGTCACGGGCGGTACCCGCGTGCTGTCCGACCGGATCCTGGTGCGCATCACGTCCACCCCGGGCGAGACCTTCATCGACCGGATGATCCGGCTCGTCGAGGGTGCCGCCCGGCAGAAGACGCCGAACGAGATCGCGCTGAACATCCTGCTCGCGTCGCTGTCGATCGTGTTCGTGATCGTCTGCCTCACGCTGCAGCCCATCGCCGGGCTCGTCGGCTCGACGGTCAGCATCACGGTGCTCATCGCGCTGCTCGTCTGCCTCATCCCGACGACCATCGGCGCCCTGCTCTCCGCGATCGGCATCGCCGGCATGGACCGGCTCGTGCAGCACAACGTCCTGGCGATGTCCGGCCGCGCGGTCGAGGCGGCCGGCGACATCACCACGCTGCTCCTCGACAAGACCGGCACGATCACCTACGGCAACCGTCGGGCCTCCCGGTTCGTGCCGGTGCCCGGGGTGACCGAGGCCGACCTCACCGCCGCCGCCGCGCTGTCCAGCGCCGCTGACGGCACGCCCGAGGGCCGCTCCATCGTGGACCTGGCGCTCGCCGCCGGAGCCGTGGCGGGCCTCCCGTCCGGCGCCGTCGAGGTGCCGTTCACGGCGCAGACGCGCATGTCGGGCGTCGACCTGCCGGACGGCACCGAGGTCCGCAAGGGCGCCGCAGCAGCAGTGCTCGCCTGGGCCGACACCCGCGACGCCGGTGTCACCGCGGCCGTGGACGCGACCGTCGCCGAGGTGTCCGACCAGGGCGGGACGCCGCTCGTCGTCGCCCGGAAGGACCCGTCGGGTCAGGTCGCCCTGCTCGGCGTCGTGCACCTCAAGGACGTCGTGAAGGACGGCCTCGCCGAGCGCTTCACCGAGCTGCGGAGCATGGGCATCCGCACCGTCATGATCACCGGCGACAACCCGCGCACCGCGAAGGCGATCGCGGCCGAGGCCGGCGTCGACGACTTCCTCGCCGAGGCCACCCCCGAGGACAAGCTCGCACTCATCAAGCGCGAGCAGGAGGGCGGCAACCTCGTCGCGATGACCGGTGACGGCACGAACGACGCCCCCGCGTTGGCCCAGGCCGACGTCGGCGTCGCGATGAACACCGGGACGACCGCGGCCAAGGAGGCCGGCAACATGGTCGACCTCGACTCGGACCCGACGAAGCTCATCGACGTCGTCCGGATCGGCAAGCAGCTGCTCATCACCCGCGGTGCGCTGACCACGTTCTCGATCGCCAACGACATCGCGAAGTACTTCGCGATCATCCCGGCGATGTTCCAGGCGACCTTCCCGGGGCTCGGCGTGCTCAACATCATGGGGCTGCACAGTCCCGCGTCGGCGATCCTGTCGGCCATCGTGTTCAACGCGCTCGTCATCGTGGCGCTCATCCCGCTGTCCCTGCGTGGCGTCAAGTACCGCGCGGCGTCGGCGTCGTCGATCCTCGGCCGCAACCTGCTCGTCTACGGGCTCGGCGGCGTGGTCGTCCCCTTCATCGGCATCAAGTTGATCGACCTCGTGGTCGGTCTCATCCCGGGGTTCTCGTCATGACTTCCACTCGTTCCTTCCTCCGCTCCACCGGTGTGGCCGTCCGCCTCACCCTGCTCGCCACCGTGGTCCTCGGCGTCGCCTACCCGCTCGCGGTGTGGGGTGTCGGCCAGGCGGCGTTCCACGACCAGGCGAACGGCTCGATGGTCACCGACTCGTCCGGCACGGTCGTCGGGTCGTCCCTGATCGGCCAGTCCTTCGCCGGGAAGGACGCGGACCGCTGGTTCCAGTCCCGCCCGTCGGCCGCAGGCGAGGACGGGTACGACGCCGGTGCCTCGTCCGGCTCGAACCTCGGCCCGTCGAACCCCGACCTGACGAAGGCGATCGACGAGCGCCGTGCCGCGGTCGCGGAGGCCGACGGGGTCGACCCGTCCGAGGTGCCCGCCGACGCCGTCACGGCCTCGGGCTCCGGCCTCGACCCGGACATCAGCCCGGAGTACGCCCTGCAGCAGGTCGCGCGGGTGGCCGAGGCCCGCGGGCTGTCCGAGGACCGGGTGCGCGCCCTGGTCGACGAGCACACCGACGGCCGCCAGCTCGGTGTCCTCGGCTCCCCCGCGGTGAACGTGCTCGAACTGAACCTGGCCCTGGCGCAGCAGCGCTGACCGCGGAGTGGACCGGACCCGCACGGCCCCGACCCGTCCGGACCGCTGGCGACCGCGGTCCGGCACGGCCGCCGTCGTGCGGGTACGGTCCGCGTCGGGGCCCGAGCAGGAGAGGATGAGCGCGTGAAGCGAGGGAAGCTGCGGGTGCTGCTCGGTGCGGCCCCCGGCGTGGGCAAGACGTACACGATGCTCGAGGAGGGGCGTCGGATGGCCGACCACGGCCGGGACGTGGTCGTCGCCGTCGTCGAGACCCACGGCCGCGCCGCCACGGCCGCGCTGGTCGACGGGCTCGAGGTCGTCCCCCGCCGCGCCGTCGAGCACCGGGGTGTGGAGCTCGACGACATGGACCTCGAGGCCGTGCTCGCCCGCCGGCCCGAGGTCGCCCTCGTCGACGAACTCGCCCACACCAACGCCCCCGGCAGCCCGCACGAGAAGCGCTGGCAGGACGTCGAGGCGCTCCGGGCAGCGGGCATCGACGTCATCTCCACCGTGAACGTGCAGCACATGCAGTCCCTCGGCGACGTCGTCCGCGAGATCACGGGCACCGTCCAGCGCGAGACCGTCCCCGACGCCGTGGTGCGGGCCGCCGACCAGATCGAGGTCGTCGACCTGTCGCCGCAGGCCCTCCGTGACCGGCTCTCCGACGGGCTCGTGTACCCGGCCGCCCGGGTCGACGCGGCCCTGTCGAACTACTTCCGCCTCGGCAACCTCACCGCCCTCCGCGAGATCGCCCTGCTCTGGCTCGCCGACGAGGTCGACGACGCACTCAAGCGCTACCGCGCCGAGCACGGCATCGCGAACCGCTGGGAGACCCGAGAGCGCGTCCTCGTCGCCCTGACGGGAGGCCCGGAGGGCGAGACCCTGCTCCGTCGCGGCGCCCGCATCGCGGCCCGGTCCGCCGGCGGCGAGCTCGCCGCCGTGCACGTCACGACGAACGACGGCCTGCGCGAACGCCACCCGGGCGCGCTCGGCACGCAGCGCGCCCTGCTCGAACAGCTCGGCGGGACCTACCACCAGGTCGTCGGCGACGACGTGCCGACGACGCTCGTCCGGTTCGCCCGGTCGATCGACGCCACCCAGATCGTGATCGGCATCAGCCGTCGGAGCCGGCTGGCCGCGGCCATCACCGGCCCGGGCATCGGCAGCACCGTGATCCGCGAGTCGGGCGACATCGACGTGCACGTCGTCACGCACGAACGCGCCGGCGGCGGCGTCGCCCTGCCGAAGCTCGGCGGCAGCCTGTCGCGCTCCCGGATCGTGGCCGCGTTCCTGCTGTCCCTGGTCGCCGGACCGCTCCTGACCTGGGCGCTCTCGCTCGCCGACGACCCGGACTCGATCACCGTCGACGTCCTCGCGTACCAGCTGCTCGTGCTCGTCGTCGCGCTGATCGGCGGGATGCTGCCGGCCGTGTTCGCCGCGGTGCTGTCCGGGCTGAGCCTCGACTTCTTCTTCGTCCGACCCCTGCACCAGGTCACCGTCCAGCAGCCCTGGCACCTGTTCGCGCTCGTCATGT
Source organism: Curtobacterium sp. L6-1 (assembly GCF_018885305.1). Lineage (NCBI taxonomy): Bacteria > Bacillati > Actinomycetota > Actinomycetes > Micrococcales > Microbacteriaceae > Curtobacterium > Curtobacterium aetherium. The sequence continues at coordinate 3,033,263 of NZ_CP076544.1, forward strand.
ACGTCGTCAGCGCCGTGCTCGTGAGCTTCGTCGTCGACCGGTCGGCCCGACGCTCCCGCACCGCCCGCCGAGCCGCCGCCGAGTCCGGGCTGCTCGTCGGGATCGCCGGCAGCGTCCTCCGCGGCGACGACGCACTCCAGGCCCTCGTCGAGCGCACCCGCGAGGCGTTCGGCTTCGCCGGCGTGCGCGTCCGGCAGGGCGACGAGGTGCAGGCCACGTCCGGGACGTTCGGCGACGTGGCGGACACGGCCACGAGCCTCCCGTCCGGGGCCGTGCTCGAGTTCGCCGGCGCGCCCGACGACCCGACTCAGCGTCGGCTGCTGCGCGTCGTCGAGCAGCAGCTCGACGCCGCCCTGGAGCACCGGCAGCTCACCCGAACCGCGGTCGACGCGGAACGCATCGCGGCCGTCGACCGGGTGCGGAGCGCCATCCTCGCGGCCGTCAGCCACGACGTGCGGCGGCCGATCGCCGCCGCCTCGGCCGCCGTGCAGTCGCTCCGGGCGCGCGACGTCAGGTTGGGCGAGGCCGACCGGGAGGCGCTGCTCGCCACCGCCGACGAGAGCCTGCGACAGCTCGCCGTGCTGCTGGCCGACCTGCTCGACGTGAGTCGGGTACAGGCCGGGGTGCTCGCCGCCTCACCCGTGCCGACCTCGCTCGACACCGTCGTCGCTCCCGCCCTCGACGAGCTCGAGCTCGGACCGGAGGACGTCGACCTCGACCTGCCCGCCGAGCTCCCGCCCGTCCTGGCGGACCCGGTGCTGCTCCAGCGGGTCGTCGTGAACCTGCTCGCGAACGCCGTCCGGTACTCGCCCGACGACCAGCGCGTCCGCATCGCCGCCAGCGCCTTCGCGGGCGGCGTCGAACTGCGCGTCGCCGACCGGGGCCCCGGCATCCCGGAGGACCGGCGCGAAGACGTGTTCCAGCCGTTCCAGCGGCTCGGCGACACCGACAACGACACGGGACTCGGACTCGGGCTGGCCCTCGCCCGCGGGTTCACCGAGGGCATGGGCGGCACGATCGAGGTCGACGACACCCCGGGTGGTGGTCTCACCGTCGTGGTGCGGCTGCCGATCGCCGGACACCTGGGAGTGGTGGGACGATGAAGGTCCTGATCGCGGACGACGACGTGCAGCTGGTGCGGGCGCTCGCCGTGACGCTCGGAGCGCGTGGGTACGAGGTCGTCACCGCCCGGGACGGCCGCGCGGCCATCGACGCCGTCATCACCGACCGACCCGACATCGTCCTGCTCGACCTCGGGATGCCCCGGCTCGACGGCATCGGGGTGCTCGAGGGCATCCGCGGGTGGTCGCAGGTGCCGGTGCTCGTGCTCTCCGGGCGCACGGACTCGGGTGACAAGGTCGACGCGCTCGACGCCGGTGCCGACGACTACGTGACGAAGCCGTTCCAGATGGACGAGCTGCTCGCCCGGCTCCGCGCGCTCGGCCGCCGGCGGGTGCCCGCGGGTGGGGAGGCCGCGCCGACCATCCGCATCGGGGACCTCGTGGTGGACCTCGTCGCGAAGCAGGTCACCGCGCCCGACGGACCGGCGATCCGGCTGACCCCGACGGAGTGGCGGCTGCTCGAGGTGCTCGTGACGAACCCCGACCGGTTGCTCACGCGCGAGATGCTGCTGACCGAGGTGTGGGGGCCGACGCACGGCAACGACTCGGGCTACCTGCGGCTGTACATGGCGCAGTTGCGGCGGAAGCTCGAACCGGAACCCTCGCACCCGCGCTACCTGGTCACCGAGTCGGGGATGGGCTACCGGTTCGCCCCGGCCGGCTGATCCGCCGCGTCGTCGCGGATCGCGCCAGGGCGCGCGCTCAGCCGGCGTGCGCGTGCGCCGCGAGCTCCGCGCGGGTCCGGGCGCCGTGCTTCCGGAGCAGGTTCGCCACGTGGTACTTCACCGTGTTCACGCTGATGCCGAGCCCGTCGGCGATCTCGCGGTTGCCCACGCCGGTCGCGACGAGCCGCAGGACGTCGAGCTCGCGCGGGGTCAGGTCGGAGTCCTCGGGCGAGGGCACCGAACCGATCGGCGGGTCGAGCGGCACGGTCACGTCGAGGACGGACCCCCAGCCCGGCGTCGAGTCCACCCGCATCTGGCCGGCGAGTGCCGCGACCCGTTCGGCGATCGGCCGCATGGCGTCGTCCTGGGCGTCGTGCGTGCCGGCGCCGTCGTCGCGCAGCTGCATGAGCAGGTTCCGCCCGTCGCAGTCCCACTGGATCCGGACCCGTCCGGCGGACCCCTCGTCGACGAGGGTGAGCACCGCCGTCCGGACGATCGCCCGGGCGGCGTGCGCGACGTCGCCGGGCAGCGCACGTCCGGTCGCCGGTGGTTCCACGAACTGCACGTCGAGGTCGCCGAACCGCACGAGGGGGCGCAGGTCGGCGCGGAGGCGCGAGAACGCCCCGGCGACGGGCTCGAGCAGCACCTCGCGCTGCCGGTCCGTCGAGGTGCGCAGGTCGACGAGGGCGGCGGACGCGATCTCCACCGCCTCGGCCCGTGCGGCGGCGTCGCCCACCCGCGGGGAGCGCAGGACCGCGAGGACGGACTCGAGCGTCAGGGTGTGGCGGTCGGCCTGGTCGGCCAGCACGCGGGCCTGCTCGGCGGCGTCGGCCCGGTTCGGGTGCCCCGGGTCGCGTGACGACGTCGGCAGCGCTGGAGCGGAGGCCCGACCCGGCCCCGGGACCGCCGTCACCGAGGTGTCGGGGGTGATGCGGGCCTCCCGGCCGGTCGATGCGTCCACCGGGCCGAACCTACCCGCCCCGCCCGAGTGGGACGCCGTGGGCCATCCGAACGGGTGGGACGCCCGCCGTGTCGGGTAGCGGCGTACGGCGCACCGGGCGCGCACTCTTGACCCATGACCCGACTGACGCTCGCCACCGCGCTCGACCTCGTGAGCCACGAACTCGACGACCTCGTCGACGGGGTGGCCGAGAGCGACCAGACGGTCGCGGACCGCGCACTCGACCTGCTCGACGGCGCCGAGCGCGTGTTCGTGCACGGCGCCGGCCGGTCCGGCCTCGCGCTCCGGATGACCGCGATGCGATTCATGCACCTCGGGCTCGACGTGCACGTCGTCGGCGAGACCACGACCCCCGCGATCGAGGAGGGCAACGTCCTGCTCACCGCGAGCGGGTCGGGCACGACCGGCGGCATCGTGCAGGCCGCGCGCACGGCGGTCGACGTCGGTGCGCAGGTCGTCGCCGTGTCGACCACGTCCTCGTCCCCCCTCGCCGAGCTGGCCGAGGTCACCCTCGTGCTGCCGGCGGCGACGAAGACGGACCGCTCCGGGACCGCCTCGGCCCAGTACGCGGGCAGCCTGTTCGAGCAGGGCGTCGTCCTGCTCGGCGACGCGCTGTTCCACGCGCTCTGGCAGCGCAGCGGACACTCCGCCGACGACCTCTGGCCGCGGCACGCCAACCTCGAATGACCCCCACGGAAGAAGGAACACCCATGCAGCTCCAGTTCGCCATCGACACCCTCTCCACCGACACCGCCCTCGAGCTCGCCGCCGCGGCTGCCCCGCACGTCGACATCCTCGAGCTCGGCACGCCCCTCGTGAAGAGCGCCGGCGTCGCGGCCATCACCGCGATGAAGGATGCCCACCCGGACAAGATCGTGTTCGCCGACCTCAAGACGATGGACGCCGGTGAGCTCGAGGCCGACATGGCGTTCCAGGCCGGTGCCGACCTCGTCACCGTGCTCGGCGTCGCCGGGGACAGCACCATCGTCGGTGCCGTGAAGGCAGCGAAGAAGCACGGCAAGGGCATCGTCGTCGACCTGATCGGCGTCCCGGACAAGGCTGCCCGTGCCCGCGAGGTCACCGAGCTCGGCGTCGAGTTCGTCGAGGTGCACGCCGGCCTCGACGAGCAGGCCGAGGAGGGCTTCACCTTCGACACGCTCCTCGACGAGGGCAAGGCCTCGGGCGTGCCGTTCTCGATCGCCGGTGGCGTGAAGGCGTCCTCGGTCGCCTCGGTGAAGGCTGCCGGAGCCCGCGTCGCCGTCGCCGGCAGCGCGATCTACAGCGCCTCGGACGTCGGTGCCGCTGCCGCCGAGATCCGCGCCGCGATCGACGCCGCGTAGTCCTTCCGCACGACGCGGTTGCCTCGAAGCGCCGCGATGCCCACGAGACGCCTCCGAATCCGGGGGCGTCTCGTGCTGTCCGGGGCGTCTCCGGCTGACGGGGGCGTCTCGGCAGCCGGGAGGCCCGTGGCGGGCTTCAGCGCCGGTTCAGGCCGCGCCGCCATGCTCGGACGATGCGTGTGCTGGTGGTCGACGACGAGGTCCGGCTCGCCGAGGGCATCCGGAAGGGCCTGCAGGCCGAGGGCTTCGCGGTCGACGTCGCCCACGACGGTGTCGACGGCCTCTGGTACGCCCGCGAGAACCCGTACGACGCCATCGTGCTCGACCTCATGATGCCGGGCATGAGCGGCTGGAAGGTCTGCGAGACCCTGCGCGCCGAGCAGGACTGGACGCCCGTGCTCATGCTCACCGCGAAGGACGGCGAGTGGGACCAGGTGGACGCCCTCGACGCCGGCGCCGACGACTACGTGACGAAGCCGTTCTCGTTCCCGGTGCTCGTCGCACGGCTCCGCGCGCTCGTCCGGCGCGGGTCCCGGGAGCGGCCCACGGTCCTCCAGGCCGGTGACCTGCGCTTGGACCCCGCGGAGCGACGGGTCTGGCGGGGCGAGGTCCTGCTCGACCTGACCAGCCGGGAGTTCACGGTCCTCGAGTACCTGATGCGCCACCTCGGGCAGGTGCTGTCCAAGCGCGACGTCATCGCGAACGTCTGGGACGACGACTTCGCGGGGGACCCGAACATCGTCGAGGTGTACGTCGGGCACCTCCGACGGACGGTCGACCGACCGTTCGGCCGGAACGCCATCGAGACCGTCCGCGGGGCCGGCTACCGCCTCGCCGCCGACGGTGGCTGACCGGTCGCGTCCGTCCCGCCGCCCCCGGTCCATCCGGGCGCGCGCGACGGGAGGCGCGGCACTCGTCGTCTTCGTCGCCCTCGTCCTCGGGGCGGTCGCGTTCGTCGGGGTCCTCCGGACCTCGCTCGTCGACGGCGTGCGGTCGACCGCCGAGCAGGGCCTGGACAGCCTGACCGCCCGGGTCGAGGCGGACGGGACGGCGGCCGTGCGCGCCGAGGACGACGACGTGCTCGCGCAGCTGCAGGACGGGGACGGCCGCGTGCTGGCCCGCGCGGAGGACAGCCCGGACCGGCCGCTCGCCGCCGCCGAGGAGTCCCGGTACCGGCACGACGGCGAGCGGTGGCTGCTCGTCGCCGACGACGTGTCGCTCCCCGGCGGCGGGGACGGCGTGCTCGTCGTCGGTGCGTCGCTCGAGGACGCCGACACCGCCACCCGGACGGTCACCGTGCTCGTGGCCGCCGCGGTCCCGGTCGTCGTGGCACTCATGTCGCTCGTGACCTGGATCGTCGTCGGCCGCGCCCTCCGACCGGTCGACCGGATGCGCCGCGAGGTCGACGAGGTCGAGGGCACGAACCTGCACGCCCGCGTCGACGAACCGGGCTCCGGGGACGAGGTCGACCGGCTCGCCGTGACCATGAACCGGATGCTCGGACGGCTCGAGGCGTCCCAGCAGGCACAGCGGCAGTTCGTGTCCGACGCCTCACACGAGCTCCGGTCCCCGCTCGCCACGATCCGGCAGCACGCCGAGGTCGCCCGCGCGCACCCGGAGGTCACCGACACCCGGGAGCTGGCCGACGTGGTGCTCGACGAGGGAGCCCGACTGCAGGAGCTCGTCGAGTCGCTGCTCCTGCTCACGCGGGTGGACGAGCGCGGGCGCGAGCGGGACCGTGCGGTCGACCTCGACGACCTGGTCTTCGCGGAGGCGTCCCGGCCGCGGTCCGCGATGGCCGTCCCCATCGACGTGTCCGGCGTCGCTCCGGCCCGGGTGCGCGGCGACGACCGGCTGCTCGGGCGGGTGGTGCGGAACCTCGTGGACAACGCGGTCCGGCACGCGGACCACGCGGTGGTCGTCACGCTCGCCGCCGACGGTGGGGCAGCTGTCCTGACCGTGGACGACGACGGGCGCGGTGTCCCTGAGGCCGACCGCGCCCGCGTCTTCGAGCGCTTCGTCCGGCTCGACGAGGGGCGGGCGCGTGATGCGGGCGGGTCCGGGCTGGGGCTCGCGATCGTCGACGCCGTCGTCCGCGGGCACGGCGGCAGCGTTGCGGTGTCCACGGCGCCCGGTGGCGGCGCCCGTTTCACGGTGCGGCTGCCGGCCGAGCAGGACTGACCGGGCACACCGGGGCCGGTCCCAGGGCGCTTCAGGTCTGCTTCAGTGCCCGCGACCCAGGGTGGTCACATGCAGACCACGACGAAGACCACCGCCCGCCGCGTCGCCCTCCTCACCGCACTCCCCCTCGTCGGGGCCCTGGTGCTCGCCGGGTGCGCGACGGACGACGACGACCGCGACGACATGGCCGCCCCCGCCGTCTCCGCCCCGGCTGCGTCCGCCCCGTCCGTCTCCGCGACCGAGGGCACCGGTACCGGTACGACCGCCGCCGACGGGAAGTCCCTCGCCGCCGCAGCCGCGACCGCACGCACGGCCGTCGGCTCGGGCACCGTCACCTCGATCGAGCAGGAGGCCGGCGGCACCTCGTGGGAGGTCGTCGTCGTCACCGCCGACGGCAACGAGCAGGAGGTGCACGTCGCCGCGGACGGGAAGCGCACCACCGCTGGTCCGACGAAGGAGACCTCGGACGCCGACGACGTCGCGGAGAACGAGCGGTTCGTCGAAGCCGCAGACCTCACGGTGTCCCAGGCCGCCTCACGTCTGACGGGGACGGTCGCGGGCACGGTCACCGAGCTCGGTCTCGACGACCACGCGGGCACCGTCGTCTGGGAGGGCGACGTCCTCGACGGCTCCGGCGCGACGCACAGCATCCGCATCGACGCCGGCAGCGGCAAGGTGCTCGCGAACAGCGTCGACACCGACGACTGACGCCCCCGACTGCGCGAGACGCCCCCGAGGACCCGGGCAGCCGACTCCGGCGGCGTCTCGTCGGTTCCGAGGCGTCCCGCAGACGCCGGCGTCTCGCCACCCACCGCCTCCCGGCATCCGGGCAGCGGCAGTACCGTCGGCTGCGTGAGCACCGACACGCGCCCGAGCCCCCGCCGCCACCGAGCCCTGCGCGTCGGCGCGTGGGCCCTCGCCGTCCTGCTCGTCCTCGTGCTGGTGTTCCTCGTCTGGGCGCACGTCGTCATGCAGGGAACCCGCTCGGCGGCACTCACCGTGTGGCGCGACGACCGGGTGTCCGTGCGGGACGCCGGCGACGCCGTGGTGATGACCCCGACCGGGACCGCGGACGGCGTCGGGATCGTGTTCGTGCCCGGCGCGAAGGTCGACCCGTACGCCTACATGGCGACCTTCCGGCAGGTGGTCGGTGACGGCACGACGGTCGTCATCACGAAGCCGACGCTCAACCTCGCGTTCTTCGACACCCGACCGCTCTCCCGCTTCGAGGCGCACGCCCCCGGCGTCCGGACGTGGACGGTCGGGGGGCACTCGCTCGGCGGGGTGCGGGCCTGCCAGCTCGCGGCGGGGCCCGACGTCGCGGGGCTGCTCCTCCTCGGCAGCTACTGCGCGAACGACCTCGCCGACACCGACCTCGACGTGCTCAGCGTCTCGGGCTCGCGGGACGGCCTGTCGACGCCCGCGAAGGTCGCCGCGGCCCGCGACGAACTCCCTGCCTCCGCGACGTCGGTCGAGGTGCCGGGAGCGAACCACGCCGCCTTCGGTGCCTACGGCGCGCAGCCCGGCGACCAGCCGGCGACGGTCTCCCGGCGCGAGTCCGGGCAGGCGATCACCGCCGCCGTCGAGCGCTGGGTCCGCGACCTCCGCTGAGGGGGACACTCCGCGAGACGCCCCCGTCTGCAGACGGCGCCGCTGAGAACTCGAGACGCCGCCGGATTCGGCGGCGTCTCGGCCGTTCGGTGGCGTCTCGGGCGGACGCGCGGTGCGTGGCGGACGCGGGGCGGGCCTCCAGGCCGGCAGCCGGGAGGCGCGACCCGCCTCCGTCAGTCGGCCTGCGTCCCTGCGGCGTCGCCCCCGCGACCCCGCGTCGCACGGGCGACGAAGTACAGCACGACGCCGACCGCCAGCAGGACCGCCGCGTACAGCCAGACCTGCCCGCTCTGCTGCGTCAGCAGCAGGATGCACGAGGCGACGCCGAGAACGGGCACGAACGTCCACACCCGGAAGTGCTCGTGCTCCACCTTGTCCCTGCGGAGCACGAGGACTGCGACGTTCGTGCTGATGAACACGAAGAGCAGCAGGAGCACGACCGTCTCGGCGAGCGTGCCGACGTCGCCGACCAGGGTCAGTGCCATCGCGACGATCGTGGTTGCGACGATGGCGACCCACGGGGTCTTCCGCTTCGGCAGGACCTTCCCGAGCAGGCTCGGCAGCAGGCGCTGCTCGGCCATGCCGTAGGTCACCCGGCTCGCCATGATCATCGTGAGCAGGGCGCCGTTCGCGACGGCGACCAGGGCGATGATGCTGAAGACCCAGTCCGGGATCGGGACACCGGTCGCCCCGACGACGGCGAGCAGCGGACCGCTCGAGTCGGAGAGCTCCGACGCGGGCAGGGCGATCGAGCTGGCGAGGGCGACGAGCACGTAGACGACGCCCGCGGTGGCGAGGGACCCGAACAGCGCGCGGGGGTAGACCTTGGCGGGTTCGCGGACCTCCTCGGCGACGTTGGCCGAGGTCTCGAAGCCGACGAACGAGTAGTAGGCGACGATCGCGGCGCTGAGGGTGGCGAGGCCCGGGTTCGCCCCGGTCGGGAACGCACCCACGCGCGAGACGTCACCCCCGCCGCCGCCCATCATGACGGCGACCGCGACGATGACGATGACCAGACCGGACAGCTCGATGACCGTCATCACGACGTTGCTGCGGAGCGAGTCCGAGATGCCGCGGGCGTTCAGGCAGGCGACGAGCGCCAGGAACACGATCGCGGCCGGCACCGGCGGGACGTCGATGAACGTGCCGAGGTAGTCGCCGGCGAAGGCGAGGGACAGCCCGGCGGCGCTGGTCACACCGGCGGCGAGCATCGAGAAGCCGACCAGGAACGACACGAGCGGCACCTTGTAGGCGCGTTCGGCGAAGACCGCGGCACCACCGGCCTTCGGGTACTTCGTGACGAGTTCGGCGTAGGAGCCGGCGGTCAGCAGGGCGAGGAGCAGGGCGAGGACGAGCGGGGCCCAGAGCGCGCCGCCGACGTCCTTCGACAGCGTCCCCATCAGGGCGTAGATGCCCGCCCCGAGCACGTCGCCGAGGATGAAGAGGAACAGCAGCGGGCCGGTGATCGCCTGCTTCAGCTTGGAGCCGGTCCCGTCCTGCGGCGGAGCGGTGGTGTCGGTGGTCATGAGCGCGAGCATCCCTGCTCGGGGCTGGGGAGGCGTCCAGATCCGCGTTCGACGGACCGCGTACGACCCTCCCGCCCGAGCGGGACAGCCGCCCGCCCCGGTCCTAGAGTGGGACGCGCAGCAACCCTGTTCGACACCGCCACCCTGGAAGGCCCTCCCCATGACGTCGTCGGATCGGCGAACCCCTGCACGTCTCGCTGACCAGCGCGCGCTCCTCTTCGACCTGGACGGTGTCCTCACGCCGACGGCCGAGGTGCACATGCGCGCCTGGAGCCGTCTGTTCACCCCGTACCTCGCCGCGCACGGTGCCGCTCCGTACACCGAGCAGGACTACTTCGCGTACGTCGACGGCAAGCCCCGCTACGACGGTGTCCGCTCGCTGCTGCACGCCCGCGGCATCGACCTGCCCGAGGGCACCCCGGCGGACGACCCCGCCCTGGACACCGTCTGCGGGCTCGGCAACCGGAAGAACGCCGAGTTCACCGCCGAGCTCGAGGAGCACGGCGTGGCGCCGTACCCGGGCTCGCTGCGCTTCCTCACCGCGGCGATCGACGCCGGGTACGAGGTCGCCGTCGTGTCGAGCTCCGCGAACGCCCGGTCGGTCCTCGAGACCGCCGGCATCCTCGACCGCTTCGACGTCGTCGTCGACGGCGCGGTCGCCCGCCAGGACGGCCTCGCCGGCAAGCCCGCGCCCGACACCTACCTCGACGCCGCGACCCGCTTCGGCCTCACCGCCGCGCAGTGCGTCGTCGTCGAGGACGCCACGAGCGGGGTCGAGGCCGGCCGCAACGGCGCCTTCGGGCTCGTCGTCGGGGTCGACCGCGGCGCCGGGGCCGACGCCCTCCGCGCGCACGGGGCCGACCTCGTCGTGTCCGACCTCGCCGACCTGCTGCCCGACCTCGCCACCACGGTCGCCGGTGCGTCCGGCGCCGACCAGCCTCCCGTCAACCCCCGGAAGACCGCATGAACCCCATCACCGCAGACCCCCTCGACCGTGTCCGGTACCCGGTCGACGAGTGGGCCCTGATCGAGACCGAGTACGCGGACGAGCAGGGCGTCGACGAGACGAACTTCGCCGTCGGCAACGGCTACCTCGGCCTGCGCGGCAACTTCGACGAGGGCCGTGGTGGCGTGCAGTACGGCACGTACGTCAACGGCTTCCACGAGACGTGGCCGATCCGGCACGCCGAGACCGCGTTCGGCTTCGCGAAGACCGGGCAGACGATCATCAACGTCCCCGACGCCAAGGTCATCCGCCTGTACGTCGACGACGAGCCGCTCGTCCTGTCCGAGGCGGACATCCTGCGACACACCCGGCGGCTCGACTTCCGCGGCGGGTACCTGCTGCGCGAGACCGAGTGGTCGACGCCCTCCGGCAAGCGGGTCCTCATCCGCTCGCGACGCCTGGTGTCCTTCGTCGAGCGGCACCTCGCCGTCATCGACTACGAGGTCACGATGCTCGACCACGACGCCTCGGTGCTGCTGTCGAGCCAGGTGCTCAACCGCCAGGACGTCGCCGACGAGTACCACGCCGGCATGAAGGCCGCCGCCGCCGCGTTCGACCCGCGCAAGGCCGAGTCCTTCACGGACCGCGTGCTCCAGCCGCGACTGAAGCGGAACGCCGGGTCGCGCTCGCTGCTCGGGTACCAGGCGACGAGCTCCGGCATGACGATCTGCGTCGGCGTCGAGCACCGGATCGAGACCGAGAACAACTGGGACGAGACCTCGAGCATCGAGGACGACCTCGCCAAGCACGTGTACCGCGTGCAGGCCAAGGCCGGCCAGCCGATCCGCCTCGTGAAGAGCATCGTCTACCACACCTCCCGTGGCGTCCCGGCCCGCGAACTGGCCGACCGCTGCGACCGCACGCTCGACCGGGCGAAGTACGAGACCGTCGAGGAGGTCTTCGGCCAGCAGCGCGCCTGGCTCGACGACTACTGGGCGCGGTCCGACGTCGAGGTCGCCGGGCAGCCCGAGGTGCAGCAGGCCGTCCGGTGGAACCTGTTCCAGCTCGCGCAGGCCACCGCGCGGACGGACGGCCACGGCATCGCGGCGAAGGGCGTCACTGGCTCCGGCTACGGCGGCCACTACTTCTGGGACATGGAGATCTACGTCCTGCCGTTCCTGTCGTACACGGCGCCGATCGTCGCCCGGAACGCGCTCCGCTTCCGCTACAACATGCTCGACGCCGCCCGGTCGCGCGCGCGTGAGCTGAACCAGCGCGGCGCCCTGTTCCCCTGGCGGACCATCAACGGCGAGGAGTCCAGCGCCTACTACGCGGCCGGCACCGCGCAGTACCACATCGACGCGGACATCGCGCATGCCCTCATGCAGTACGTGCGGGCCTCCGGCGACACCGACTTCCTCAAGCGCGGCGCGATCGACGTCCTCGTCGAGACGGCGCGGCTGTGGGAGGACCTGGGCTTCTGGCGGTCGAACGGCGACCAGAAGTTCCACATCGACGGCGTCACCGGGCCGGACGAGTACACGACGGTCGTCGACGACAACATGTACACGAACGTGATGGCGCGGGCGAACCTCTGGTCCGCCGTCAACGCGTGCCGCCAGCTCGCGGTCGACGACGCCGACGAGTACGCCCGCATGGTCCGACGCACGGGTCTCGACCACGAGGAGGTCGAGAACTGGGAGCGCGCGGCCGAGTCGATGGAGATCCCCTTCGACCCGCACCGCGGCATCCACCCGCAGGACGCGCAGTTCCTCGACAAGGAACTGTGGGACCTCGAGCGGACGCCGGAGTCGAAACGCCCGCTGCTCCTGCACTACCACCCGCTCGTCATCTACCGCTTCCAAGTGCTCAAGCAGGCCGACGTCGTGCTCGCGCTGTTCCTGCAGGGGCACGAGTTCACGCCGGCCGAGAAGCGCCGTGACTTCGACTACTACGACGCGCTCACCACGGGTGACTCGACGCTGTCCGCCGTGGTGCAGTCGATCATGGCCGCCGAGGTCGGGTACCACGAGCTCGCCGACCAGTACTTCCAGACCGCGCTGTACGTCGACCTGGCGGACCTGCACGGCAACACCACCGACGGCGTGCACATCGCGTCGACCGGCGGCATCTGGGGGGCGCTCGTCAACGGCTTCGGCGGCATGCGCGACCACGGTGGCCGGCTGAGCTTCAACCCGCGGCTGCCGGTGGACTGGGACCGACTGACGTACCGGATCACGGTGCACGGCTCGCGGGTCCGCGTCGACCTGGCGCAGGACTCGCTGACCTTCACCGTCGAGACCGGTGACGGCCTCGACGCCTGGGTGCACAACCAGCCGGTCCAGGTCCGGCCCGGTGAGCCGACGGTCGTACCGTTGCCGCACCAGGGCCCACGGATGAGCGGGCACGCGCCGACCACCAGCGACATCCAGGGGACGCTCCGTGCCGACGGATCGGTGATCACCGCCTCCATCCCGACGATCTCGCTGGAGCACGACCGCGAGGACGAGGACACCACCGCCTAGGGCGGGGCTCCGCCCCGACCCGGCCGGGAGGCCCGCCCTCCGTCCGCCCCGCTGCCCGCCTCCGTCTGGACCACCGTCCAGCCGCCGGCGGGCAGCGTGGTCTCCCGTGCCCCGCGGGCCGATGACGTCTCTCCCGGGTCACGACCGACGCGAGAGGAACACATCATGGGCAAGCGGTTCGAGGGCAAGGTCGCGATCGTCACGGGTGCCGGGTCCGGCATCGGCGAGGCCACCGCACGGGCGTTCGTCGCCGAGGGAGCCGGGGTCGTCCTGGTCGACAGCGTCGAGGAGAAGGTCCGCGACGTCGCCGACTCGCTGCCGACCGAGCAGGCGATCTGGCTGCAGGCGGACGTCGCCGACCCGGACGCGTGGGAGACCGTCGTCGCCGCGGCCGTCGACCGGTGGGACCGCGTGGACGTCCTGGTCAACAACGCCGGCACGTTCACCTCGGGGGACATCACCGAGATCACGCCCGAGGAGTGGCGCCGGGTCGTCGAGACGGACCTGTCGAGCGTGTTCTACGGGACGCGTGCCGCCCTGCCGGCGCTCCGTGCCACGAAGGGCTCCGTCGTCAACACCTCGTCGGTGTCCGGCATGGCGGCCGACTGGCGGATGAGCCCCTACAACGCGGCCAAGGGTGGCGTGACGAACTTCACGAAGGCCGCCGCACTCGACAACGGTGCGTCCGGCGTCCGGGTGAACGCCGTCGCACCGGGGCTCATCTGGACGGACCTGACGCAGTCGCAGGCGGAGGACGAGGAACTCAAGGCGAAGTTCGCGGAGCGGATCGCCCTCGGTCGCGGAGGTCGTGCGGACGAGGTCGCCGCCGCGGTGCTCTTCCTGGCCAGTGACGAGGCGTCGTTCATCACGGGTGCGGTCCTGCCCGTCGACGGCGGGACCACCGCGAGCAACGGGCAGCCGCCGCAGGCCTGACCCGCCGACCAGTTCCACAAGAGCCATTGCACAACATCCCTTGTGGATGTAGCGTCAGGCCGTGGACGAGACACGACCCGGGACCAGCGGTGACGGCGGAGCGGAGCACACCGGTGCCGGCCCCGCCGCACCGCGACGCATCGGTCGACTGGACGACCCCGCGCGGATGCGTGCACTCGCACACCCGACCCGGCTGCGGATCCTGGGACTGCTCCGGACGGCAGGTCCGCACACCGTCGCGATGCTCGGGGACCAGATCGACGAGGCGCCCGGGACGATCAGCTACCACTGCACGCGGCTGGCCCGGGTCGGGATGATCGAACCCGCGCCCGAAGCCGGCTCCGACCGGCGGGAGCGGTGGTGGCGAGCGTCCCACGAGTCGTCCTCGTGGGACCTCGGCGAGGCGCTCGACGACCCCGAGCGGATGCTCGCCGCGACCGCGTTGAACCGGACGATCGCCGCCGTCTACGCCGAGCGGTGGGAGACCTTCGTCGAGCGTGCGGCGACGTTCGACCCGGCGTGGGTCTCGTCCTCGACGAGCACCGACACCGTGCTGCGGCTGACACCGACGGAGCTCGCGTCCCTCGGGGCGGAACTGCAGGACGTCGTCGACCGGTGGCGGGCGGTCAGCACCGAGCACGGGTCGGGCGACGGCTCCGAGCAGGTGTTCGTGCTCAACCAGGCGTACCGCTGGCCGGGCGCATGAGCGCGGCCGCCCGACTCCGGGCGTTGCTGGTCGTCCAGGTCCTCTCCCGTGTCGGGAACGTGGTGACGACGGTGGCCGTGCCGTTCCTGGTGCTCGCGCGTGGCGGGTCGGCCACCGACGTCGGCATCGCCGCGTTCGTCGCGACGGTGCCGATCGTGCTCGGCGGCCCCTTCGGCGGCGTCCTGGTCGAGCGCATCGGCTTCGTCCGCTCGAGCGTGACGTCGGACGTCGTGAGCGGTGCGACCCTGCTCGCGATCCCGGTGCTCGCCTGGACCGTCGGGCTGCCGACGTGGGTGCTCCTCGCGCTCGTCTTCGCCGGTGGGCTGTTCGACGCTCCGGGAGAGTCCGCGCGACGGGTGCTGCTGCCGGGGCTCGCGGAGGCGGCGGGCATCCCGATCGAACGCGCCGTCGGGCACTTCGAGGCGTCCGCACGACTCTCGGTGCTCCTCGGCGCCCCGCTCGGTGGCCTGCTCGTGGCGGCCGTCGGGCCGCTGCCGGCCCTCGCGTGCACGGCGGGCGCGTTCGGCGTGGCCGCCGTCGTCGCCGGCACGACGCTGCGCGGCGTCGGGGTCACGAGCACGCGGGCCGACGAAGCGGGCACGGCTCCGAGCGGGTACTGGCGGGACATCGTCGAGGGGTTCCGGTTCTGCGTCCGGGATCCCCTGTTCCGCCTCGTGGTGTCGCTCGTCCTCGTGACGAACCTGCTCGACGCCGCACGCTCGACCCTCGTCCCGCTCTACGCAGCGGAGCGCCTCGGCGGTGCGCAGTCGCTCGGCTTCGTGACGGGTGCCTTCGGTGGGGCTGCCTTCCTGGGGTCGGTCTTGTTCGGCTACGTCGCGCACCGGCTCCCGCGTCGGATCCCCTTCGTCGTCTGCTTCGTCGTCACCGGCGGGCCGTCCCTCGTCGTGCCGGCACTGGGACTCGGTCTGCCCTGGGTGCTCGCGGCGTCGGTGGTGTCCGGGTTCGCCGCGGGGGCACTCAACCCGATCCTCGGTGCCGTCGAACTCGAGCGGATCCCGGAGCACATGCGTGCCCGGGTCTTCGGACTCCTCGGGGCGGGAGCGTGGGCGGGCATCCCCGTCGGTGGTCTGCTCGCCGGCGTCGCCGCGGACGGGGTGGGGATCGCGCCGACCTTCGCCGTGGTGGCGGCCTGCTACACCGTGGTCACCCTGGCTCCGCTGGCCGGAGGCTCGTGGCGGCTGATGGAGCGCCGATCCGGCGGCGCTCCACCCTCCGGTCCGGAGCGGAGCGTCCCCGACGCCGCGGCCTGAGCGCAGCCGAGCAGGGTGGTCGACACGCGCTGCGGGACGAGGCCCGACCGCGGCGGTCAGAGGAGCTTGCGGAGCGTGTTCGTGTTCCGCGTCGTGGTGGTCTGCCGGAACCGGGCTGCTCCGGCACGCTTCGCGACGATCGTCGAGGTGCTCGACCCCTTCGGGCACGACCAGTAGACGACGCCGTCGCCGCGGGCCACCTGTTCGACGGCCGGGTCGGGCTCGAGACCGTCGAGCAGGTCGTCGAGGGCGGCGTCGGTCGAGGCGAACACCACGTAGTCGTGCCGGTCCGCCGCCGACGCGAACGGGAACCCGGCCAGCACGGCGGCCAGGGAGTCGTGCGGCACCAACACGATCCAGGCGTCGTACCCGAACCGGTCGCGGAGTGCCCGTTCGACCGCGGCACGGAGGGCGTCGTCGTCGGGGTCGCGGTCGTCGTCCGCGGTGAAGACGACGTTGCCCGAGGCCAGGACGGTCCGGACGTCGGTGCACCCGAGGCCGCGGAAGAGCTCGGCCAGGTCGGCACTGCGGATGGTGATGCCGTTCACGTTGACCCCGCGCAGCAGTGCGATCCACCTCGTCATGGCGTGACGGTAGCGCGGTGCGGCGGCCGGGTCCACGCCGGTCACGTCCAGGTGCGGGCGACGCTCCACCCGCCGCCGTCCGGCACGATGTCCAGCACCAGCGTCTCGCCGTCCTCGGCGGTGGCCTGGAAGCGCCACCCGGCCGTCCGCTCCGGGGCGTGGGTGATCGCGGTGGGCAGGTCGGAGGGCGTGGTGGTCAGCCGTGTCGGGACGTCGCTGACGCGCCAGCGGCGGCCGAGCCAGACGAGCCGGACGGGTGTGCCGCCGGTCCACCACACCGTCGCAGCGGTGTCGACGATCATCATCAGGGAGCCTCCTTGTTCGAACGTGTGTTCGAATGCTAGGTCGGCCCTCCGACACCTGCAAGCGCCCCGGCGCGGCGCGTTCGTCCTCCGGAGGACACCGAGGACGGGCCGGGGTCCGGTCGTGTAGACGAGCATCATGACGAACGACGACGGCCAGGGTCCCGACTCCGCTCACCAGGTCCCCGAGGGGGTGTCCGAGGCGACCGTCGAGGCCCTCGGCAGCCTCTCCGCGGCGATCGAGGTCATCGAGCACGCCCGCGGGCTGCTCTACGGCTTCCACCGGTTGACCGGCACGGCGGACCTCAACATCGGCGAGGCGGTCGAGCAGCTGCGGAAGGCCGGGCACACCGAACTCGCCGAACGGATCGACACCGAGCTCGTGGGACGGAACGTGATCGCGGGGCGGTGGACGTTCCAGATCATGGAGGACTACGACGACGGCTACTACGCCACCGCGAAGGAACTCGAGCGGACGGCCCGCGAGCAGCTCGTCGGTGGCCGGCGCCACCTGTACGAGGCGGGCATGAAGGAGGACCGGCGGACGCCGGCCCGGGCGCACCACGAGGCCACGCCGGCCGACCTGCCGGACTGACCCGGGCCTCCCGGCCGACCCCGGGGAGAACGGGACGTGGGCGGCTGCCGCAGCGGGACACCACTGCGGGCAGCCGCCCACGTCCGGTCGTGCGGTCGACACCGTGCCGGGAGGCGCGGGCCGGCCGGCGGGGTCAGCCGACGCCGAGCAGCGTCTCCAGCGGACCGCGGGCGAAGTAGAGCAGGAAGCCCGCGGCGACGACGTAGAGCAGCCACGACACCTGCCGACCCTTGCCGGACAGGGCCTTGATGAGGACCCAGCTGATGAAGCCGGCGCCGATGCCGTTCGCGATCGAGTACGTCAGCGGCATGACGACGATCGTCAGGAACGCCGGCAGGGCCGACCCGAAGTCCGACCAGTCGATGTCCGCGACCTGCGCGACCATGAGCGCGCCGACCACGACGAGCCCTGCGGCGGCGACCTCGAGCGGGACGACCTGCGTCAGCGGCGTGAGGAACATCGACGCCAGGAAGAGCAGACCGGTCACGACCGAGGCGAACCCGGTGCGGGCGCCCTCGCCGATGCCCGAGGCCGAGTCGATGAACACCGTGTTCGACGACACCGAGGCGCCACCGCCGGCGATCGCACCCGCACCCTCGACGACGAGCGCGGCGCGGAGGCGCGGGAACGTGCCGTCCTTCTCGGCGACCCCGGCGGCCTTCGCCAGTCCGGTCATCGTGCCCATCGCGTCGAAGAAGTTCGTGAAGACCAGCGTGAAGACGAGCATCGACGCTGCGAGCGGCCCGATGCGGGCGAAGGCGCCGAAGTCGAACTGGCCGACGAGCGACAGGTCCGGCAGGGCGAAGAGCGCGCTGGGCAGCCCCGGGGCGTTGAGGTTCCAGCCGGTCTTCGAGTCGACCGAGGTCGGCACCTGGAACACGGCCTGCAGGACCACCGCGATGACCGTCGTGGCGACGATGCCGATGAGCAGCGCACCCTTGACGCGGCGGGCCATGAGCGTGCCGATGATGACCAGGCCGATGAGGAACACGATGGTCGGCAGGGCCCCGACGGAGCCGTCCTCGCCGAGCTGCAGCGGCGGGGACGCGAGCCCTGAGGACCGGACGAACCCGGAGTCGACGAGGCCGATGAACGCGATGAACAGGCCGATGCCCACGGTGATCGCGGCCTTGAGCTGCGCCGGCACCGCGGTGAAGATCATCGTCCGGATGCCGGTCAGCGCGAGCAGCACGATGATGATGCCGTTGATGACGACGAGGCCCATCGCCTCGGCCCAGGTCACCTGCTGCACGACGCTGACGGCCAGGAACGAGTTGATCCCGAGCCCCGCGGCGATGCCGAACGGCAGGTTCGCGACGACGCCCATCGCGATCGTCATGAGCCCGGCGACGAGCCCGGTGGCGGCGGCCACCTGAGCGTTCTCGAGCCATCCGCCGCTGACGTCCTTGGCGGCCTGGTCGGCACTGAACCCGCCGAGGATGAGCGGGTTGAGGATGACGATGTAGGCCATCGTCACGAAGGAGACGAGACCACCACGGATCTCGCGGGGGATCGTCGATCCGCGCTTGCTGATGGAGAAGAAGCGGTCGAGGCCGGATGCGACGCTGTTCCGGGGCGGGCTGGATGTCTGCGGGGCGCTCACCGGTGGAGTTTAGAGGAAGCGCGCCGCCACCGGCACGCCGGGGCGGCAGGGTAGTCGGCCCGGGAGGCGCGTTCCTGGTGGTCGGGGTACGGCACCGCGCTCTCCGGTCAGGACCGCACCGCGTGGGCGGTGTTGGATGAGCGGGTGACGCAGCGCATGGACCGTGCCCGCGTCGAGGCCGCCGTGCGTGAGTTGCTGGCGGGCATCGGCGAGGACCCCGACCGACCCGGACTCGAACGCACCCCGCAGCGGGTCGCGGACGCGTACACCGAGTTCTTCCACGGACTCGACCTCGACGCGACGCGGATCGCCCGGGAGGGCACCGTGCCCGCCGGCGACGGGGAGCGGGGGGACCTGGTCGTCGTCCGCGACATCCTCTTCCGGTCGGTGTGCGAGCACCACCTGCTGCCGTTCCTCGGTACCGCGCACCTGGCCTACGCGCCGGGGGAGCGGCTCATCGGTCTCGGGACCCTCGCCCGCGTGGTCGAGGCGCTCGCCTCCCGCCCGCAGCTGCAGGAGCGGCTCGGCGAGCAGGTCGTCGCCGCGGTGCAGGACGGCCTCGAAGCGCGCGGGGTGCTCGTCGTGCTCGACGCCCAGCACCAGTGCGTGACCACCCGCGGCGAGCGACAGACCAGCTCCACCACCGTCACGGTCGCGGCGAGCGGCGTCCTCGCCGAGGCCGCCGGTCGAGCCGAGGCGATCACCCTCATCGGCGCGGGCGCGAGCACCGGTGCAGTCGCGGGAGCGGACACCACGAGCGCGGCCGGGGGCTCGGACGCCACGGTCCTCGGCGGTCGCGACCACGGGACGGACGTCTGATGCGGGGCGGGGCCGGGTCGGGCCTCCCCGCCGGTGGACCCGGCTGGGTCGTCCCGGACCTGCGGCACCCGGTCCGCACCATCGGCCGCCGCACCCTCGACCTCGACCACCGCATCGCGGTGATGGCGATCGTGAACCGCACGCCGGACTCGTTCCACGACGTGGGGCGGACGTTCGCCCTGGACCGCGCGGTCGAGGCCGCCGTGACGGCCGCCGAGCAGGGTGCCGACTGGGTCGACATCGGCGGGGTGAAGTTCGCGCCCGGGCCGGAGCTGTCCGCCGCCGACGAGATCGAGCGCGTCCTCCCCGTCGTCGAGCAGGTCGCCCAGCAGTCCGACGTGACGATCAGCGTCGACACCTTCCGGCCGGAGGTGGCCGCGGCCGCGATCGCCGCCGGAGCCAGCGTCGTCAACGACACCACCGGGTTGACGGACCCACGGATGGCCGAGGTCGTAGCGGACTCCGACGCGACCATCGTCATCACCCACTCGCTCGCCGCACCCCGGCAGGAGTACCCGCGGCCGCAGTACGCCGACGTCGCCGGCGAGGTGGCCGCGTTCCTCCGGCTCCGGGTCGACCGGGCGCTCGCCGCGGGCATCCCGGAGGAGCGGATCGTCGTCGACCCCGGGCACGACCTCAACAAGACGACGGTGCACACGCTCGAGCTCACCCGTCGGCTGCCGGAGATCGTGGCCCTCGGGTACCCGGTGCTGGCCGCGGTGTCGAACAAGGACTTCGTGGGCGAGAGCCTGGGCCGACCCCGTGGCGAACGGCTGTCCGGGACCCTGGCCGCCGCGACGGTGAGCGCGATGCTCGGGGCGCGGATCGTCCGGATGCACGACGTCGCCGAGGCCGTCGACGCGATGCGCATGGTCGAGGCGGTCCTCGGCTGGCGGGAACCCCTGGAAGCGAGGCACAACACGTGACGCACCTGCCCGACCCGATCGCGGACCTGTCCGACGACGACCTGCTCGCCGCCTACACCGAGGGTGCGGACGGCACGGCCGACGGCGCCTGGTTGCGCGTGAACTTCGTCAGCTCGCTCGACGGCTCCGCCACCGCCGCCGGGAAGTCCGGTTCCCTGGGCGGCGACGACGACCTGCGCGTGTTCGACCTGCTCCGCCGCGTCGCCGACGTCGTGCTGGTGGCCGCCGGCACCGTCCGGGACGAGGGGTACGGGCCGATGGTCCTGCACGACGCCGACGTGGCCTGGCGTCGGGCGCACGGCACGGCCGACCACCCGGTGTTCGCGATCGTGACGGGGTCCCTCGACCTCGATCCGGCGTCGCGGGTGTTCACCGAGGCCCCGGTCCGTCCGGTCGTGCTCACCTCGGCCGCCGCGGACCCCGGGCGCCGTCGTGCCCTCGAGGCCGTCGCCGACGTCGTGACCTGCGGCGAGGACACCGTCGACCCGGAGCGCGTCCGTGCCGCCCTGGTCGAGCGCGGCCTCGGGCGGATCCACTGCGAGGGCGGTCCGTCGTTCCTCGGGGCCCTGGTGGCCGCGGACCTGGTCGACGAGCTCTGCCTGTCGATCGACCCGTCGCTCGAGGGCGGCGACGGCGGCCGCATCGTGCACGGGTCCTCGCCCGAGCTGCGGCGGATGCGCCTGGCGCACGTGCTGCACGGCGACGGCGACGTCCTGCTCACCCGGTACGTCCGCGCCCGCTGACGACGGGCCTCCCTGCCGTCCGCCCGCGGCCGGTAGGGTCGGGCGCGTGATCGACGTCGTGGTGTCCGGGGTCCTGTTCGACATGGACGGGACGCTCGTCGACTCGGCCGCGATCGTCGAGGGGGCGTGGGGACGCTTCGGCGCCGACCACGACCTCGACCCGCGGACGATCCTCGGCTTCTCGCACGGCCGGCAGACGATCGACACGATCCGGCACTTCCTGCCCGACCTCGCCCCGGACGAGCAGCGCCGCGTCGCGCTCGAGCTCGTCACCGACGAGGTCGAGAACACCGACGGCATCGTCGAGGTCCCCGGTGCGGGGGCGTTCGTCCGCCGCCTGCAGGCCGCGGGCGTCCCGGTCGCGCTCGTCACGAGTGCGCCCCGCGACCTCGCCGTCAACCGGATGCGGGCCGCCGACGTGCCCGTCCCGGACGCGGTGGTCGCCGCCGACGACGTCGAGCACGGCAAGCCCCACCCGGACGGCTACCTGCGCGGCGCAGCCCTGCTCGGGGTCGCCGCCGCCGACTGCCTCGCGTTCGAGGACGCCCCAGCCGGACTGGAGGCGGCGGTCGCCTCCGGTGCGACGACGGTCGCCGTCGGGGCGCTCGCCACCGACGTGCCCGCCGGTCTCGCGCGGGTGTCGGGGTACGACGGGATCACCGTCACGGCCGAGGGCGACGGGTTCCGCATCCGCGGGTGAGCCACCAGTCCGTTGTGCGCACCGCCCGCTGGACGTGCGCTGCGGACTGCGAGCACGCCCAGCGTCGCGCGACGACCGTGGTGTCCGCAGCCGGAGACCCCGGCCAGCGGAAGGAGTGACCATGGCAGCCCTCGACGGCAAGAAGATCCTCGTCATCGCGACGAACTACGGCGTGGAACAGGACGAGATCGTCGTCCCCACCGACCAGCTCCGTGAGCGCGGCGCCACCGTGACCGTCGCCGCGAAGGAGTCCGGCCCGATCGAGACCCTCGTCGGCGACAAGGACCCGGGCAAGAGCGTCGACTCGGACACCACCCTCGACGGTGTCACGGCCGGCGACTACGACGCCCTGGTCGTCCCCGGCGGCACGATCAACGCCGACACCATCCGCCAGGAGTCCGTCGCGATCGACCTCGTGAAGGCGTTCGTCGAGGCCGGCAAGCCCGTCGCGGCGATCTGCCACGGCCCGTGGACCCTCATCGAGGCCGGTGTCCTGACCGGGCGCACGATCACCTCGTTCCCGTCGCTGCAGACCGACGTCCGCAACGCCGGCGCCGAGTGGGTCGACCAGGAGGTCCGCGTCGACGAGACCGGCAGCACGATCATCACCTCGCGCAACCCGGACGACCTGCCCGCCTTCGTCGACGCGATCCAGGCGTCGCTCGTCTGACCCGCCAGGCGACACCCACCGTGGGCGGCCACGCGGGACGGACCCCCGTCGCGCGTCGCCGCCCACGGTGCGTCGTCCGGGGCGGACCTCAGTCGGAGGGGACCGGGTGGGCGGTGCGCAGCACGGCACGGCCGAGCGCGAGGACGCCGTCGGACTCCGGGTCGCAGCGCACACCGCCCCGACCGCGCATCGCCCGGAACGCACCCGGGGCGACCTCGGTTTCCATCCACGCGCACGGGTTCGCCGGCCGGTACCCGCGGAACAGCACGGGACCGTCGCCGGTGTCGAGCGAGAACGGCTCCCCGCGCAGCGCCTCGACGTCGACGCCGCGCAGGTACACGTTGCGGCGGGTCGCCACCGGGTCGACCGGCACCCCGAGCCGTCGGGCGACCTCGTCGAGCCCCGCGAGCCCGATCACCGTCACCGAGGCGTGCACGTGCGCCCGGGCGGCGAAGTACCGGTCGCCGACGATCCCGAGCCCGGCCCGCAGCTCGACGCGGTCGCGCAGCTCCTCCTCGTCGGCGGGGGTGGCGCCGTCCGCGGGGCGCCCCTCGTAGCGGTGGCGGCGGGAGACGAGGAGCATCGCCACCTCGACCTCGCGGGCGTACGGCAGCGGGACCGGGGTGACCGCGTCCGGAGCGGGGGCCATGCGGACGACGGTAGTCGCGCCTCCCGGCCGTCGTCGCCACCGCATGCCGGACTGCCGTGTCCGATTCCCGCCAGTCCGGTGTCGTGGGCCCGTGTCAGGCTGACCGCATGAGCACCACCGGAGCCGACGCGCTGCACCAGGAGCGGTACCGCATCGCGGCCTCGCGCGACGCCCGGTTCGACGGCCAGTTCGTCACGGCCGTCCACTCGACCGGCATCTACTGCCGGCCGAGCTGCCCCGCCCGCACCCCGCGGGCGGCCGGGGTCACCTTCTACCGGACGAGCGCCGCCGCGCACCTCGCCGGCTTCCGCGCGTGCAAGCGCTGCCTGCCCGAGGCGACCCCCGGCAGCCCGGAGTGGGACCTGCGCGAGGACGTCGCCGGCCGGGCGATGCGCCTCGTCCTCGACGGCGTCGTCGAGCGCGAGGGCGTCCCCGGCCTCGCCGAGCGCGTCGGCTACTCGGAGCGGCAGCTCAACCGGATCATGACCGAGGAGCTCGGAGCCGGCCCGAAGGCGCTCAGCCGCGCGCACCGGGCGCAGACCGCCCGCACCCTGCTCACCTCGTCCGACCTGCCGATCGCCGACGTGGCGTTCGCCGCCGGGTTCACGAGCATCCGACAGTTCAACGACACCGTCCGCGAGGTCTTCGCGCTCACCCCCACGGCACTGCGCGACCGACGGCCGGTCACCCCGAGCACGGACGGCGCGCTGCGGGTGCACCTGCCGGCGCGTCCGCCGTTCGACGTGCAGGGGCTGCTCGAGTGGCACGCGCTGCACGCCCTGGCGGGCACGGAGCAGGTCACGACCACCGCGACGGGGCGGGTCGCGTCCTACGGGCGGGTGCTGGACCTGCCGGGAGGCCCGGGCTGGTTCCGCGCGTCGGCCGCGGGGGACGACGGGGCCGGCTCGGTCGCCGGCGTCGGCGTCGGCGTCGCCGATGGTGCGGGGCGGACCGGCCTCGACCTGCTCGTGCGGCTCACCGACCTGTCCGACCTGCCGACCCTGGTGGCGCGGGTCCGGGCCCTCTTCGACCTCGACGCCGACCCGGTCGCCGTCGACACCGCCCTGGCCGCCGTGCCCGAGCTCGCCCCCGTGGTCGAGCGGATCCCGGGGATGCGGCTGCCCGGGGCGGTGGACCCGCACGAGGTGGTGTTCCGCACCCTGATCGGCCAGCAGGTCTCCGTGGCGGCCGCCCGGACGGCGCAGACCCGGCTCGTCGCCGCGCTCGGGGAGCGGGTCCCCGACGGCCTGGTGCCGTGGTCGGGCGACGACGGCGCCGAGGTGCGGCTGTTCCCCCGCGCCGCGGTCGTCGCCGGGCGCGGGCGCGAGGTCCTCCGCGGGCCGGCTGCCCGGGTCGAGACGATCGTGCGCGTGGCGACGGCGCTCGCCGACGGGTCGCTCGTCGTCGACGGCGGCCAGTCGCTCGACGACCTGCGCGCCGGGCTGCTCGCCGTGAAGGGCATCGGACCGTGGACGGCGGACTACGTCGCCCTGCGGGTCCGGCACCACCCCGATCTCTTCCTCCACAGCGACCTCGCCGTGCGGAACGGTGCACAGGAGCTCGGGCTGCCCGGGACGGCGCGAGAGCTCTCCCTATGGTCGGAACGGGTGGCGCCCTGGCGGAGCTACCTCACGATGCACTGCTGGCGGCCGATCGTCGATCGCGCGACGGAACGGACCGCAGCGACCTCCACGAACCCCGGGAAGGAACCCCGATGACCGACGCCGTCCTGACCACCCTGACCACCCCCGACGGGCCCTTCACCGTGCTCGAGGACGACCGGGGCCGGGTCCTCGCCTCGGGCTGGACCGCCGACACCGACCGCATCCTCGCGCGGATCGCCGAGCGGCACCGACCCACGCGGGTGCGCACCGGCCAGGTCGCCGCCGCGGCCGCGGTCGACGCCTACTACGCGGGTGAACCCGACCACGTCGCGCAGGTGCCGGTCCACCAGGTCGGCACCGAGCTCTTCGTCGAGGGGTGGCGGCGACTGCGGGACGTCCCGGCCGGCTCGACCCTGACGTACACCGCGTTCGCGAGCGCCATGGGCCGCCCCGACGCGGTCCGGGCCGCCGCGAGCGTGTGCGCACGGAACGCGCCCGCGCTCTTCGTGCCGTGCCACCGCGTGCTCCGGTCCGACGGCTCGCTCGGCGGCTTCGCCTGGGGACTCGACGTCAAGCGGGCACTGCTCGAACGCGAGTCCGTCGGCGTGGACGCCCTCGTCTGAACGGACGCTCGGGCGGGGCGCTCGTTCACAGCAGGCGCAGAGGGCTCCCCCAGGACGCGGGTGGTGACGCGGGCCCCTCCGCCTGTCAGACTCGCCATCGACGACGTGGCCCACGATCACCGTGAGCCGAGATCAGCGTCGCCCGAGATGCGTGTGGCACACACCGGTGCCGCACGACCGGGGACGACCCGCACGCCGTCAGGACTGGACGAGGACCCCATGACGACCACCGCCGAGCGATCGGTGCTGTCCGCGGACGGCACGCGCATCGCGGTCTCGTCGAGCGGGGACGGCCCCGCGCTCGTCCTCGTCGGTGGCGCCTTCGACCACCGCGGCACCCCGTACGTCGACGGCATCGTCGCGGCGTTCTCGGACCGCTACCGCATCGTCACCTACGACCGTCGTGGGCGCGGCGAGAGCGGGGACACCCGACCCTGGTCCGTCGAGCGCGAGGTCGAGGACCTCGCGGCGGTCGTCGCCGACGTCGACGCCCCGGTCGACATGCTCGGCCTCTGCGTCGGCGCGGGCGTCGTCCTGCACGCCGTGGCCGCGGGCGTCCCCGTGGGCCGGGCCGTCCTCTACGAACCGCCGTACCGAGCGAGCGTCGACGCCCGCGCCGACGACGTCCTGTTCGCCGACCGGCTCGACGAGATGATCGCGGGCGGTCGTCGTGCCGCCGCGGTCCGCGCCTACCTCACCCGCGTGCTCGGGGTGCCGATGCTGCAGGTGTCCGCCGTGCCGCTCAAGCCGAAGCTCTGGAAGGCGCTGCTCGCCGACGCCGGGGTCCTCGCACGCGACGTCCGGGTCCTCGGCGGCCTGGTCGTCCCGGAGCGGGTGCTCGCAGCGGTCGGCGTCCCGGTGCTCGTCGCCGCGGGCACCACCGGCGCCGTCTGGGCCCGCGGGGCCGCCGACGCCGTGGTCGAGACGGTGCCCGGGTCGACCGCCGTCGTGCTCGAGGGCCAGGGGCACGTGCCGGACCCGGGTGTCCTGCGCGGTGCCGTCGACACCTTCCTGCTCGGGGAACGCAGTCCCGACCCGCGCTGACGTGGGCCAGGATGGACGGGTGAACGCACCCCGCCTCGGACTCCTGCTCGACGTCGACGGCCCGATCGCCAGTCCCCTCTCGCGCACCATCGCGATCCCGAGCATCGTCGAGGACCTCGTCGCGCTCGCCGCCGAGGGCATCCCGGTCGTGTTCAACACCGGCCGCAGCGACGCCTTCATCCGCGAACAGGTCGTCGGACCACTGCTCGACGGTGGACTCGCCGCCGGCGGCCGGGTGCACGCGGTCTGCGAGAAGGGCGCGGTCTGGTGCTCGATCGGCCCGCAGTTCCCGGGCGGCACGGGGGAGCTCACCGTCGCCGAGGACCTCGCGCTGCCGCGGGACTTCGCCGACGAGATGCGGGAGCTCGTGCGCGACGAGTACGCCGACCTGGTCTTCTTCGACGAGACGAAGCACGCGATGGTCTCCATCGAACAGCTCGTCACGGTCGACAACGCCGACTACCTGGCGCGGCAGCCCGCGTTCGACGCGCAGGCGATGGCCGCCCTCGAGCGACGCGGGCTCGGCGTCCGCCGCCTCGACGACGTCCGGCCCGACGGACAGGGTGCGGTCGCGTGGCGCGTCGACCCGACCATCATCTCGACGGACGTCGAGTCCGACCGCAGCGGCAAGGACCTCGGCGCGGAGCGGGCGCTCGGACTGCTCGCCCAGGACGGTGCCCTGCCCGTCGCCTGGCGCACCGTCGGCGACTCCCGGAGCGACTACGCGATGGCGGACTGGCTGCACGCGAACGGCCACGAGGTCGCCCACGTCGACGTGCGTCCGGCCGAAGGGGTGCCCGAGACGCCGTACCCGGTCCTCACCGCGCCGGACGGGATCATCCACGACGAGGCCGGCGCGCGCTTCCTCCGCGCCTGGCGTGCGGGCCGCGAGGGCTGACTCCCATTTGCGGGAGCGTGCGGTATACCACTACCCTTCCCGGGTCCGCCTGCTCCGATGACGGGAACGTCCCATGGCCCTCCGCACCAAGTCCATCGAGGCGTCGCTCGCCGACGCCGACGAGAAGGGGCGCTCGCTCAAGCGCTCCCTGAAGACGTTCGACATCGCCGCGATGGGGATCGCGGTCGCGGTCGGCGCCGGCATCTTCTCGGTCGGGGCGAACGCCGCCGCGAACTTCGCCGGCCCGGGCGTCATCGTGTCGTTCATCCTCGCCGCCGTCACCTGCGGTCTCGCGATCATGTGCTACGCCGAGTTCGCCTCGACGATCCCGGTCGCCGGCTCGGCCTACACGTTCACGTACGCCACCATGGGCGAGCTGCTCGCGTGGATCGTCGGGTGGGACCTCATCCTCGAGACCCTGACCGCCAGCGCCGTGATCGCGAAGTACTGGGGCATCTACCTCAGCACCGCGTTCGACGTGTTCGGGGTCACGCTGCCGGACACCATCGCGCTCGGCCCGGTCGGGTTCGCCTGGGGCCCGGTGCTCATCGTCGCGGTGTTCACCGCGCTGCTGGCGTTCGGCACCCGGCTGTCCAGCCGCGTCTCGGCCGTCATCACGATCATCAAGGTCGCGATCGTCCTGTTCGTCATCGTGGTCGGTGCCTTCTTCGTCAAGGCCGCGAACTTCACGCCCTTCATCCCCGCAGCCGAGCCGACCAAGGGCGCCGAGGGCAGCTTCCTCACCCAGTCCCTGGTGTCCTTCGCCACCGGTTCGGCGCCCGCGCAGTACGGCGTCTTCGGCCTGCTCGCCGCCGCGTCCCTGGTGTTCTTCGCGTTCATCGGCTTCGACGTCGTCGCGACCAGTGCCGAGGAGACCGAGAACCCGCAGAAGACGCTCCCGCGCGGCATCTTCATCGGCCTCGGCATCGTCACGCTGCTCTACGTCGGCGTCAGCATCGTGATCACCGGGATGGTGTCGTACCAGCGGCTCGCGCAGGAGGACACCCCGTCCCTCGCCTCGGCGTTCGACATCGTCGGCCTGCCCTGGGCCGCCGGCATCATCGCGATCGGGTCGCTCATCGGCCTGACCACGGTCGTCATGGTGCTGCTCCTCGGCCTGTCCCGCATCGTCTTCTCGATGAGCCGGGACGGCCTGCTGCCCCGCTGGTTCTCGGTGACGAACCCGAAGACGCAGACCCCGGTCCGTGTCCAGGTCATCGCCGGCATCGTCGTGGCGGTCCTCGCCGGGTTCACGCCGGTCGAGAAGCTCGAGGGCCTCATCAACATCGGCACGCTGTCGGCCTTCGTGCTCGTGTCGATCGGCATCATCGTGCTCCGGAAGTCCCGCCCCGACGCACCGCGCTCCTTCCGGGTGCCGTGGTCGCCCGTCATCCCGATCCTGTCCGCGGTGCTCTGCTTCTGGCTGATGCTCAACCTCGAGGTCGAGACCTGGCTGCGCTTCGTCGTGTGGCTCGCCATCGGCTTCGCGATCTACTTCGGCTACAGCCGCCGCCACAGCCGCGTCGGCAGGTCGATGCGCGAGTAGCGGTCCCGCGTCGGCCGGCGCCGGCTGTCAGGCACCGACGAGCAGGATCACCCCGAAGGCGAGCATCACGACGGCCACGAGGGCGTCGAACACCCGCCAGGTCACCGGCCTCGCGAACAGCGGCCGGAGCAGTCGCCCGCCGAAGCCGAGCGCCCCGAACCACAGGCAGCTCGCCGCGACCGCGCCGACCGTCCACCACCAGCGCTCGTCGACGCCCTGCTGGTTCGCGACGGAGCCGAGGAACACCAGCGTGTCGAGGTACACGTGCGGGTTCGCCCACGTGAAGACGAGCATCGTCAGGACCGCGGCCCGCATGGTCGGTGCCGCCGTGGTGCCGGGACCGACCCGGCCGGGAGGCGCGGTGCGGCTCGTCGACGCGGGTCGCGCCTCCAGGGCGGCCGGTCCGGACGCCGGGCCCGCCGTGCCGGGGCTGACGTCGGACGCCGGGCCCGCCGTGCCGGAGCCGACGTCGGCCGCCGGTCCGGCCGCCGCATCCGCCGCCGTCGTCGCGAGCGCCGTCGTCGCGTCCATCGTCGTCGGGGCGGCGACGGGCACCCCGTCCTCCGCGGCCCGGTCGTCGAGGCGCACGGCATCGCCGGACGGACGCAGGGCACGCCGGGCCGCGAGCACCCCGTAGGTGAGCAGGAAGGCGGCGCCGACGAAGCGGACGACCAGCAGCGCGGCGGGCACCCGCTCGACGACCGCCCCCACCCCGAGGACCCCCGCGACGATGAGCGCCGCGTCCGACAGCGCGCAGACCGCCACCGCGACCGCGACGACGGCCAGCCGGGCGCTGACGGCGAGGCGCAGCAGGTACGTGTTCTGCACCCCGATGGCGACGATCAGGGCCAGGCCGGTCCCGAGGCCGGAGAGGAGGGGCAGGAGCGCGGTCACACCCGAACGGTACGGCCCGCGCTGTCCACAGGCCAGCTCATGTTCCTGTCGCACCGTAAGCTGCGCTGATGGTGCAGTTCCAGCGTGACCACCTCGAGACCCTGCTCGCCGCCGTCGACACGGGCACCTTCGACGCCGCCGCCCGCGAGCTGGCGATCACACCGTCGGCCGTCTCGCAGCGGGTCAAGGCGATGGAGCAGCTCGTCGGTCGGGTGCTCCTCCAGCGGACCACCCCGATCCGACCGACGCCCGACGGCGAGGTCGTCCTCCGGCACGCGCGGCAGGTGCGGCTGCTCGACGCCGAGACCTCGCGGGCACTCGCGGTGTCGGACGCGGACGGCCCGGGCCGGACGCCCTCGATCGCCCTGGCCGTCAACGCGGACTCCCTCGCCACGTGGTTCCTCGACGCGCTCGACCTCGTCCGCCGCGACACCGACGTGGTGTTCGACCTGCACCGCGCGGACCAGGACCGCACCGCCGAGCTGCTCCGGGCCGGCACCGTCACGGCGGCGGTGACGGCCGAGGCCGAGCCGGTGCAGGGGTGCTCGTCCGTCCCGCTCGGGGTGGACCGCTACCGGGCCGTCGCGGCGCCGTCGTTCGTCCGGCGGTACCTCGAGGGCGCGGACACCGAACGCCGCATGACGACCCGCCTCGACCGGGTGCCGCTCGTCGACTACGACCGCGACGACGACCTGCAGCAGGGCTTCCTGCGCCGGGTCCTCGGGCACGCACCCCGAGGACCGCGGCACTTCGTCCCGACCTCGGCGGACTTCGCCCGGGCGGTCGAGCTCGGCTTCGGCTGGGGGATGTTGCCCGAGGCGCAGTGCCTCGGGGCGCTCGAGCGGGGAGCCCTCGTCGAGCTGACGCCGGGGCGACGAGCGGACGTGGTGCTGTGGTGGCAGCGCTGGACCACGTCGTCACCGCTGCTCGACCGCGTGACGGACGCGGTCCGGTCGGTCGCGGGGGCGCGCCTGCACCAGCCCGGCTGACACGCCCGACGCCGTCCGCTCCGCCCGGTTGTCCGCGGAACGCGCGTCCGGCGTCGGATCGCGCGGACGACCACCGATCAGGGGCCTGTTCACACGATCGTCACGAACCGGCGGCGCACCGTGTCGTACGATCGGCACCACCGACGGCGCGGGCCGTCGTGAGCACCACCCGAACACACCGAACCCGATCCGCCTCCCGAGGGCGGATCCTCCGGTGCCTGCCGCACCCACGGCGTGCACCGTGCCACGGACGAGGAACCCTAGCCTCCGTCCGCGCCGGACCCTCCCTGGTCCGGGACCTGTCGCCATCGTCGCCGACACCCGTCATCCGTCGTGCCCCCGCGGGCAGGACGGACCGACATCTCCGACACCCGACAGGAGAACGCGCATGTCCGCACCCACGGACGTCCGGCGACCCCGGACGACCTCCGCACCCCTGACCGAACCCGACGACCGCGCCGTGGTCGAGGTCCCGGCCGACGAGCAGCCCCGCCGCCGCTCCGGTCGTCGAGCCTCCACCGGCAGCCCCGCCGGAGGCCCCGCCGGCACCCCGGCCGGTGACCGCGCCGGCACGGCGACCGCACCGCAGGCCGAGGTCACCGGCCGCCGCACGGGCATGCTCCCGTCCGGTCGTGGACGAGCCGACACCCGGGCACACAGCCCGGTCATGGTGCTCATCGTCCTGCTGGCGACGCTCGGTGTCGTCACGTACGCGGTGTTCCTGCTCAACCCGGCGAACCGCGGCGACTTCCTGCCGTACGGCCTCGTCATCGTCGCCGAGAGCGTCCTCGTCGGACAGTCCCTGCTGTCGATGTGGACCATCCTGTCCGGCGGCACCGACCCGCGTGACTTCGCGTTCCACAACACGCAGGACACGCTGTTCGACCTCGACGAGATCGACCGTCGCGACCTCACCGGGCGCAGCCACCTCTGGCCGATGCGCATGCGCGGCCAGCGGGTCACGGTCGACGTGTTCATCACCGTCTACGGCGAGGAGCTGACCAAGATCGCGGCCACCGTCGCCGCGGCCGTCGCGATGCGCGGCGAGCACCGCACGTGGATCCTCGACGACGGTCGGAGCGACGACGTGCGCGCCCTCGCCGACCGGCTCGGGGCCCGCTACGTCCGCCGCCTGTCGTCGAACGGGGCGAAGGCGGGCAACATCAACCACGCCCTGACCCTGGCGAAGGGCGACTACTTCGCGGTCTTCGACGCGGACTTCGTGCCGTCGCGGGACTTCCTGTTCGAGACGGTGCCGTTCTTCGCGGACGGGTCGATCGCCTTCGTGCAGACCCCGCAGACGTACGGCAACCTGCACAACCTCGTCTCCCGCGGCGCCGGCTACATGCAGACGGTGTTCTACCGCTTCATCCAGCCCGGTCGGAACCGCTTCAACGCGGCCTTCTGCGTCGGGACGAACGTCATCTTCCGCCGTGCCGCGATCGACGACATCGGTGGCATCCACACCGACTCGAAGTCCGAGGACGTCTGGACGAGCCTGCACCTGCACGAGCGCGGCTGGAAGTCGGTCTTCATCCCGATGACCCTCGCCGTCGGTGACGCCCCCGAGACCATCGAGGCGTACAGCAAGCAGCAGCTCCGCTGGGCGACCGGCGGGTTCGAGATCCTGCTGACCCACTTCCCGTTCAACCCGAAGCGCAAGCTGACGATGGACCAGCGCCTGCAGTACTTCGTGACCGCGAGCTTCTACCTCACCGGCATCGTGCCCGGGCTGCTGCTCCTCGTGCCGCCGCTGGAGATCTTCTTCGACCTCCGCCCGATGAACATGTCGATCGGCGTCGGCGAGTGGGTGCTCTTCTACCTCGGCTTCTACCTCATGCAGGTCGTCCTGGCGTTCTACGCCCTCGGGTCGTTCCGGTACGAGACGCTGCTGCTCGCCGCGGTGTCGTTCCCGATCTACGCCCGTGCGCTCTGGAACGTGCTGTGCGGGAAGGAGCAGGCCTGGCACGTCACCGGAGCCGGCCGGGGACGGGCACCGTCGCCGTTCAACTTCATCGTGCCCCAGGTGCTCGTCTTCGTGTTCCTGACCCTGACGAGCGTCGTCGCGATCTGGCGTGACGTGTCGAACGGGCAGCTGACCCTGGCGACGGCGTGGAACATCACGAACTCGATCATCTTCGGCGCGTTCATCGTCACCGCGCTCCGCGAGCAGTCGGCGAACCGCCGCGCCGCACGGCAGGAGCGCGACGCCGACACCGCCCCGGTGCTCGTGCTCACCGCCGGTCTCGAACCGGCTCCCGCACTCCGGACCCAGGTGGTCCACCCCGACTCGCTGCAGCCCGCGCGTGACGTCATCGCCGCCAGTGCCGCATCCGGAACCCCGACCCCCGTGGAGGTCGCATCATGACCTGGACCAACCGACTCCGCCTGTACGGCGGCATCCTGGTCGTGCTCGTCGTCGTCGCGGCCTGCACGCTCGTCTTCAACCAGCGCCGGAGCGCCGTGACGAGTGCCTCCGCCGCGATCAGCGCGCAGGAGTACGCCGTCGGCACCGACTACGGCGGAACGGTCACCGAGGAGTACGTGGAGGAGGGCGACACCGTCCGCGAGGGCCAGGAGCTCATGCAGGTCCAGAGCCTCCAGCTCGCCCAGGACATCCGGAAGGGCGTCGTCGGGTCGGATACCACCACGAGCGCGTACGAGATCGAGCGCGACGGCCTCATCACCTTCAAGGCCGAGGTCTCCGGCACCGTCGCGAAGCTCGACGTGAAGGCCGGCGGCTACGTGCAGGCCGGCTCCGAACTCGGCACGATCCACAAGGCGAAGAGCCTGTTCGTGACGAGCGAGTTCCTCGTCAGCCCGCGCGACTACGGCCGGATCTCCGACGGCGCGACCGTCGACCTGCTCCTGCCCAACGACCGCTCCATCCAGGGCACCGTGAAGAACGTCAGCGTCGTCACCGACGCCGACGGTCAGGCGAAGACGACCGTCGCGGTCGAGAGCCCCGAGCTCTCATCCTCGCCGTCGTCGGGCGTCACGAGCCCCGGCACCCCGGTGGACGCGACGCTGCACCTGCGGGACGACGGCCGCCTGGCCGGCGTCGCCGACGGGTTCCGCGACTTCCTCCGTCAGATCGGACTGTGAGCGTGCGGCTCCGTGCCGGCGCCGTCGCCCTCGTGGCCGCGTCCGCACTCGTGCTCACCGCCTGCACCGGCACCGCCCCCGAGACCCGGACGGGAGGCGCGGACCGGACCACCGGGAGCGCCTCGCCCTCGGTGGACGGTGCAGCCCAGCAGCGCGGCGTCGCCGCGCTCGGTGCGGTGACGAAGACCACCGCGGGCAGCATGCGGCTCGCCGACGGACTGGTCCCGCCGACGAACCGGTGGTTCTCCGGCCTCGTCTACGGCGCCGCCCCGCAGCCGGTCTTCCCGACGCCGATCTCGTGGCAGGTGACCGACGACGGGTTCGCCGCCGGGCTCCCGGTCGTGAGCGCGACCGAGAAGACGATCGCCGGCGGAGCGGTGCAGCAGGTCGGTCTCGACCTCGGTGCCGACCGCACACTGGTCTCCGCGTACGACCAGGTCTCGGTGACGGTCGAGCACCGGAAGGGGTCGACCGTGCTCGGGCACACGGTCCTCGCGCAGGGTTCGCCGCTCGTGTCGTACACGGCCGAGCGTGCGCAGACCACCACCGCCACCGGGCCGGTCACCGCGACCGGCGACGGTCCCGACGGCACGACGACGGGCACCGTCGCCGCCGACGGCCGGACGTGGGGCGTCGTCACGAGCGGCGACCTCGACGGCAGCAGGATCGCCCTCCCGCGTGGCGGCACCGTCGTGCTGTTCCCCGTGCCCGACGACGCGACCTCTCAGCAGGTGCGGGCGCTGTCCGCCGCGGCGGCGTCCCCGCTGCAGCGGGTCACGCTCGCCCGGTCGTCGACCGGGTCCGCGACCGACGGCGAGCAGCGCACCGCGCTCGGCTACCGCACCGCGGCCCGTGGCGACACGGTCGTCGTGCCGCAGCCCGGCCAGGGCGCGACCGGCCTGGACTGCACCGGTCTGCACTACGCGACCATCACCGGGGCGGCGCCCGTCTGCACCGGTGACGTGCTTCGGTTCGCGGCCCCGAGCCTCCAGGCCGACGACCGGTTGGACCTGTCCGACCTGTCGTCGACCGAGCGGGAGCGCCTGACCGCCCAGGTGCGCGCCGACGCCGGAGACGTCTCCGAGGCGTCCTTCGGCGCCGACAGCTACGGCGGCGGGAAGGACCTGTACCGCGTCGCGAACCTGTACCGGCTCGCCACCCAGCTCGACCTGGACGACGTCGCCACGGGGCTGCGCGGGC